>NZ_JAKRGC010000169.1 GCF_022347745.1 Streptomyces sp. OfavH-34-F
GCCCGCTGCCGTGCCGCCGGGTCAGCCCGCGGGGGCCTGCCCGGACACCGCCGTGATCAGCACCGCGACCGGCGGCCGGCCCTCCGCCGCCTGCGACACCGCCGCCCGGACCGCCCGCGCCACGTCGAGCGCGCGGTGACCGTCCTCCGTGGCCAGTTCGACCCGTACATGGTCCTCGCCCGTCCGCACCGCCGGGCCCAGCACCCCGGTCAGCGCCGCCACCCCGGTCACCGAGGCGGCGGCCCGGCCCGCATCGTCCTCCGCCGGCACCGGGCGTACCTCCACCGGCTCCGGCTCCACCCGTTCGGGCGAACCGTCGAGCAGTCCCGTCACCCGTACGTCCACCTCGGCGACCACCAGTCCGAGCCGCCGTGCCGCGGCCGACAGGAGGGCCGCACGCAGTGCTTCGGCGGCTGCGGGCAGGGGCCGGTCGGCCGTCGCGGTCATCGTCGCCTCGATTCGTAGGGGGCCCGGCGGCAGTGCGCTCGGGGGCGGGGGCACCTGGGGGGCGGGGGCGGAGTCCGGGTCGGCCACGGCGATCCGCAGCTCGCCGAGGACCGGGCCCGGCGCCGGGTCGTACACCGCCCGGCGCAGCACCGCGACCGCCGCCCGCTCCGCGATCCAGGCGCCGTCCGCCGGACCGCCCAGGGGGAGCAGCCGCCCCAGCGAGAGCCGTTGCCGTACCGCGGCCGTCCACGCGTGGGCCCTGTGCGGGCCGTCAGCCGTCGTCATGGCCACCAGACTGCCGCATCCACGGCGCGAGTCGGGGCAAGCAACCTTAATGTGGGCAAAGAAGTCAAACCTGCCCCGAAGGGAAGAACGGCGATGACCGAGACCCCACAGCGGAACCGGCCCGAGAACTCCGACAGCGGCGCGGGCGGCAGCAGCCTGACCAAGCGCGGCGGCGGCGACCCCGGCGCCCGGGGCCGCACGACGATCGCGGACGGCGTCGTCGAGAAGATCGCCGGCATGGCGGCACGGGACGTCGGCGGGGTGCACGCGATGGGCAGCGGCCTGTCCCGTACCTTCGGCGCGGTCCGCGACCGGGTGCCCGGCGGCTCCAAGTCCGTCACGCGCGGGGTCAAGGCCGAGGTCGGCGAGTCGCAGACCGCGCTCGACCTGGAGATCGTCGTCGACTACGGCGTGTCGATCGCCGACGTCGCCCGCGACGTACGGGAGAACGTCGTCGCGGCCGTCGAGCGCATGACGGGCCTGGAGGTCGTCGAGGTCAACATCGCCGTCAGCGACGTGAAGCTGCCCGACGACGACGATGACGACGACGGCTCCGAATCGCGCGTCCAGTAGACCCAGGCGTCCGCAGCAGCTGAGGAGCACACACGATGAGCATGGCTGTGGTCGGCCTGTTGGCCGGCATGGCACTCGGTTTCGCCGGGTACTTCGGCGGGTTCGGGGCCTTCCTGCTGGTGGCCGCCCTCGGAGCGGTCGGCTTCGTCGCCGGCCGCTTCTTCGACGGCGACCTCGAACCGGGTGACTTCTTCCGGAGTCGCGAGCGCGGCGACCGGCGGAGGTGACGGCGTTGTCGGGGGCGAGCGGACCGGTCGCGGCCGGACAGCGGGGAGAGACGCGGATCGCCGACCGGGTGGTCGCGAAGATCGCTGCGCAGGCGGCGAAGGAGGCGGTCGACGGGGCACCGAAGGAGGCCGCGTCGCCGCGCGCCACGGTCACCGTGCACCGGGACACCGCCCGCGTACGGGTGAGTCTGGAGCTGGGATATCCCGGCGACATCGGCCACCGGTGCGGGGCCGTGCGTCGGCGGGTCGCCGAGCGGGTAAAGGCGTTGGCGGGGATGGAGGTGCCCGAAGTGGCCGTACAGGTCGAGCGCCTGCACCCCACGGCAGCGAGCCTCGCGGCACAGGGGAGGATGCGATGACCCAGCCCCACGATCCGCACGACGGCACCCAAAGACCGCCCGACGCCGGGGCGGTGGAACACGGCGACGTCCTTCAGCTCGACCAGTCCGCCTCCTCGGCGGACTACGACCCCGGGCCGGAGGAGAAGCGGCCCGGCGGCGGTGCCGGCCGCTTCTGGTCCGCCCGCCGCGTCCCCGCCGCCCTCGTCGCCGCGGTGGTCCTCGGCGCGAGCGGCCTGCTCCTCTACGACGTGGCGGCGGTCCGCGCCGGACACCCCGCGATGCAGTGGCGCCGCTCCCTCGCGGACGGCCTCGCGACCCGCCGCCTCGACGACGTCTGGGTGCTCACCGGCGCGTCCGTCGCCGCGGCCCTCGGGCTCTGGCTGCTGATCCTGGCGCTCACCCCCGGCCTCCGCGACCTGCTGCCGATGCGCCGCACGCACCCCGACGTGCGCGCCGCGCTCGACCGCACGGCCGCCGCCATGGTCCTGCGCGACCGGGCCGTCGAGGTGGCCGGCGTCCAGTCGGTCCGGGTCCGGATGGGCCGCTCCAGGGTGAAGGTGCGCGCCGTGTCCCACTTCAGGGAACTCGACGACGTGCGGACCGATCTGGACGGCGTGCTCTCCACGGGCATCAGAGAACTGGGACTCGCCAGGCAGCCGAGCCTGTCGGTCCATGTCCGCCGGCCGGCGAAGAAGGGGTGAACGGCGTGCTCAGAACCGTCAACCGGGTACTTCTGGCGCTCGCCGGACTGGTGCTGCTCTGCGTGGGCGGCGGGGTGCTCGCCGCCGCCACGGGTCCTTCCGTACCGTCCTGGTGGCCCTGGTACGGCAAGCACGACGTGCTGCTCAGCGACGCCGACCGGGAGCGCTGGCGCGGCGAGGGCTGGTGGTGGCCGACCGTGATCGCGGTCCTGGCCGTCCTGGTGGTCCTCGCCCTGTGGTGGCTCCTCGCCCAGTTCCGCCGCGCCCGCCTCTCCGAGGTGCTGGTGGACAGCGGCGACGGGGAGGGCGCCCTGCTGCGCGGCCGGGCCCTGGAGGGCGTGCTCGCCGACGAGGCGGGCGCCCTGGACGGTGTGGCCCGCGCCCACGTCACGCTGACCGGCAAGCGCTCGGCCCCGGCCGCCCGGGTACGCATGCAGATGGAGGCGCACGCGGCGCCCGGGGAGGCGCTGGACCGGCTGGGCGACGAGGTGCTGGCCCATGCCCGGGACTCCGCCGGGATGGCCCGGCTGCCCGCCGAGGTCCGGCTCAAGGCGGTCAGGCACCGGGCACCCCGGGTCAGCTGACGGCGCCGCGGGCCGGGGCGGCCGGCCCGCGCGGGGTGTCAGAAGCCGTGCCGGTGCCCCCCGTCGACCGGCACCATGATCCCGGTCAGGTACGAGGCGGCGGGGGAGAGCAGGAACGCCGCCGTGCGGCCGAACTCCTCCGGGGTGCCGTAGCGCCGCAGCGGGATGTTCGCCTCGTTCGCGGTGCGCGCCGCCTCCGCGTCGCCGGAGAGCGCGTCCAGCTCCCGCACCCGGTCCGTGTCGATCCGGGCCGGGAGCAGCCCGACGACCCGGATGCCGCGCGGGCCCAGTTCGTCGGCCATCGACTTGGCGACGCCGGCCAGGCCGGGGCGCAGCCCGTTCGAGATAGTCAGGCCGGGGATCGGCTCGTGGACGGAACCGGAGAGCACGAAGCCGATGACGCCGCCCTCGCCGAGCGCGGCGGCGGCCGCCCTGGCCAGCCGGACCGCCCCCAGGAAGACCGACTCGAAGGCCGACTGCCACTGGGCGTCGGTGTTGTCCGCGATGCCGCCGGGCGGCGGGCCGCCGACGCTGATGAGGATGCCGTCGAGCCGGCCCAGCCCCTCGCGGGCGGCCTCCACCAGCCGTTCGGCGGCGGCCGGGTCGCCGTTGTCCGCGCCGAAGCCCACGGCGTCCGGCCCCAGCTCGCTCGCGGCCTCACGGGCGCGCTGCTCGTCGCGGCCGGTGATGATCACCTTGGCGCCGTCCGCGACCAGGGCCCGCGCGGTGGCGAAGCCGAGCCCGCGCGTCGCGCCGGTGACGATGTACACACGGTCCTTCAGTCCGAGATCCATGGCCCTATCCTGCCGTGCCCGCCTCCGCACCGCCCTCGGCGGCCCGCGCTTCGGCGGCCCGCGCTTCGGCGGCCCGGTCCTCCGCCAGCCCGACCGCCGTACCGACCAGACCGATGTGGCTGAACGCCTGGGGGAAGTTGCCGAGCTGGCGCCCCGCCACCGTGTCGTACTCCTCGGCCAGCAGCCCCACGTCGTTGCGCAGGGCGAGCAGCCGCTCGAACAGCTCGGTGGCCTCCTCGGTGCGCCCGGTCAGCCGCAGCGCGTCCGCCAGCCAGAACGAACAGGCCAGGAAGGCGCCCTCACCGCCCGGCAGCCCGTCCACACAGCGGCCCTCCGTGCTGTAACGGCGCACCAGCCCGCCGCTGTCCAGCTCCTCGCGGACCGCGTCCACCGTGCCGATCACCCGGGGGTCGTCCGGCGGCAGGAAGCCGGTGCGCACGATCAGCAGCGTCGCCGCGTCCAGCTCCCGCGAGCCGTAGGACTGGGTGAAGGTGTTGCGGACCGGGTCGTAGCCCTTCTCGCAGACCTCCCGGTGCACCGCGTCCCGCATCGCCCGCCAGCGGTCGGCGTCCCCGGCCAGCGTGGGGTCCTCCTCCAGGGTGCGTACCGCGCGGTCCGCCGCGACCCAGGCCATCACCTTGGAGTGCACGAAGTGGCGCCGCTGCCCCCGGATCTCCCACAGCCCCTCGTCCGGCTCGCGCCAGGTGGACTCCAGGAACCCGAGGAGGCTGAGCTGCAGGCTCCAGGCGTGCGGCTTGTCGTCCAGCCCGGCGTCGCGGGCCAGCCGGAGCGAGTCGATGACCTCTCCGTACACGTCGAGCTGGCGCTGGCGCACCGCCGCGTTGCCGATCCGGACCGGGGCGGAGTTCTCGTAGCCGCGCAGCCAGGGCAGCTCCGACTCGGGGAGTCTGCGCTCGCCGGCCAGCCCGTACATGATCTGGAGGTCCGCCGGGTCGCCGGCGACCGCGCGCAGCAGCCAGTCCCGCCAGGCGGCCGCCTCCTCCAGGTAGCCGGCCGAGACCAGCGCGCCGAGGGTGAGGGTGGAGTCGCGCAGCCAGCAGAACCGGTAGTCCCAGTTCCGTACGCCGCCGATCTCCTCGGGCAGCGAGGTGGTGGGGGCCGCCACGATGCCGCCGGTCGGGCCGAAGGTGAGCGCCTTGAGGGTGATCAGCGAGCGGACCACGGCATCCCGGTAGGGCCCGTCGTACGCGCAGCGGGAGGACCACCGCGCCCAGTCGGCCAGGGTGTTCTCCAGCGCCTCGTAGGGATCGACGCGCGGGGGACGCGGTGAGTGCGAGGGGTGCCAGGTCAGTACGAAGGCCACCTTCTCGCCCGCCGAGACGCTGAAGGACGAGCAGGTCGAGAACTGCTGGCCCCAGGTCTTGACCGGCGGCTCGCTGCGCAGCCAGGCCGAGTCCGGACCGGCGACGGCGACCCGGTGGCCGTCCGAGCGGCGCATCCACGGCACGATGGACCCGAAGTCGAAGCGCAGCCGGATCACGGACGACATGTCGACAGTTCCGCTGATCCCCTCGACGATCCGCATCACGTCCGGCTCCCGGTCGCGCTGCGGCATGAAGTCGATGACCTTCACGGTGCCGGTGCGTGTCTCCCAGTACGTCTCCAGGACCAGGGACTCGCCCGCGTAGGCACGCCGGGTGCACACGTCCGCGCCCTTGGGGGCGATCCGCCAGTGGCCGTTCTCCTCGTCGCCGAGCAGGGCCGCGAAGCAGGCGCCCGAGTCGAAGCGAGGCAGGCACAACCAGTCGACAGAACCGTTTTTGCCGACCAGGGCCGCGGTCTGGAGATCGCCGATCAGGGCGTAGTCCTCGATGCGTGGGGTCACGTTCAGGCGTCTTCCCGAACCGGGCCCCCGTTAAGCGGGGAGTGGGTCAGGAGAGGCGGGAGTCACCCCCCGGGGAGCCGCCGTCAGGCCTGCGCGGGCTCGGGTTCCGGCGCCGCGTCCGCTTCGGCCGCCGCCGCGGCCGCCGCGACCCGGTCGCGCTTCTCGCGCCGGGCCAGGACCACGAAGCCCACCGGGACGCCGGCGGCGAACAGCCACCACTGCACGGCGTAGGCCATGTGCGGGCCGATGGAGCCGTCGTCGGGGGCCCCGATCGTCTCGGGCGAGCCGTCCGCCGGGGCGGGGCCGGTCAGCTCGATGTAGCCGCCGAGGACCGGGCGGCCGAGCAGCCGGGCCTGCTGGGCGCTGTTGATCAGCATCACCTGACGGTCCGGAAGGTCCGAGATGTCCTTGATGCCGCTGGCGCCGGTCGTCTCGTCGGCCTTCAGCCGCCCGGTGACGGTCACCTCGCCCTTCGGTGCGGCCGGCACGTCGGGGAAGGCGTGCTGGTCGGCGGCGGACGGCACCCAGCCCCGGTTGATCATGACGGTGCCGCCGCCCTTGAGGTCGAACGGCACCAGGACGTGCACGCCGATGGCGCCGTCGTTGGCGGTCCTGCGGCGCACGACGACCGTGTGCTTCTCGTCGAACGTCCCGGTCGCCGTCACGGTGCGCCAGTAGTCGGCGCGCGGGACGGTGTGGCCGGGGGAGGTGAGCCGGGACACCGGGACCGGGTCCGCCTTGAGGTTCCGCGAGATCAGGGCGTTCTGCGCGACCTTGTGCTCGTGCCGGTGCAGCTGCCAGAAACCCAGCTCGACCATCACGGGGATGAGGACGAGCGAGAGGAGGGCGAGGAACAGCCACTGCCGGGTCATCAGGAAGCGGTACACCCCACGACCGTACAACCGCATACGGGACGCATCGCGCACGGGGTGCCCGAAGGGACGGCCGAAGACGGGGCCGGGGCGGGGCGGAGGGGCGGCGGACGGGGGCGGCCGAAGGGGAGGCCGCCCCCGTGTCCTCAGACTCTGTCGACGATGCCCACCTTCCCCTCCGCGCGGGCGCAGTGCCCGCCGCAGAACCAGTGCCCGTCCACCTCGACCCCCTGGCCGATGACCTGGACCCGGCAGTGCTCGCAGATGGGCGCCATGCGGTGGATCGCGCAGGCGAAGCAGTCGAACACATGGACCGCGCCCTGGGCGTGGACCTCGAAGGACATCCCGTAATCGTTTCCGCAGACCTCACAACGTGCCATGCGCCACAGGGTGAAACGCGCGGACGGCGGCGCACCGGCGGCGGACGGCGCGTCGCCCCCGGTTCACTCCGATGACCGCGTCGGCCCCGGCACCCGCGCGACGGCCGGGGCGACGTCCCGCAGAAGATGCGTGAACGCGCTCTCGTCCAGGATCGGGGTGCCGTACGCCTTCGCCTTCACCGTCTTCGACGTCGCCGAGTCCGGGTCGTTGGTGACGAGCAGGCTGGTCAGCCGCGACACGCTCGTCGCCACGTGCAGCCCGGCCTCCACCGCCCGGTCCTCCAGCAGCTCCCGGTCCACCGAGGTGTCCCCGGAGAACGCCACCCGCATGCCCTGCATGAGCGGCTTGTCCTTCTCGTACCGCCCCGGGTTCGGATACGGGCAGGCCGGCCGCTTGCGCGAGGCGCGCCAGGTCGTGTGTCCCCCGTACGAGGACGGCGCCCCGGTCCGCGGCGTCACCGGCGACTGCGACCACTCGGTCAGCGGCCGGCACTCCAGGAGCGGCAGCCGCACCCCGCCGCGCGCCGCCGCGTGCAGGCTCGGGCGGAACGCCTCGGCCAGCACCCGGGCGTCGTCCAGCGCGTGGTGCGCGTTCTGCTGGACCACGCCGAAGTGCGCGGCCAGCGACGCCAGCTTGTGGTTGGGCAGCGGCAGCCGCAGCTCCTTGGCGAGCGCGATGGTGCACAGCCGCTGCCGGACCGGCGCGGAGACCGAGGCCCGCGCGTACTCCCGGGCCAGCATCGACCAGTCGAACGCCGCGTTGTGCGCCACGAGCACCCGGTCCGCGAGCCGTTCGGACAGCTCGGCGGCGACCTCGGGGAACAGCGGGGCCCCCGCCAGGACGTCGCTCGTGAGCCCGTGGATCCACACCGGGCCCGGATCGCGCTCCGGGTTGACCAGCGTGTACCAGTGGTCCTCGACGTTGCCCCGCGCGTCCAGCCGGTACACGGCCGCGGACACTATCCGGTCGTCACGGGCGAGCCCGGTGGTCTCCACGTCGACGACCGCGTACCCCTCGGGGTAGGCGGCCGGCCACGGCACTGCGGTCTGCGGGTCGTCGAGCATGGTCACAGAGAATACGGGCCGTGTCCGACAGCGCCCCATTCGGTATTCGGTGTCGGCCCCCGCCCGGGCCGCCGCAGGTGCGACGATTCCGGGATGACACGACCTCCGGCGCACGACGAACCGCACGGCAACGGCCTGGGCGCCCGGCTGAACTGGCTGCGCGCGGCCGTCCTCGGCGCCAACGACGGTGTGGTCTCCACCGCGGGGCTCGTGGTCGGCGTGGCCGGCGCCACCGAGGACCGGGGCGCCCTGCTGACGGCCGGCCTGGCCGGACTCCTCGCCGGATCGCTGTCCATGGCGGCGGGCGAGTACGTGTCGGTCTCCACCCAGCGCGACTCGGAGAAGGCCGCCCTCGCCACCGAGAAACGCGAGCTCCAGGAGACCCCGGAGGCCGAACTCGCCGAGCTGACGGGCCTGCTGGAGGCCAAGGGGCTGAGCCACGAGGTCGCCCGCGAGGCCGCCGTCCAGCTCACCGAGCGCGACGCGCTGCGCGCCCACGCGGAGGTCGAGCTGGGCATCGACCCCGACGACCTCACCAACCCCTGGCACGCGGCGGGCGCCAGCTTCCTCGCGTTCACCGTCGGCGCCCTGCTGCCCCTGCTGGCCATCGTGCTGCCGCCGTCCGGGCTCCGGGTGCCGGTGACCGTGCTCTCCGTCCTCGCGGTGCTGGCCGTGACGGGCTGGTGGAGCGCCCGCCTCGGGGAGGCGGCGACCCGCCCGGCGGTGCTGCGCAACATGGCCGGCGGCGCGGTGGCCATGGCGGTCACCTACGCGGCGGGCCACCTGCTGGGGGCGGCGGGGGTGTAGGACCTCAGCGCAGGCGCTTGATCCGCTCGGGCGGGAAGAGGTCCTCGCCGAGCGCGGGGGTGTCGGGGCCGAGGGTGATGGTGAGCCGGTCGCAACCGGCCAGGGGCGTCAGGTCGTAGGGGCCGGAGAGGTCGGTGTCCTGCTGCGCGAAGAACAGACAGAGGGTTCTCAGCTCCGGCAGCTCGGCCAGGGGCTCCAGGCCGCCGGACAGCCGGCAATGGTAGATGTCGAGCGAGGTGAGGGAGGGCGCTCCGCCCAGCAGGCCCAGGTCCAGCTCGTTCACGTGCTCGATGCCGAGCCTCCGGATGGTCCGGAAGACCGGGGACGCGGACGCGTACCGGAGCTGGGCCCGGCCGACGAGGCTCAGGTGGTCCAGGTTCGTCCACCGCTCGATCCCCTCCAGGCTCAGTCCGTCGGCCGGCGGGAGCAGGGACAGCGAGGTCAGCCCGGGAGCCAGCGGCAGCTCGCCGATGCTGCGCACCGGGAAGCGGTGGCCCAGGACCAGGCCGGACAGCTCCGTGAACGGCTCCAGCTGACTGGCCGGCAGCACCGGATGCAGCATGATCAGTGACATCCAGGTGAGGGGGAGCCCGTGCAGGGGCCGGAGGTCGCGGACTCCGGGGCAGTGGCTCAGCCCCACCTCGGCGAGCCTGTCCGCGGAGGTCAGCGGGGTCAGGTCGGTCAGGGCCTCGTTCTGGTAGACGAAGATTCGCCTCAGGTCGCGGCGGGCGGCCGGAGAGGACAGGTCGGGATGATCGCCCTGCAACCGGATCGCGCGGGCGTGGGGGACGTGGCGCAGGGCCTCCAACTGCTCAGGGGTGTACGCGGAGAGCGAGAACCCCTGCTCGTCCCACGACCGCCCCGCCAGGATCTCCCGCGCGTACGAAACGGTGTCGAAGGAGCGCCACACCTCGCACAACTGGGAGCCCACTGAGTCCCGCACGTCGTCGCGGTACCGCCGGATGACCTCGTACGCGGCGTCCCCGCCCACCAGCCCGGCCGTCAGCACCACGTACCCCGCCGCAGAACTGTCCGCCACCTCGTCCGGCCCCGGAAGCAGCTCCAGGACCAGCTCTCCGACCGCTGCCAGCGCCTCGGCCTCCTCACGGCTGCGCGGCGGGAGCAGCGCCTCCGTGCGGTCGCGGATGTCGGCCCGCAGCGCGGGGTCGAGCTCCGGCGCGTGCTCGGCGCTCGCCGCCGCCAGCAGCACCAGCCGGTGGCGCTGTCCGGCCGACCGGTCCGCCCGCCTCAGCAACTGCCGCAGCAGCCGCTCCCGTTCGTCCGGCCGGGCATGGCCGACCGCCATCTGGATCACGTCGTGCCACTGGTCGTCGTGCGCGTTCCTCACCAGCACGCCCAGATCGCGCGCCTCCACCGCGGCCTTGGCACCCAGGTAGTCCTGGAACGTGCGGTGCACGAACCCGACCGCCCCCGGAGCGGGTTCGCGGAGCAGCCCGCTGCGGATCAGCAGATGCGAGAACACGTCCCCGGGCGTCGCCCGGATCTGGGTCATGGCCGCCAGCCATTCGGCCACCATCTCCACGGCCTCGCCCCGGTCGGCCTCGGCCTGGCCGTTGCGGATCAGCCAGTACGCCAGCCGCTGCAGGAGAGCCGTCTGCTCCTCGCGGGTCAGGTCGACGCCCTCGACCCCGGTGATCTCGCGCTCGGTGTCGCGGCGTACGAGGAGCATGTCGAGCGCGGCGTCGTACAGCTCCTTGCGGGCCCTCGGGAGCTGCATCCGGCGGTCCCGGTTGAGCGCGCACAGCAGGGCGCACATCAGCGGGTTGGTGGCCAGCCGGCCCAGGTCGCGCCGGGTGACCACGGCCTGCCGAAGCGCCTCCTCGTACGTGTCGAGCCGGCGGCGCTCCGCGTCCGAACCGCACTCCTGGCGGGCGGCCCGGTGCCAGTGCTCGACGAACGAGCGGATGTCCGAGCCGGTCATCGGGAGCAGCGAGTGCGCCTCGAAGCCGGAGCCGGACAGCCAGCTCTCCGGCACGGCGGACGGCCGCGTCGTCACCACGTACCGGGCGTGCGGGTAGGCGGTGATCAGGTCCCTGAGCCACCGCTCGGTGCGCTGCCGCAGCCGGGCCGGGACCTCGTCCACCCCGTCCACCAGAACCAGGCCGCGCCCCTCGGACAGCAACCGGTCCGCCCAGCCGGCGGGGGCGGCCCCGTGCAGCGGGACGCCCGCCGCGCGCAGGAAGTCCTCGGGGCCGGGGAGTTTCCCGTCCGAGGTGAATGCGCGCAGGCGCAGGACGAACGGCACGCAGCGGTTCCAGTCCGCCAGTTCGCCGCCGAACGACTGCCGGGCGGCGTTCACGGCGAGCCACTGCACCAGGGTGCTCTTGCCCGACCCGGCCGGCCCGCGCAGCAGCAGCCGCCCGCTCCCGGCCAGGCACTGCTCCACCGAGACGGACCCCCGCTCCGGGACGCGCAGGCCCAGCCACTCCGGCGCGCTGTCGCGGGAGCTGACCGTC
The DNA here is from genome assembly GCF_022347745.1 of Streptomyces sp. OfavH-34-F. Classification (GTDB taxonomy): domain Bacteria; phylum Actinomycetota; class Actinomycetes; order Streptomycetales; family Streptomycetaceae; genus Streptomyces. The sequence continues at coordinate 11,400 of NZ_JAKRGC010000169.1, forward strand.
AGGCTGATGTAGGCCGTCTCCAGCGGCCAGTCCCCGGCGGAGCGGCCCAGCGTCAGCCCGAACAGCTCCATCCGGCTGTGCGCCCGCGCCATGAACCGCGCGTACCGCTCCTCGAAGTCCATGTCGGCGGCCTCCGGGGCCGGGCCGACCCGCCGGCGTACGTCCTCCACCAGCTCCCGGGTGCGCTCGGCGGCGCGGGTCTGCTCCACCGCCGCCCGGGCCGGGAACGACGCTTCGGCGGTCAGCTGCTCCACCACATGCGCGCAGCACCGGTCCAGCAGCTCCCCGTACAGTTCCCGTGCCCGCTCCGAGAGGCCGGGGTCCGGCGCCGGGAATCCGGCGGCCAGCCGGGCCGGGTCGAGCCCGGCGGCGAACAGCCGGTCCGCCGTGACCGCGCCCGCCGCCGCGAAGGCGTCCCGTACCGCCTCCACGGCTGCCAGGCGCTCGTGCTCGGGCAGTCCGGCGTACGACTCCTCCAGCCGGCCGCCCAGCACCTTCGCCAACCGGTCCGGCTTCGCGGGCCGGGGGAGCGGGCGCACCGGATCGGCGACGAGACCGGCGCCGGGCTTCGGCGTGACGAGCGATCGGGTCACCGCGCCGAGGACCGTCGTGGCCAGCCGGATCAGCGCAACTTCCAGTCCCTGCACGGACGTTCCTCCCCCACGGCGCAACGGAGCACCGATCGTACGACGGGCGGGCTGTCGGAAGGTGCCAAAGAGTGCTGACAGCCGGTCTCACATACTTGTTGGTAACAACATCTGGCCCCTGCCCGCCCCCGGCCCTACGGTGCAGGCATGCCGACGAACCTGCCCGATGTAGTGCTCTGGTCCATACCGGCCTTCGTCCTGCTCACCGCCGTGGAGATGGCGCTCCACCACTTCCACCCCGACGAGGACGCCGCCGGTTACGAGGCGAAGGACGCCGCCACCAGCATCACCATGGGGCTGGGCAGCCTCTTCTTCGACCTGCTGTGGAAAGTGCCCATCGTGGCCGTCTACACCGCCGTGTACGAGCTGACCCCGCTGCGGGTGCCGGTGCTGTGGTGGACGGTGCTGCTGATGCTGCTCGCGCAGGACTTCTTCTACTACTGGTCGCACCGGGGCCACCACGTCATCCGCATCCTGTGGGCCTGCCACGTCGTGCACCACTCCAGCGAGAAGTTCAACCTCTCCACCGCGCTGCGCCAGCCGTGGACCTCGCTGACCTCCTGGCCGTTCTACCTGCCGCTCATCGCGTGCGGGGTGCACCCGGCCGCGCTCGCCTTCTGCTCGTCGGCCAACCTCGTCTACCAGTTCTGGGTGCACACCGAGCGCGTCGACCGGCTGCCCCGGCCCTTCGAGTACGTGCTCAACACGCCGTCGCACCACCGGGTGCACCACGCCTCGCAGGGCGGCTACCTGGACCGCAACTTCGGCGGCATCCTCATCGTGTGGGACCGGTGGTTCGGCTCGTTCGCCCCCGAGACGGTGCGCCCGGTCTACGGGCTCACCAAGAACATCCACACCTACAACCCGCTGCGGGTCGCCACCCACGAGTACGTCGCCATCGCCCGGGACGTCCGCGCGGCGGGCGGCTGGGGTGAGCGGGCCGGGCGGATCTTCCGCGGCCCGGGCTGGCAGCCCGCCACCGCCGCCCCCTCCG
>NZ_JAKRGC010000016.1 GCF_022347745.1 Streptomyces sp. OfavH-34-F
GGCGAACGCGGCGGGCAGCGCGTCGTCCAGGAGCCGGCCGATGAGGGCGCCCGCCGGGACGCCCATGGCGAGCGCGGGCAGCACGGCGTGCCGGGGGGTGCCCCAGCCGAGCGCGGGGAGCCAGCCGAGCTGGACGGCGACGACCGCGGCGAGCACGGCGGCGATGAGGAACTCGGGGAGCGCGGCGAGGACGGCGGCCGCGGTACCGGCCCGGGGGGCGGCGGTGCGGTGCCGGGCGCCTCGGCGCAGGGTGCGGGCGGTGAGGGCGGCCGCGGTGAGGAGGGCGGCGGTGAGCGAGACGCCCATCAGGGCGAGGGAGACGCCGAGGGCGGACAGGGTGTCGGGCGCGACGGGCTGTCCGGAGACCCAGGAGGTGCCGAGGTCGCCGTGGAGGAGGCCGGTGAACCAGTCGCCGAGGAGGCGCAGGGGGTGGCCGTCGAGGCCGGTCTCGGCCCGGATCGCGTCGAGGGTCTCGGCGGTCGGGGGCCGGTCGGCATAACGGGCGTGGAGGATGGTGCGGGCGGGGTCGGTGTGGGTGAGGCGGGGCAGCAGCCCGATGACGGCGAGGACCGCGAGGAGCGCGGCGGCCCGTCCGGCGAGGTGCTTCACCCCGGTCACCCGACGCGGGTGTCGGCGGTGATGAGGGTGCGTTCCAGCGGGTCGAGGGCCACGCCGTGCACGCGGGAGTCGTCGTACCCCTGGACGAAGCGTTCGTGGACCAGCGGGACGAGGGCGTCGGTGCCGAGGACGCGGGCTTCGGCGGTCGCGACGGCGCGGTGCCGGGCGTCGGTGGCGGCGGTGGACGCGGCCCGGGCGACGGCGGCGTCCACGCGGGCGTCGCAGAGCTGCGAGATGTTGAAGCTGCCGTCGCAGGTGAAGTCGGACGCCAGGTAGGAGACGGGGTCGGCGGTGTCCAGGAGGGTGTTGCGGGCCTGGATGAAGGCGTCGTACTTGCCGGCGAGGGCGTCGGCCTCCATCTGGGCGTAGTCGCGGACGACCTGCTTGACGGTGAAGCCGCGCTTGCGGAGCTGTTCCTGGACGACGGTGGCGGCCTCGGGGAGTTCGGGCCGGTTGGTGTAGGTGGCGAGGACGATCTCCCCCGCCCCGGCGACCTGGGCCCGGTCGGCGGCCTCCGCCCGTCCGGTGGGGGGCGTGCGGACGGCGCCGGCCCAGGGGACGCCGGGGCCGAGGAGCCCCTGTCCGGCGTCGGCGCGCCCTTCGTAGACGGCCTTGACGAGGGCCGGGGAGTCGATGGCCTCGCGGGCGGCGGCGCGCATCGCGGGGTCGGCGAAGACGCCGCGCCGGGTGTTGAGGGAGAGGCCGTTGGTGCGGGCCGAGGAGAAGGCGTGGGCGAGCCCGTCGCCGAGGAGGGACGCCTGGGAGACCGGTATGTACTCGGCGACGTCGACGGCCCCGGTGCGCAGGGCGTTGGCGCGGGCGGTGCCGTCGGCGACGAAGGTGACGTCGGCGCCGGGGGCCTTGGCCTTGCCGCCCCAGTAGGCGTCGTTGCGTTCCAGGGTGGCGCTGACGGCGCCCTTGACGGCGGTCAGCGTGAAGGGGCCGGTGGCGTGGCCTGCGGGGTTCACCCTTCCGTCCTTGTAGGCGGCGCCGGACAGGATGGCGAGGGAGGGGTTGGCGAGGCGCTGGGGCAGCAGCGGGTCGGCCTCGTCGGTGACGATCCGTACGGTGCGGGCGCCCCGCGCCGTGGCGGTGATGCCGGTGTCGGACAGGACGCGGGGGCCGGGTGACGCCTTGTCGGCGGCGTTCAGCGAGCGGGCGACCGAGGCCGCGTCCACGGCGGTGCCGTCCTGGAAGGTCGCCTCGCGCAGGGTGAAGGTCCAGGACGTGGGGGTGTCGCGCTTCCAGGAGGCGGCGAGCGCGGGCGTGGCCGCGCCCTCGTCGTCCAGGGCGGTGAGGCCCTCGACGACCGCGAGGCGGCTGAGGGTGACGGCGTCGTCCCCGTAGGGGGACATGGCCTGGGCGGGCGGGAAGGCCATGACAACCCGGAGGCGCTTCCCGTCCCCGGCCGCGGCCCCGGCATCGGAGCCGCCGGAACAGGCGGTGGCCAGCGGGACGAGGAGGGCGGTCGCGGACAGGATCAGCGGCAGCGCGGAGCGACGACGGCGGGGGGTGGGCATGGCGACGACCTTATATGAAAATCATTGTCATTTACTCGGCGGGGTGCGGCCCGCTCACGACTCCGGGAGGCTCCCGGCCCCCGGCAGCGGCAGCTCGAAGTGGACGATGCCCTGGCCACCGCCCGGCAGTGCGCGCTCGTCGCACACCTCCCGCGCGAGGGACCGCCAGAACGGCTCGGCGCCCGGCACGGCCGGGTCGGTGTGCAGGTAGACCGCCTCGTAGCCGCCGACCCGCGCCGCGAAGGCGCACAGCTCGCGCACCATCCGGCGGGCCAGGCCGTGCCTGCGGTGCTCCGGTCGTACGTAGATCCGGCACAGCTGCGCCGTGGTGCCGGACGGGAAGCGGTCGGCGACCCACTGCGGATTGGGCGGCGCCTGCGGACCCCGGTCGCGCACGGCGCCGGTGGCGACGATCTCCCCCGCGTACTCGGCCACCAGCAGCGTGCAGCGGGCCGGCCGCAGATAGGCGGTCTCCGGATCGATGATGTCGGCGTGCCAGCGCGGTACATAGCCGGAGCGCAGGTCGCGGTAGACGGTGTCGAGCATCACGGCCCGCGCCCCGCCCACGTCCCCGGGGCCCGCGGTGCGCAGGACGTACTCCCCCGCACCGGCCCGCAGCGCCGTCGCCTCTGTGGCCGTCGTCATCCCGCAGCCCCACCGATCCTCGCCGTCACATACTTGCCGTACCAGCGTACGTGCGAACGATGTGCAACAAGGGCGGGGGGCCGGGGACGCCCGTGGCCGGCGGGAGGCCGCGTCAGCCGGTGCGGTACACCAGGGCGGTCGCGATCCCCGCGATCCCCTCGCCCCGGCCGGTGAACCCGAGCCCGTCGGAGGTGGCGGCGGACAGCGAGACGGGAGCGCCGACCGCGTCCGAGAGCACCCGCTGCGCCTCGTCGCGCCGCTTGCCGATCTTCGGCCGTACGCCGACGACCTGGACGGCCACGTTGCCGATCTCGAAGCCCGCCGCGCGGACGATGCGGGCGGCCTCGGTGAGCAGCGTGACGCCCGCGGCGCCCGACCACTCGGGGCGGCCGGTGCCGAAGTGCTGCCCGAGGTCGCCGAGCCCGGCGGCGGAGAAGAGGGCGTTGCACGCGGCGTGCGCGACGACGTCCGCGTCCGAGTGCCCCGCGAGTCCGGGGCCCTCGCCGTCCCAGCGCAGCCCGGCGCACCAGAGCTCGCGGCCCTCCTCGAAGGCGTGGATGTCGGTGCCGATGCCGACGAGCGGGATCACGGGCCCGGGGGCCGGGCCGGTGGTGGGGGTTTCCCCGGGGGCGGGGGTCTCAGAAGCCATCGTTGGCCCTCCTGCGCGCGAGAACGGCCTCGGCCAGGACGAGGTCCAGCGGCCGGGTCACCTTGAACGCCTCCTCGTGGCCGGGCACGACGACGACGGGCTCGCCGAGCTGCTCGACCATGCCGGCGTCGTCGGTCGCGCCCTCGCCGTCCACGGCGACCCGTTCATGGGCGCGCAGCAGCGTCTCGCGGTCGAAGCCCTGCGGGGTCTGAACGGCCCTGAGCCGGGCGCGGACCGGGGTGGAGAGGACCGGCTCCGGCGCGCCGGGGGCACCGGGCTCGACCTCCTTGACGGTGTCGGCGAGCGGCAGGGCGGGGACGACGGCGGGGGCGCCGTCGCGGACGGCCTCGACGACCGCGTCCACGGTGTCCACGGGAACCAGCGGGCGGGCCGCGTCGTGGACCAGGACGGTGGAGACCGTGTCCGGGAGGGCGTCGAGACCCCGCCGCACGGATTCCTGGCGGGTCTCGCCGCCGGGCACGACGAGGAAGTCGGTGCGCTCGGGCAGCGCGTGTTCGTCGAGGAGGTGGCGTACCTCGGCCGCGCCGGCGGGCGGGGCGACGACGACGACCAGGGACACGTGCCGCGAGGCGGCCATGGCCCGTACGGCGTGGATGAGCATGGGCGTACCGCCGAGCGCCCGGAGCGCCTTGGGGGCGCCCGGACCGAGCCGTACGCCGCGGCCGGCCGCGGGAATCACGGCGGCCGTACGGGAAGGTCGCGGTTGTTCAGACATCGGTTGCACTCCGAGGCTTCGGCATGTTTGTGTCCACGGCCGACGTGGGTATGGCCAGAAGCGAGCCGGGCCACCGCGCCATGACTCGACCGGGCCCCTTTCCGTGACCCCGGACGAGCCGGGGCACGCCGTGGCCGCTCGGAGCCGGTTCCGCACGCCGGGTTCAGCAAGATCGCGAGCAACGTACCAAGGTCGTGTACCGGGACGCCGGGCATGGCAGGTGGCTGGAATTCGCCGTTGGATTGCGGTCCGGACATGCCGCAGCGCCCGACGACACACCGTGTACAGGGGTGGTCAGCGGGCACCGCGGCATATTCTCTACGGCCGGTGCGATCCGGTGGTCGTCATGACGACCGGCGCCGTCCGGTTCAGGAGGCGAGAACCTCGTCGAGGAGCGCCTCGGCCTTGTCCTCGTTGGTGTTCTCCGCGAGAGCGAGTTCGCTCACCAGGATCTGGCGGGCCTTGGCGAGCATGCGCTTCTCACCTGCGGAGAGTCCGCGCTCGCGCTCGCGACGCCACAGGTCGCGCACCACTTCGGCGACCTTGATGACATCGCCGGAGGCGAGCTTCTCGAGATTTGCCTTGTAGCGCCGGGACCAGTTCGTCGGCTCCTCGGCATACGGTGCGCGCAGCACCTCGAAGACGCGGTCCAGCCCTTCCTGCCCGACTACGTCGCGCACGCCCACGAACTCCGCATTGTCCGCCGGTACACGCACCGTCAAGTCGCCCTGAGCGACCTTGAGCACCAAGTAGGTCTTGTCCACGCCTTTGATCTGGCGAGTTTCGATAGCCTCGATCAGCGCGGCCCCGTGATGGGGATAGACCACGGTGTCGCCAACCTTGAACGTCATGTGACAGGTACCCCTTCCGTGGCTATCAAGCGTAACACGAGAATCGCAACTCCTGAATGGCGTTTTCGCAGGTCAGGGCATATCTCGGGGCTTGACAACTGCGACACGGACGTGCTGCGGGCGGCCTCCGGAAGACGGTATTCGCAGGTCGGAGCGGCTGTACGGGGACGGAGAAACGCGGACCCTACACGCGCTCCGGCACCCACCGAAGGGGGCGAAAGTCCCGTTTTGTCGGGTTCCGGTTACCGAGCTTTCCGTAGCCCGTTCGATGCTGGATCACTCGTTCGGGCGTAACTGCCGATGGCCCATGAAATTGATCAACGTACGGCCGCGCCGGAGATTATGCGCAAGGAATGCGCCACCGTCCGTGAACAGCCACGGAGCGCGTGGTGAACGCCGGGCCGGAATTTGATCACGCGCGTTTTGTGAAGAGACCGCGAATGCGCGAACACGGCCGGGCCCCGGGATCGCCGTCCCGTCAGGGGCGGGTCGGGTGCGAAGCGGCGAGGAGGGCTCGGTAACCTGGCGGCTGACAGACTCTTAGGGCAGCTTTACAACACCGCCCGACCCGTCCGTACCCGTCCGCTCGTTCAAGGAGTTGCCGCCGCCGTGAGCCGCAGCCTTCGACACGGCGCTCTCGCCGCCACTGCCATCGCGTTCTCGATCACCGCGCTCTCCGCGTGCGCCGCGGGCAACAACGCGGCGACGCTCGGGGTCCGGCCGGACAACGCGTCCACCCACTCCGGCGCGATCAAGGTGCAGAACGTCAACGTCACCACCGAGACCGCGTCCTCGGTCGTCACCGCCACGGTCTTCAACGACGGCCCCAAGGCCGAGACCCTCGACTCCATCACCCTGGACGGCGGCAGCGGCTCGGTGCGGCTGCAGGCCGCGAAGGGCTCCGGCCCGGTGGTCGTCCCGGCCGGCGGCCGGGTCATCCTCGGCGGCAAGGGCAACGCCTCCGCCGTCATCGAGAACGGCGACGAGGCTCCCAAGAACGGCGACGTCCAGCCCCTGGTCTTCACGTTCAGCGAGACGGGCGAGGTCTCCCTCGGCGCCTCCGTCGTCCCGGCCGACGGCTACTTCAAGGACTTCGGCCCCAGCGCGCAGCCCTCGCAGGCGCCGCAGGCCTCGCCGTCCGCCTCCGCGAGCGGCTCCACCGGCCCGGACGCCTCCGCGAGCCCCGACGCCTCCGCCAGCCCGGACGCCTCCGGCGAGTCCGCGGCGAACTAGCCCGGCGCACGGCACGCGCATACGGCTGAGGCGCCTTCCCCGCCGGGGGGAGGCGCCTCAGCCGTATGCGGCGTACGGACCGGCGGACGGGGCCGGTCCGGGCCGCGGTTTACGGCTCGAACTTGTAGCCCAGGCCGCGCACCGTCACCAGGAACCTCGGCGCGCCCGGGTCGGGCTCGATCTTGGCGCGCAGCCGCTTCACGTGGACGTCGAGGGTCTTGGTGTCGCCGACGTAGTCCGCGCCCCAGACCCGGTCGATGAGCTGCATCCGGGTCAGCACCCGGCCCGCGTTGCGCAGCAGCATCTCCAGCAGGTCGAACTCCTTGAGCGGCAGGTCGACCTTGCCGCCGGAGACCGTGACGACGTGCCGGTCCACGTCCATCCGGACCGGGCCCGCCTCCAGGGCGGCGGGCGCGACCTCCTCGGGCTCGCCCCGGCGGCGCAGCACGGCGCGGATACGGGCGACCAGCTCGCGCGAGGAGAAGGGCTTGGTGACGTAGTCGTCGGCCCCTATCTCCAGGCCGACGACCTTGTCGATCTCGCTGTCCTTCGCGGTGACCATGATCACCGGCACGTTGGAGCGGCTGCGCAGCTGGCGGCAGACCTCGGTGCCGGGGAGTCCCGGGAGCATCAGGTCGAGCAGTACGAGGTCGGCGCCGTTGCGCTCGAACTCGTCCAGGCCGTCGGGCCCGGTGGTCGCGATCGCGACCTCGAAGCCTTCCTTGCGGAGCATGTAGGACAGGACGTCGCTGAAGGATTCCTCATCCTCGACGACAAGCACTCGGGTCACGGAAGGGCCTCCGGGGAAGAAGACGGTTCGAAGGGATCGGGGGCGGCGTCCGGGTGGGACGCCTCGTCGCCGTTGACGATGAGCGGGCCGCCCGTCGCGCGGTCCCGGCCGCGTGCGGAGCCCGCTTCGGGCAGCCGCAGGGTGAAGGTGGAGCCCTGTCCTTCCGAGCTCCAAACGGTGACCTCCCCGCCGTGCGAGGCGGCCACGTGTTTGACGATGGCGAGGCCGAGACCCGTACCACCGGTGGCGCGTGAGCGGGCGGGATCGACGCGGTAGAAGCGTTCGAAGACCCGTTCCCGGTCCTTCTCGGAGATCCCGATGCCCTGGTCGGTCACGGCGATCTCGATCTCGTCCCCGCCGGGGACGACCACGCGGCGGGCGGCGATGCCGACGCGTGTGCGGGCGGGGCTGTAGTTGACGGCGTTCTCGACGAGGTTGCCGAGAGCGGCGGCGAGCTGGCCGCGGTTCCCCCATATGCGCAGGTCCGCGGTGCCGCCGGCAGCCATGGTGATCTGTTTGGAGCCGGCCTGCTGACGGCAGCGGTCGATGGCCTCGGCGACCAGTTCGTCCACCCGGACCGGCTCCGCGTCCTCCAGCGGGTCGTCGTTCTGCACCCGGGAGAGGTCGATCAGCTCCTGGACGAGGTTGGTGAGCCGGGTCGCCTCGATCTGCATGCGGCGGGCGAAGTGCTCCACCGCCTCCTGGTCGTCGGAGGCGTCGAGTACGGCCTCCGAGAGCAGCGACAGGGCTCCGGTCGGGGTCTTCAGCTCATGGCTGACGTTGGCGACGAAGTCACGCCGGACCGCCTCGATGCGGCGGGCCTCGGTGAGGTCCTCGACGAGCAGCAGCACCAGCCGGGAACCCAGCGGGGCGACCCGCGCGGAGACCGCCAGGGCCTCGCCCCGGCCCGTGCCCCGGCGCGGGAGGTCCAGCTCGACCTGGCGTATCTCGCCGTCCCGCCGGGTGTCCCGCGCCATGTTGAGCATCGGTTCCACGGCGAGCCGGCCGCCCCGGACCAGTCCCAGCGCGTACGCGGCGGAGCTGGCCTTGACGACGCCGTCGCCCTCGTCCAGCACGACCGCCGAGGAGCTGAGCACGGACAGGACCGTGTCGACACCGGGGGGCAGGGCCGTGCCGCTGTCGGGCCGCGGAGAGGTGCGCGTCGGCTTCTTCTGGTCGCGCTCGCTCCAGCGGAACGCCAGCATGGCGATCACACCGGTACCGACACCGGCGATCGCGGCAGCTGCGGCGACCGCCGCGTTCACGTCCATGTGTCCAGGTTAAGCGGCCTCTCGGACCCCCTCCCAGCCGTCCGGTGGCCTCCTCGGCGACTCGTCGCCCAGAGTTCACCGAGGGGCAAGGGACGGTTCACTTGGCCGGTCGGAATCCGACGCGTACGCCCGTCACGGTGAGGGTGTGGGGCTCGGAGCCGATCGTCGGCGGCCCCCGGGCTCGGACCAGGACTGGAGAGGGACACCCATGCGTGACGCGTACCACGAGGAACTCGACTCGATCGGCGAGGGCCTGGTCGAGATGGCCCGGCTCGTCGGGTCGGCGATCGGCAGGGCGACGACGTCGATGCTCGACGCCGATCTCAAGCTCGCGGAGTCGGTGATCGCCGCCGACCAGAAGGTGGACGACCTCCAGCACGAGCTGGAGGCCCGCGCGATCGCCCTGCTGGCGCGCCAGCAGCCGGTGGCGACCGATCTGCGGATCGTGGTGACGTCGCTGCGGATGAGCGCCGACCTGGAGCGCTCGGGCGACCTCGCCCAGCACGTCGCCAAGCTGGCCCGGCTGCGTTTCCCGCAGACCACGGTCCCGAACGACCTGCACGCCACCATCCTGGAGATGGGCCAGCTCGCGCAGCGCCTGATGGCGAAGGCGGCCGAGGTCATCATCACCAAGGACGTCGACCTCGCGCTCCAGCTGGAGCAGGACGACGACGAGATGGACCTGCTGCACCGCGCGCTGTTCCAGCACCTGATGGACGACCGCTGGAAGCACGGCATCGAGACGGCCGTCGACGTGACGCTGCTCGGGCGGTACTACGAGCGGTTCGCGGACCACGCGGTGTCGGTGGCCAAGCGCGTCGTCTACCTGGTGACGGGCGAGCACGCGGACGAGATCCAGCAGCCTGCCCCCGTGGAGGGTGCGTAGGCGTACGGAGCCGGGGCGCACGCCCGCGCGCACGGCTCGTACTGACGTTCCTGCGCATGTGCGCCGTTGATGCGCCCGTACGGGTGGGCATGCAATGGGGTGGGGCGGCACGACGTGTCCGTACGCCCCGGGTCGCGCCGCCCGTACGGGCCTGCGGCCCCGACGTACGCCTTGAGGAGGAACCATGGCCGATTCCCCCATGACCGCATCCGAGCAGGAGGCCCCCGTCGAGGTGGTGCACCTGACCGTTCTGGGCGCCTGCGGCTGCGGATCGGGCTGCGGGTGCGGCTGCCAGTCCGGTGCGCCGTGCCAGTGCGGGGGCTGCTCGGGCTGACCCGCCGGACCGCACGGGTCACGAGGGCGACGTCTCCGCCTTCGTGACCCGGACCCCGGTCCCCGGCGCGGGCACCGCAGGGACGCTCTCCTTCGGGCCGCCGTCCCCCGTCGCCGGCAGGCCGCGCATGAGCAGCCAGTACCCGGCGGCGGCGACGGTGCCCAGGACGGCGCAGGTCGCCCACAGCCAGCCGGCCCCGAAGTGATCGATGACCACGCCGGACATCAGGGGCGCGACGAGCGCGGCGGCCGACCAGGACAGGGTGTACATCCCCTGGTAGCGGCCCCGGCCGTGCGCGGGCGACAACTGGACGACCAGACCGTTCTGCACGGGCGCGTTGATGATCTCGGCGACGGTCCACACGCAGATGGTCAGCGCGTACACGCCGACCGATCCGGCGAAGGCGGTCAGCCCGAACCCGTACCCCGCGAACAGCGACGAGGCGACCAGCAGCCGGCGCGGGTCGCGGCTCTGGATGAACCGGGTCACGGGGATCTGGAGCGCGACGATGAGGACGCCGTTGACCGCGATCGCCGTGCCGAAGTCCGAGCTGCTGAGCCCGTCCGCGCCCATGGCCACCGGCAGGCCCACGTACCCCTGCTGGAAGATGAGCGCGATCACGAAGGACAGCCCGACGACGCCCATGAAGCGGCCGTCGCGCAGCACGGTGGAGAGCCGCACGCCGTCGTCCTCCCGGCCCCTGCCGGCCGCGGGCGCCCCGGAGCGCTCCGGGCGGGACTCGGGCACCTTCAGGAAGACGACGATCGCGCAGACGAGCGTCATGGCGGCCTCGCCGACGAAGCCCGCGAGGTAGCTGTACTCGGCGATGAACCCGGCGCCGGCGGAGGAGACCGCGAAGCCGAGGTTGATGGCCCAGTAGTTGAGCGAGAAGGCCCGCACCCGGTCCTCGGCGGGCACGATGTCGGCGATCATCGCCTGGACCGCCGGGCGCGAGGCGTTGCTCGCCATGCCGACGAGGAAGGCGACCCCGGCGATGGCCACCGGATGCGTCATGAAGCCGAGCACGGCGACGGACGCGGCGGTGGAGAGCTGGGCGATCAGCATGGTGGGGCGGCGCCCGAAACGGTCCGTCATCACCCCGGCCCCGAGCGAGGACACGACCCCGCCGAGCCCGTGCAGGGCGGCGACGAGACCGGCGTACGAGGCGGAGTAGCCGCGGTCCAGGGTCAGATAGAGGGCCATGAAGGTGGCGACGAACGCCCCGAGGCGGTTGACCAGGGTGCTGGTCCACAGCCACCAGAACTCCCGGGGGAGACCGGAGACCGTCTCCCGGGTGGCCCGGGCGGCTCGTCCGAGACCGGTGGCAGACATACGGGTTCCCCCCAGGGACGTACGAAGGACGGAGCCGGGGCGGTAAGCGGCCCGTCGGCGCTCCGAACCTTACGAATCCGCAGGGCCCGCAGGCCACTCGTTTGACGGCCGCCGTCAAACGTCTCAGGCCGTCCCCTGCCCCTGTCCGCCCTGTGACCGGTCGCGCGCGGCCCGGACCGGTTCGATTACGCTCGGACCCATGGCCGACGCACCGTACAAGCTGATCCTCCTCCGCCACGGCGAGAGCGAATGGAACGCGAAGAACCTGTTCACCGGTTGGGTGGACGTCAACCTCACCGAGAAGGGCGAGAAGGAGGCGGTCCGCGGCGGTGAGCTGCTGAAGGACGCCGGTCTGCTCCCCGACGTGGTGCACACCTCGCTCCAGAAGCGCGCCATCCGCACCGCCCAGCTCGCGCTGGAGGCCGCCGACCGCCACTGGATTCCCGTACACCGCTCCTGGCGTCTGAACGAGCGCCACTACGGCGCGCTGCAGGGCAAGGACAAGGCCCAGACGCTCGCCGAGTTCGGCGAGGAGCAGTTCATGCTCTGGCGCCGCTCGTACGACACCCCGCCGCCCGCCCTCGAGGACGGCACCGAGTTCTCCCAGAGCGGCGACGCGCGCTACGCGACGATCCCGCCGGAGCTGCGCCCGCGCACGGAGTGCCTCAAGGACGTCGTCACGCGCATGCTGCCGTACTGGTACGACGGCATCGTCCCGGACCTCCTGACCGGCCGCACGGTCCTGGTCGCCGCCCACGGCAACAGCCTCCGCGCCCTGGTCAAGCACCTCGACGGCATCTCGGACGCCGACATCGCGGGCCTGAACATCCCCACCGGCATCCCGCTCAGCTACGAGCTGGACGCGGAGTTCCGCCCCCTGAACCCGGGCGGCACCTACCTCGACGCGGACGCGGCGAAGGCCGCCATCGAAGCCGTGAAGAACCAGGGCAAGAAGAAGTAAGCAGAGCCGAAAAAGCCCCCCACCTGCTGGTTTTCCGCGTGGTGGGGGGCTGTTTGGTGCGCTGGGCCATCTGTGGGCCCTCAAGCTCGACCGCGCCAGAAGCGCACGCGGATGTCGAGCATGATCAGTAGCGCCGCCGGGATGGCGATCTCAGGGGATGCGTCTGCCCACAGCGCGAGTGCCCCGCCACCCGTGCCGATCAGAACAATTGGTAGATCACGTGGGCGGACGTCGATGCTCATGCCCGTACGTGGGACCATGAAGTTCTCCTGCTGTGCTTCGGATACACCGGATCAAGGTCATGACTGAAAAGCGGCACGGAGACGAATGCCGCCCCTGGCCGGGCGGCATTCTTATGCCGCTGAGACTTTGACATAGCTGCCACCCCTGAGCCAAATCTGCAGCGCGGCCCGGGTAAATGCGGTAGGGCCGACGCAACCTCCACATCGACTGTAGAAATGTAGATGGATCCAGCAGGATGTAGCGGCTGCCCATCTCCATGGATGAATTGTCCACGCCCGTGGACGTGGGCAACGCGGCGAGCCCGCCTAGGTTGACCTGGCCGACCCTCTCCCAGATGACCCGCTGACGCTTGCGCACCTACACCTTGACGCTCAGCTCTCTAGCGTGCACCCAATACGAGGTTGCAATACGGCATCGCAATACGAGGTTGCAATACGGCATCGCAATACGAGGTCGCAATACGGCATCGCAATACGAGGTCATGATGCACGCTAGGCACCCCCACGAGTACCAGCACCTGTAGCATCTGCCTCAGCGGCAGGCATTGCCGGAGCCTCAGATTTGTACGTTGCAGCAACTGCACTCCGAGTACGCTCCTGGCTCGACGGCATCAGCTGCGCGTACACTCGCAGCGTCAAGCCAGGGTCCGAATGGCCGGGGTACTCGGCAACCACCTTGATGCTCTCTCCGGCATCCAACAGTGCCGACGCGTAGAAGTGCCGCATGGCATGCATGCCGTTTTCGCGTGACTCGGCGTGCGGAGCGCCGGCCACTGGGATCGGGATAACTCCGGCCGAGGCGAGAGCCGGTTTCCACGCCTCGTCATTCAGCGAGGTGCGCCAGACGTGACCATCGCGCGGTCCATGAAGATGAGGCGCTTGGTCACAAGCGGTCCGCCCACGACCTTCCACGGCAACGTGATCTCGACCGCCGGAAATTGCTTCATGTGTGCCCGCAGCGCCTCAGCGACTGGACCGGGGAGCGGTACGTCCCGCTGCTTGCCCCTCTTGGGCGGAGCGAAGACGGGCTTGCTGCGGCTCAGCTTGAGCTGCTGGACGCTGTGCAAGGTGTTCGACCGGAAGTCGATCGCATCCACCGCGACACCCAGGATCTCGCCTTGCCGCAGGACGCAGCCGCCGCCCAGATCGACCATCGCTTGATACCGCTCGGCCAGGCTCGCGCGCTCAGCGAAGAGGCGTTCATCCGTCCACGGCGTCACGCGCTTCGTGTCCACGGTCGGCGGCCGTACCGAGCGGGCAGCGCGAGGGTTCCGAGGAAGGTGCCCGTCGTCCACAGCCGCGCTCAAAGCCGCCCGGACGTTGGAGTAGATCGTCCGGGCGTACGAGCCGCGGACACCGTTCGCTTGGAGCTGCTGCAGCCGGTCACGGATGTTCGCCGGCTGGGACGAACCAAGCGGACGCGTGCCGAGGTACGGGAATGCGTGCAGTCGGAGCTGCGACTCCATCGACGCTTGCGTGTTGGGGTCCGCCCCTTGGGTGGACACCCAGGCCTCCGCGTGCTGCTGGAAGGCGGTCCGGGCCGCGCGGGGATCGATGTACTGTCCCCGCGCCGTGTCCGCTTCGGACTGATCAGCGAGCCGCTTCTGTCGGTCCGGGAAGCTTTTCGACTTCTCCGTGCCGTCCGGCCCGACGTACCGCGCGCGGTAGCGCATGCCCGTGCCGTACCGCTCCGTCCTGACCTTGCGCGTCTTTCCGCCCGGCCCGACTTCAGCCTTGTACCAGCGGTCCTGGATGTGCCCAGCCATCAGGCGGCCACCCCTTCACACTGGGCGTCCACCCAGGCCCGCACGTCCGCCGGGTCGAAGCGCAGGTGTCGACCGACGCGGAAGCCACGGGGACCAGTCCGCTTGCGGCGCCACTGGTAGACGGTCTCGACGCTGGGCAGCTCGAACATCTCGACCAGGTCTTCGGGGGTCAGGTACCGCGAGGGCAGGGGGCGCGATTCGGTGGCCACGTCGGCGAGGGCGAGGCGTCGGTTAGCCACGGGTGGGTTCTCCTTCGGTTCCGGGGCGGGTTCGAGGGATGCGGCGAGCCAGGCTTCGGCGTCGGAGAGGCCGGTCCCGGCGAAGACCCAGTGAGCGAGGACGTACGTCGTCCCGGTGTCGGGTCCGTTCGCGCCTGCCTGTGCTCGACGCCATTCGGCGCGGGCGTCGCGGAGGGCGCCGAGGGTGGTGGAGTAGCGGCGGGACTTGGTGGAGAAGTGGCCGCGGAAGCAGAGCATGTGGGCCCAAGCGCGCAGGCGGAGGTGTTCCAGGTCCTTGCGTGCGCCGAGGTTCCAGGCGGTGAGGATGAGGCGGCGGGCGTGGTCGCTGAGGTCGAGCTGGGCGAGTTCGGCGACGAACTTGAGGGGGCGGTCGAGAGCTCCCGTCGCGGTCTCGGCGCCCTTGGTGGCGTACTTGGCGATGTAGGCGGCGACGGCGCGTTCGGTCAGCTCCTGGCCGTCGTTGAAGTCGGCGGATCGGATGGTGCGGACGTCGAGTTGGCGGCCGAAGGTGAAGGTGTGCGTGCGGCCGTCGAGGATCGGGCCGTCGACGCGGACCTTGGATGCGGCGGCCTGGATGGCGTCGGTCAGCAGGTCGGCGGTTGCCCAGGCCGGGGGCGGGGTGTCTCCGCCGCCGGGGCCGTCGAGGCGGATGACCGCGTGGAAGTGGACGGCGCCGCGTTTCTGGTACTCGGCGACCTTGGCGAAGGAGACGCGGGCATGGTCGCGGAAGCGGCGTTGGGTCAGGCCACGCGCGCCTGGCGACTACCCGGCGGAGGTAGGTCGAGAAGCGCCGCCACAGGGCGCCAGCGTGTGCGTTCCAGAGGACGGCGGCCTCGGAGTCGTAGGTGTCGGGGTCGAGCGGGGTGCCGAGGGCGGGGTCGTGCTGGTCGTGGTGGGCGCCGCAGCGGCAGGGGCGGCCGTCGTTGCGGCGGTTGTGGACTGGGCCGAAGCCGGGGGCGGTGAAGGTGGCGAAGACGCGCGGGTGTGCGGCGACGCGTTCGGGGGTGCCCTTGCCGCCCCGGAGTCCAGCGGTGATCAGGTGGAAGGTGTCGCGGCGGTAGACCTCTGCACACGCCGGGCAGCGGGTGGTGCGGCGGTTGTTGCAGCGGACGAGGAGTTGGCCGGCGGGGAGGGTGGAGGAGTCGAGGTGCTGAGCACGCGGCCGATTTCGCCGGTCGTGGTGTCGATGCCGTACTCGGTGCGGTGGCCGTCGAGGCGGATGGGATTAGTGCAGCCGCCGAGCCCGGAGAGCTGCCGGAGGATGCCCGGCAGAGTGCCGTGCTGGGCGAACTTGGTCAGTTCCGAGAGCGGGGGCGGGGTGGTGCGGGTGAAGATGGCTGTCTCCTTCTGGCTGGATCGGTCAGGAGGGATGGGCCCCGGGGCGGCCGGATGCTTGGCGGTGTCGTGGCCGCCCCAGGGGTCGGGCGCGGTTCAGCGCCGGTGGTAGTCGCGGAGCAGCGAGCGCAGAACGACGGCGGCGATGGCCACGGAGACGGCCGAGACGGCGACGGCGGCCAGGAGCGCGGTGAGGACCACGCCGCCCGTGAGCACGGCGACGACGGCACCGGTGCTGACGGAGACGGCCGGGAGCACGGGGCGCCGGGCGGGAGTCGGTTCGGTCGGGGTGTGGGTCTGCGCGGGCGGCGGGGTCGGGTTGTCGGGTACTTGGGCAGGAACACGGCCGAAGCCTCCTTATCTACTCGTCTAGTCATGTGAGCCGTCTATGACGTCCACGCCGGAGCGCGTGCCGGTCTCGATGGCGGGGGCCAGGAAGGTGTGCGAGAGCCAGAAGCCGAACAGGGCGACCAGGACGACGATCCACGGGCGGACGCCGAGGAACTTGACCGCTCCCCAGGCGAAGAAGCCGAGAACGACGACGAGCGGCAGGTTGACAGTCACGGTGGTTGGGGGTCCTCTCAGCGGACGGGGCAGCGGTGGGCACGGGCGGCGAGTTCGGCGGCGGCGCGGCTGTCGTAGTCGGCGGAGAAGCCGCAGCGCGGGGCGGTGCAGGCGGCGGTGTGCTTCTCGCGGTCCCGGTTGTCGTAGGCCGTGCCGACCTGGACGGGACCGATGCGGATGACGTTGCGGAAGCGGTTCGAGCGGGGTGTCACGGGCGGTCCTCTCCGATGAAGTCGCGGGTGTGGTCGGTGAGCCACTGCCGAATCTCGGGGTGTTCGTCGTCAGTGGACCGGTTGATCGCGGCTTCGGCGACGGCCACGGCCTCGACGAGGTGGTTGTTCCGGGTCAGTTCGGCGGCACGCTCCAGGGCAGACCGGATGGACGGGCGCATGCGCGGGTCTCCTTCGTTGTCAGGTGAGTTGGGCGGCGATGGCTTCGGCCATGGGTGCTGGGACGCCGAGTCGGGCGCGGAGAGTCGGGGTGTCGATCGGGGCGCCGGTGCGGGTGTGGTGTTCGGCGGCGACCTTTCGTGCGTGGTCGACCAGGGCGGCCGGGACCGGGACGGGCGGGTGTGCTGGAGGTGGCTCGACGGCGGGTTGGAAGGGCGTTCCGGCCGGGGTTTCGGGCTCGTCCTCCTGGTCCTCGATGACCTCTACGGCGGTGGACGCCGCAGGGGACGAGTGGGCGAGGAGGGTTCCGCCGAGGAAGGCGACCGCAGGCCAGCCTGCGACGAGGATGCGCAGCCAGGCCGGGACGTTGCAGAGGTCGAGAAGGCCGGCGGTGGCCACGTTTGCGCCGAGGGACGCGGCGAGGGCGTTGACGAACCAGCACCAGGCGGCCGCTTTTGCCGTGCCGGAGCGCAGCCGACGCCAGGCCGCGACGAGCAACAGGTCAACGCTGATCGGGTAGGCCCATGCCTTCCACCCGTCCTGTCCGGCCGCCATGGCGACATCATGGAGGTGAGCGAAGGACAGGGCGGCGGCGATGAGCGCCTGGACCAACACCGCGTCGACGCGAGCCAGGTGGGCGCGCATGATGCGGCTCCTTTTCGGTTCGGGCATGGGAGGGGTAGGGACGTGGCGCGAGACGGTCACGCCGACCGGGGTGAGAGGTGAGGTGAAGGTCAGTCGGCTACCGGATGCGGTCGAACAACCGGGGCCGGAGTCTCGACCGGGCGCACGGGCACGGCGGGCCGGAGGGGCTTGAGCGCGGGCAGGTCGGGCGCCATGTGCGCCGTCTCCCGGCAGATCTCGGCGGCGTCGCCGAGGGAGAGGTAAGGGGTGCGGATGCGGGACCAGCCGCCGGAGGTGTCGCCCGCGACGGCGAGGCCAGGCATCTCTGGGGCGATGGCGCAGGCGGCGAGGACCGCTTCCGGGGCGATGTCGCCGAGGGCCATCTTTGCGGAGGCTTCGTCGTTGACGCGGTGGCAGACGCGGCCGGTGAGTTGGGCGCGGAGCATGGTGGCGCCCTTGCCGAGTTCGGCGCCGAAGCGCTGTCCGCACACCTCCAGGTAGATGCCGGCCGCGCGGCCGAGCTGGGCGAGCCGGATGAGGTGGGTGACCATCTCGTCGCGGCGTTCCTCGTCCTTGCGGGTGGCGGTGAGGAAGAGTTCGGCCACTTCGTCGACGAACAGGACGACGGGCACGGGCCGTTCGCTCTCGGGCAGGCCCCAGATGTCGGAAGTGATCTCCTCATCCGGGGTGTCGGGGGCGATGCCCTGCCCGTCTTTGATCAGGTCGTATCGGTCCTTCATTTCCTTGACCAGGACGGGCAGCAGCTCGGCCGCTTGCTCCGGGTCGGTGGCGAGTGCCGAGAGCCGGGGCGCGAACGGCGCCAGCTCGACGCCCCGCTTGCAGTCGATACCGACCAGGGCGACTGGCTGCGGGGCAAGTCCGGCGACGAGATGCCTCAGGTACATGGACTTGCCCGACAGCGTTGCGCCGAGGGTGAGTTGATGGGGAACGGTCCGGTAGTCGCGTACGAAAACCGTGGCGTCCTCCCGCAGCGCGACGGGCACCCTGAGGAACCCGCCGTCGGTCTTGCGCGGCATGCGCACCTTGCGCAGGACGTCGAAGCCGACGAGCCGCAGTTCGACGACACCGGGCTTGACTGTGTGGACGTAGACAGGCGTGCCGCAGTCGTTCGGCCGAGGCGGCGATGTCAGTGGGTTCCTGTCCCGGCGCCAGCCGGAGCCGGAGCCGCAGCCCGGTCGAGGTGGGCCGGATGATACCCCGCCGGGGCGGAAGCGGCCGCACCTCCCGCCGAGTGGTGGCCTTGACGGCGAGGACCCGCAGCCGGGACGGCGCCACAGTCAGGCCGCAGGCTTCCATGACGGAGGCGTACGAGCTGAGGAGGCGGATCGTGGATATCGGACCGCCGACGGCGGACCAGTACAGGGCGGGATGCTGCGCCCGGGCGTAAGTGGTCCCGCCACCGAGCGCGGCGGCGGGACCACCCACCTCCAGAAGCGTCGTCAGGTCGGTCATCAGGCCGTGGCTCCCATCGTGGCCGGGAACGCGGCCGGGGTGACGGCGGCGGCCCGGAAGGCGATGCTGTGACGCTGCTGCCCGTTGAACACGGACTCCCAGGGCCGGGCGAGGAGGCCCTGCAGCGAGACCGGAGCGCCGAGGGTCAGCCCCTCGGAGACGCCGCCTTCGGGGACGGTGACCTTGATGAGCGAGGACTCGCCGTCCTCGATGTAGACGACGCCGATGGTCATCAGCGCCTCACCGCTCACGGCATCCTTGGCGATCTCGCCCGTCTGCCGGTCGCGGACCTTCGGTTCGGGAGCCTCCGTCAGGAGGATCGTCGCGGCGGAGGTCTCAACACGGATGGTACGCAAGGCACATTTCTATCTACTCGTCTATACAAGAGTCGCCGCGTGTACCCGATCCTCGGGATCACGCGGACCACCCTGCCACATAACTTGCCCACTCGTCTATACGAGTATGCCTGTTGGGGTGTACGAGTTGAGGAACACGGCCCCGCGCACCACCGCTGCTCACGCGATTACGTCGCCGGGAGCTGGTACGACAACACGTACGCGTCCGCCGCCCTGACCGTGTCGCAGATTTCGACGGCTCGACACTCGGTGTCGAACGCGGTCCGGATCAGATGGATCACGGGCACGCCGGAGGCCAGGTGGAGCGTCTTGACCTCGGCGGGCGAGGGCATCCGGGCACGGATCTCTTCCTCGAAGTGGTCGAGGCGGTGCCCCAGCTCTTCAAGTCGGGCATAGATGCCACCGGGGCAGGGGTTCGGTTCGGCGATCTGCGTACCGCGAGCGATGTCGAGCGGCAGATAGGAGGCGGCGAACTCGACGGGCCGCCCGTCGAGGAGGTAACGGCGCCGCCGGGCGAGCACCCGCCGCACGGAGCCGAGCCGGGTGGAGATGTCCTGGCTGGCCTTCTCTTCCTTCACCTCAAGACTGTCGACCTTGGGGTGACTGCCGGCCGCGTCGGCCTCCACGATGAACGCGGACTTGCCCTGCTCGCGATGGCGCCGGGCGAACCGGTCGGAGGCCAGCCGCCGCACGGGAGGCCGGGGCCGGACGAAGACGCCCTTGCCGTGCTCGGCGTGCACCAGGCCCTCGCCCTGGAGGACGGAGAAGGAGTTCCGGACAGTCATCCGGGACACCCCGTAGTGCTCGACAAGCTCAGCTTCCGAGGGCAGCTTTTCACCCTCGCTGAATCGCCCACGGTCGATGGCCTCACGCAGCTGGTCGGCGATCTGCCGGAAGACCGCACGATCGCTCGTGGGGTCGAGATCACCGAGGAGGCCCGAAGGAAGGGCAGGGCTCACGTGTGTACTCCTTTAGGTATCTAGACGAGTGGGCGAGTGTTGTTGCTACGGTGGAGAGCCTAGTCAGCCGAGAGGGCCGAGGAACGTGAGCACAGAACGCCCGCACTCCGTCAGCGTCGCCGGAGTCGTCGTAGACGACCACGGCCGGGCCCTCCTGATCCAGCGCCGGGACAACGGCAAGTGGGAACCGCCGGGCGGTGTCCTCGAACGCGAGGAGACCATCCCCGACGCGCTGCAACGCGAAGTCCTCGAAGAGACCGGCATCAAGATCGCACTTCCCGCGACCCTCACTGGCGTCTACAAGAACATGACGGGCCTGATCGTCTCCCTGGTCTTCCGCTGCGAAGCCGCCGACGGCACGCCCACCACCGGAAGCGAGACCCGCGCACTGCGCTGGGCCACCCGCGAAGAAGTCACCGAGCTTGCCGACGAGGCATACGCGATCCGCGTCCTGGACGCGATGGACGCGGCGTCTCCGCCGGCCATCCGCGCCCACGACGGCGTGAAACTCGTCTAGCCCGAACCCGCTGCACATGGCGGCCTACCAGCATGAAGAAACTTATATGCACGAGTATACGAGCCGGTCCCGGGTCTGGGGGCTCAGTTGCCCAGGATTCCCAGAAGAGGTGAGCCGGGCCCGCCGCTGGACCCGCGACATCTTGCGCGGCTCCCCTTTAGCCGAAGACGCCGAACTGATCGTGAGCGAGCTGAGCGCCAACGCGATCCTCCACACCGCCAGCGGCCAGGAACACGGCAGCTTCCATCTGGCCGTCGCCGTCTCGGCACAGGTGGTCGCAGTCTCCGTGACGGACGACGGAGGCACATGGACGGCCCCCAAGGCCGAGCACCAGGACCAGGACGCCGAACACGGCCGGGGTCTGGGCATGGTCAGTGCCATCGCTCACCGGGTCGTCATCCACGACAGCGAACACGGCCACACGGTCACCGCGGAACTGTTCGCCGGTGCCCGGCGGGGAGGCCACCCGTGCTGATCAAGGAACCCCAACGCGGCTACTGGTGCGAGTGCTGGACAGAAGACCTCACCGAACACCGAAGGCCGGCACTACTGGCATCCCTCGACGCCTACACGGCACCCTAGGCAGACCGATGGGTCGCGGTCACACTCCGCACCATCTCACCGGCCCTCGACGCAGACGCGTCCGACGCAGCGTGGGAGTGGCTGTACGACGGCCGCATCGAGACCCGACGAGCACTGTTGCGCTCCGAGCCCTGCACGGTGTCAGTGACCCACGAGACCACCCGCATCACCTGGACGATCCGGCCCGTGATCTACCTGCCGATGGTCCACCGCCAAGAAGCTGAACTCCCCGCCTGCGCATACGGCTTCAAGCCCCACGCGTCCGACTGAGTTACAACTTTCTCTACGGGTTCAAGGCGGCTCGCTCCGCTCCCCGCGCGCGGCCCGGCCCCCGGCCGGGCCTGCGCTCCTGTCTCCGCCCCGCTCCAGCCCGGCCGGCGCCCGTGCCGCGCACACAGCAATCAGCCACTTGATGCAAAAGAAGGGTATGTCGTGGCTGGGGCGGGCGGCTCCACGGCTTTACGGAGCCACTTTGGCGCGAGCCTCGAAGATCATGGCCCCAACGTCGTGCTTTACCGGGCAGGTCCACAGACTGCCCGACGCGCCGGAAGCTTACGGGGCCATGATCACTCGCGCCAAAGCAGCGCCATCCCAAAGCCGCTCCACCGACCGTTGGAATACCATCGGCCGACGCCTCGGCGGCAGTCGCTCACTGTTGTCATCGCTGAGACTGCGTCGGCAACGCAGGAATCGAGCCGGATTCTAGTTGAATGATGTGATTCTGAAACTCCGACACCCAAGCCAGAGTTTCTGTCTCCATCACCAAGGAGAACCCATCTACGAAGTTGACAAGATCTTGCACCGCTTGTGAAAAATGCTCTGCATTCGGCTCGTGTGAAATTGTCGCCTCAATGCGCGGCCAAGACGCCTGGAACATGACCAGTTGGCGATTCAGAGAGATTGCCGTGGAAACGTACCTCATCCACGAAGATGAGAATCCGCATACCTTATCTACGGCCACACAGCATGCACCCATCCCTATGAGTCCGTATCCCCAAATCGCCTCCTTCGACCACCCCATCCCCACCGTCACTACTGGCGTTACAGTCCCAAGCGCGAAGCTCAGAACCGCCGACAATCGAAGAAAACGCGACCATCGCGCCTTGGATACCTTTTCACGCGAATACCAGTTGATCGATTCGACGGCAAAAGACTCCACCCAGGCAAACAACTCCCGAATGATCGCTGCCGCATCATCCCGCTTCGAAAGGTCAGGAATCTCAACAGCACGCAAATCGCCCGAAAGGTACCGATTGGGTTGCACAACATTGCTCGCGTCACTAGATGACACCATATCCCCCGCCCCAACGCTGCCATTTACGGGTATCAAAAAACTCAATTACACTATCATCGGAACGCGCGATCCTCGCAAATTCCGGCCAGTCGACTAGGCCCAACAGACCCCGCCTCTGCAATGTTTCTTGAGTTTCTGCAGCAGAAAATCCCTTCCGGGAGGCGGTGTAGCGGAGTCTACGCTGCTCATCGACACCCGTTCGTTGCGTGATAAGCCAACAGAGCAGAAGCAAACGAACTTCAAATTCTTCTGCTTCATACTCCCCAGCAAGGGCGTCTACCATCGATTGCCAAGGGTGGCCGGGTAGAAGGTAGCGTTTTTCTCCTGCAATGAATCCCTGCATGGTACTAGTGAAGCCAGAAACCGTGACTTTACCGATCGGAAGCCTGACAAGCGGTGCCGGTGGCCCTCCATAATAGCCGTCGCGCTCTCGCTCCAAAGGCTCAAGAGTGCTGTTCATAATGTGTTCCGGCGTCCACCGCCGGTTATCATCCTTCTTCTGCCACGTGACGCTGCAACTACGGCTACTGATATTTCCAGTAACTGCGCAGATCTCCCACCCAGCCAGAAACAGTTCATCCACCTCATCCGTACGCCCCAAGCGTGTACACAAAACAGGACTCTGCGCTTTGACTTGATCCTGTTGGTCAGCGCTAAGAAGGTTGATTACGGACTCCCGAGTGCCACCGGGGAGTTCCCGAAGAAGATATTCCACGTGCTCCGTTACAGCACTCTCCATCGTCTCGATTTTGTCATACTGGTCCAGCTCCTGAGATGTCACTCGCTTTCTGATACCGCCTTCCTCGACAAGGAAGAACGGTACGTTTTGAAGCGTCTCTCTGAGCATAAGCGGCGAGACGGGGTTTCCTCCGCTTCTGAGAGGCCCTGCGATGAAGGCTGCTTCTTCGGTAGCCCATGTAATGGAGTGCTGACGTTCAGTCTGCAGCTGTTGGATCTCCTCGATTACATGCTGGCAATAAGCTTCGTAGCACTGTCGGACGAAAGTGTTCAGCTCAGGAGTGGGCTCCAAGGCCGACCGAGCAACATTCGTGCGAGGTGACGTCGGACCGAATGTGTTCGCAAGGGCCGCGATCGGCCCAATACTGCGGAACCCAGGCGTGAATTGCTCAACACGAATTCCAGCCACGCAAACACCCGTAGTCGGTACCCACTCGGGCGTAATCCTTCTAGTCGCACCGGGTTGTTGACTGCGCAAGAACGTCCATTCCCTGAAGTGTTCGTTCCACTGCAGCGCGTAGGCGATAGACATGTTTTCGCTTTGTCGCTCCACCACTCTAATCTTGCCCTGTTCCAGCGCTCCCGCATAGGAAGAGTGCGATCGCTTTAGCGCATCCTCTAGGGCCTCGCTTACGGAGGTATAGCCGATTCTCTGTGGGGCATCCTTATCTTCTTGGGCAGTGACATCGCATCCAGGCAAAACGATCCAGTGTTGCGCGGTCTTGGATACATTTTTCAACTCAGCGCTCGGTCGGAGTGTCAATTTCACGATTGTTCCGTGAGGCCGGATACTCGCAGGAACTTCGTGATTCTTATCCAGTGTTCGAACAAGGTACTGCCCGTGTACGGAGCGCAGCGACAACTGTCGAGCCTTCTCCTCGTCTGGGTGGCAGGTGATGATTTCTACTTGGTCTGCCACCATGAAGGTCGAGAGAACGCCGATCCCAAAACGGCTAATAGGATTGAAGGTTGGGTTCTTTTTTCGGAACTCAGGATCCTGATAGAGACTAGACCCTGCTCGGAGAAGGTTGTTCTCAATCACTCCTTGTGTCATTCCTGTACCGTTGTCGCAGACTTCGAGAGTACGTGCCTCGCTATCCCAGCGGATTTTCACATCGCCATCGTTTGATGCCTTAGTGCCGTGTTGCACACGAACCGCGTCAATCGAATTTTGAACAAGTTCTCGAAGGACAACGTTAGTATCATTGTAGAGGGTGTGCCCGGTTAGTAGTTCAAGAACCTTTTCTTGGTCAATGGTGAACTGAAACGGCTCGGTAAGGAAACCTCGTGCCTCAACGCGCGTTGTATCGATCACCCTCCACGGAAAGTAGTACTTAGTACCTTGATTCGAGTTGGAGCGCTGTACCCAGTCGTAGCTCTTACGCAACTGATCGGCAGCATATTTCAGGTACGAGGTGAGTCCGAAGAATCCATTTTCGTCCGTGAAAGTTGCATGAACAGCAATGGTGTCCTGGGGTGCAGAATCGGAAGGAATGCCCTCCTTGTCGATTCCCTTCAACGGCACGACCGCACGGACGGCAGCCTGCTTAGCCCATTCGTTCTGGCTAATGGGGTCGGATGGGTTGAACACGCGAAAAGCGACTGAAGGCGTGCGGTCGCGCGTGATGTGCAGAAGATCTACCGTGCGGAGAAGGATGGCTGCGAACTGCACATTTGCTCGTTCACTTTCGGAGGAGCCATAGTATTGGTCAACTGGATACTTTTTAACGTCATACAGGTCATCCAAGTGGTGACTTTCACAGACCTTGGCTAGATCCTCTTTGAATACAGGGTCGACCGTAGACAGAAGTCGCTGGACTTCAGCTACGATTGCATCGTTCACGCCAAGGTTATGAGACGTGTCTCCCTCAATCCACTTTCGAACCCTGGCAGCGTGATGGTAACGGACGAATTCTTGGTATAGGAACTTCTCCCTTTCGGAGTCACTCAAGCCGCTGAGGCGGGCAAAGTAATCTCGACCTTCGGCGTCAGGAGTATTTAGGGTGCTTTTGCAGAACTCTTCAAAATCAGACTCGTTGCGCTTTTCATATTCACTCTTCGATACCAGCATTCCAAGGTCGTGGAAGTAGACCGAGAGGACAACTAGTAGCCAATCCGCTGGTGTCATCGCCTCGCGCGTTTGCGGGGTAACCAGCCAGTCCAGCTTCATGAGCATCGCATCAATGTGCGTGATGTCGTGTTTGGTGTATTCGTCAAAGAATCCGAACTGCCCAATTCTCCCGAGAAGCTCTTCCAGTTCCCTTCGCGTTTGAGTAAGGCTGAAGCCGCCGAAAGCAGCGAGGTAACATGCCTCGTCTGCGTACTGCTCGGCACACGATGGAAGCGAAGTCACGGAAGCCCCCCTTGGCTGTCGTCTTGAGCACGAGGCTAGCGTTCTTCGGCCAACCATGTGGGGACTCTCGCTAACTAAGATGCCCCTGGCAGCAGGCCGTTGTTCTACACCGACCGAGGCGGAGACCGAAGCGCTCTTCAAGGTCATGGCGCCGACACTTCGCAGCCTGCCGTTCAGGCCGGCGCACATCGTGCTGCGACAGGGGCCCGTGAGACGGACGCATGAGTGGATCCGCCACGCGGTACAACAGTGAAGTACAGCAACTCCATAACCGCAGGCCACCGGTGTCTCTCACGATCTAACCGGCACCCTGTTGACCCTCGTTGACCAAACTGTGTAGAGCTACGTACCAGCAGGTTGTAGGGGATACTACGGAGTCATTCGGCGTCCCGGCCCCAGCTGGTCGGAAGACACCTATCGGCCCCCTCGATCGGCGTGCTCATCTCTGCGGTGGGTAACAGCCGCCGCTGATAACGCTCTTGTGCCTGATGCCAGCACCTACGACAGACGTGCCAGAACCCTGCCAGGTTGTGCGGGGAGCCACGGGGAACACCGGGTACCGACTCGGAGGTCGTACGGGGCCACGGGCGCCTTAGCCGCAGGTCAGCGCGGAAGACGAAGCCAGAGCACACGAGCTTCCCAAGCTGAGGGCTCCGGCATCGTCGTCGCGGATCGGTCGTCGTGGCTTGCTCTGGGCGACGGCATTGGCAGCGTGGCTGAGGCCGGCGGGGGGCAACGAGACACACGCGCGCCTGATCGGTCGGCGCATCCGCCATCGTGGCTGACTGTCGTCGGCTGAGGTTCGGGCGGGCCACATCGAAGGTGCCTGCCTCAGTTAAGCGAGGCCCTGCAACCGTTAAAGCTGGGCCGTCCCTGGGCCGTCCAAGGCCGCTCAGCAGTGGCCAATGACGACCAACGACGACCACCTGGTGCGCGAGCCCACCGCCCCTGACCAGCAAAAACCCAGCTCACCAAGATCCCCGACAACACCCAGGGCAAGAAGTAACGCACCGCCCGAGGAAGCCCCCTGGGCGCGGAGTGTTCCGCGCCCAGGGGGCTTTTCGTCGCCGAGGACCCGGGTCCGTGTGACGCCGCTCACCCTCCGCCGTACGCTGTGCGGCATGCGGGGAAGAGTGGGAGGGCGGTCATGGGTGAGCCTTTGAAGACCTTTGTCGGGGGTGCCGAGGTCGAGGTGCCCAACAGCATTCCGGCGATCCGCGACGCGCTGCCCGAGGGGCGGCGGGCGGAGTTCGACCGGGCCATCAACGAGGCCGGGGTGCACGAGATCCAGGCCGTGATGCGGCACTGGATGCTGGAGGCCGTGCCCGATCCGGAGGCCGAGCGCATCCTGGACCGGCTGGCGCGGGACGAGGCCGAGAGGCGGAGCGTCGCTTGAGCTTCCGGATCTCCTACGCGCCGCCCGCCGACGACACCCTGGCCAAGATGCGGGACGGCGACACGTTCCGGGACCGGATGGCGGCCACCCTGGGGGCCGAGCCGTACGGACACGGCTCGACCGCCGTCAAGGGGGAGCGCGACCGCCGGGAGGCGACGGTCGCCGGGGCGATCGTGCTGTACTACGTCTCCGGGTCGGTCCTGACCGTCACCGTCGTACGGCTCGTCCCGCTGCCCTGAGCGCCCGTCAGGCGAGCTTCTTCGCCTGGGCGTCGACGACCGCGGTCGGCAGGTCGAAGTCCTTGCCGCTGCCCGCGGCCGCGAGGTTCATCGCGCTGAACGAGGCCAGCGTGGTGCCCTGGCGCAGCGCGACCAGCTTGAGCGCCATGTTCCCGTCGTCCGTCTTGATCGTCACCGTCCAGGCCGCGGCCTCCTCGCCGCCCTTGACCTGCGCCTCCTCGATCTTGGCGACCTTCTGCTTCTCACCGGCCGCGGTGATCGTGAAGCCGCTCGCGCAGTCGGTCGCGGCGGTGCGCAGGGAGGCCAGCGTCTCCTCGGCGCCCTTGCCCTCGTAGGCGGCGAGCGTGGTCATGGTCGTCGTGATGTCGAAGGCCGCGTCGAACGCCTCGTCGAGGCCCTCGGTGCCCTTCGCGGGGTCCGACTTCGGCTCGCTGATCACCTTGCGCTGCGTGGAGGCGGCGGGCGCACCGGCCTTGGCGCCCATCAGCAGGTCGGCGACGATGTCGCAGGCGGCCTTGTCCGCGGTGACGTCCTTGGCGTCGATCTTGTCGACCGCGCCGGCCTTGGTGACCTTGTGGCCCGCGACGTCGCCCTGCTTCAGCGAGACGGCCTCCAGTTCGGCGGCGGTCAGGACCTTCGCGGCGGGCTGGTCCGCGCCCTTGTCGGCACCCTTGTCCGAGGGCTGGGCCGACGAGCCGGCCGCCTTGCCGCTGTCCTTGTCGTCGCCGTCCGAACCGCAGGCGGCGGTGAACAGGGCGAGGGACATCACGGTGGCGGCAACGGCGGTACGGCGTATGGCAGTGGGTCGCATGGACCGTCCTTCTGTCTCAAGGTGTTCCGCCCGCACGAGAGCAGCCGCACCGGGGCTCGGCGCGGCCTGGAATGGGGGGTCTTCGTGGGGTGAGCCAACTCTATGAGCCCGCCGAGGTTTGGCAATCCTTTACTTTGGCAAGCGCAGTTGATCGTGACGTCGTCGTGATCACTTCGCGCCATTGCCCGGCGAAATGGGCCGGTTCGGCCGTACGGGCTGACGCGAGGTCAGAGGGCGGGACGCCGGGTGAGGTGGGCGAAGGCGTCCAGGTTGCGCGTGGACTCGCCGCGCGAGACCCGCCAGGCGTACTCCTTGCGGATCGCGGTCGCGAAACCGATCTCCAGCAGCGAGTTGAACGCGCCGTCCGCCGCCTCCAGGACCGAGCCGAGCAGCCGGTCCACCTCCTCGGGCGTCACCACGGAGAGCGGCAGCTTGCCGGTGAGGTAGATGTCCCCGAGCCGGTCGATCGCGTAACCGACGCCGAACAGACGCAGGTTGCGCTCCAGCAGCCAGCGGTGCACCGCCGCGTCGTTCTCGTCGGGGTGGCGGATGACGAACGCGTTGAGGGAGAGGCTGTGCGCGCCGACGATCAGCGAGCAGGTGGTGGCGAGCTTGCGGGTGCCGGGGAGCTGGACGACGTAGTTGCCGGGGGCGGGGCTCTCCCAGTCGAGCCCGGCGTCCGCGAACACCGCTTCGAGGACCTGCGCGGCGCGGGCGGCCTCGTCGTCTGCCGGTACGGGTGCGTCAGCCATGTTTCGAGCGTACGTCAGGCGGTGAAGGCACGCGGTCGGGGGCGGACGCGGGACGGTCCCCGGGGGACGCGAAGGCGGGCCCTGCAAACACGCAGGCGCGAGGGTTACGCGTGGCGGGTCCGGGTACGCCTGCGGTGGCCCTGGACCGCCGCCGTGTAGACCTCGGCCGTACCGGCGGCAGCCGTGTCCCAGCCGAACCGCTGCGCGTGCTCGGCCGCCGCCTCGCCCATCCGGTCGACCAGCTCCGGCGCCGCCGCGAACCGCTCCAGCGCCTGCGCGTACGCGGCCGGGTCGTGCCCCGGTATGAGGAAGCCGCTCACCCCGTCGCGCACGGCCACCGGAAGGCCGCCCACCGACGCCGCGACGACGGGCGTGCCGGCCGCCTGCGCCTCGACGGCGACCAGGCCGAAGGACTCGCTGTGCGAGGGCATGACCAGCACGGACGCGGCCCGGAACCAGTCGGCGAGCTCGTCCTGCCCGACTGGCGGGTGGAACCGGACGACGTCCGCGATGCCCAGCCGGGACGCGAGCTTCTGCAACCCCTCCGGCTTGGCGAGGCCGCTGCCGCTGGGGCCTCCGACGACGGGCACCACGATGCGCGAGCGCAGCGCGGGGTCGCGGTCGAGCAGCACGGCGACCGCGCGCAGCAGCACGTCCGGCGCCTTCAGCGGCTGGATGCGGCCCGCGAAGAGCGGGATCAGGGCGTCCTGCGGGAGACCGAGGCGGGCGCGGGCGGCGGCACGGCCGTCGGCCGGGCGGAAGCGGTCCAGGTTGACGCCGGGGTGGACGACGGCCACGGAGCGCGGGTCTGCGTCGTAGAAGCGGACGAGTTCGTCGGCCTCCCCGGCGGTGTTCGCGATGAGCCGGTCGGCGGCGTCGACGATCTGGGTCTCGCCGATGACGCGGGCGGCGGGCTCGGGGGTGTCGCCCTCGGCCAGCGCGGCGTTCTTGACCTTCGCCATGGTGTGCATGGCGTGGACGAGGGGAACGCCCCAGCGCTGTGCGGCGAGCCAGCCGACGTGTCCGGAGAGCCAGTAGTGGGAATGGACGAGGTCGTAGTAGCCGGGGCGCTGACCGGCCCACGCCTGCATCACGCCGTGGGTGAAGGCACAGAGCTGGGCGGGCAGCTCCTCCTTGGCCAGGCCCTCGTACGGCCCCGCGTCCACGTGCCGGACGAGCACGCCGGGCGCCAGCTCCACGGCGGCGGGCAGCCCGCCGGTGGTGGAGCGGGTGAAGATCTCGACCTCGATGTTGATGGCGGCGAGCCGTCGGGCCAGCTCCACGATGTACACGTTCATGCCGCCGGCGTCGCCCGTCCCCGGCTGGTGCAGCGGGGAGGTGTGCACGGACAGCATCGCGATGCGGCGCGGTCTGCGGTGGCCCGCGGTGAAGGAGCCGGCCAGTCCTGCGGGGAACCTGCGACGCGGTGCGCCACGGCTGGTGCCGAGCCGAGAGACGTACTGGGTCACGTCGTCCGTCCTCCTCGCTGGGCCCCGGTACCGGCGCGGTTCACGGCATGGCACCGAAGGGCGCACGATCCTTCGAAGGTGGCGAACAGCGGAATCTCTCCTTTCATTTCCGCTTTGCCAAATCGTTACGGCGGAAAGCTGGCGCGTCGCCCCGATCATCGCCCGACCGCCCGGCGCCCGCATCCGCCCGGATCGTTACGCTCGGTGCCATGCGCCCGATCGGCACCGCGACGCGCGGCACCACCCATCCGAACCGGCTGCGCCGCATGGACCGCTGGATCGCCGCCACGCACGGCCCCGCCCTGCGCCGCGCCGACGCCCCCGTCGCCGTGGACCTCGGTTACGGGGCGGCGCCCTGGACCGCCGTCGAACTGCTGGCGCGCCTGCGCACCGCCGAGCCGCGCACCGAGGTGGTCGGCATCGAGATCTCCCCGGACCGGGTGGCCGCCGCGCAGCCGTTCGCGCGCGAGGGCCTGACCTTCCGGCACGGCGGCTTCGAGATCGCGCTGCCCCGGCGGCCGGTGCTGATCCGGGCGGCGAATGTGCTGCGCCAGTACGACGAGGGCGAGGTGGCCGCCGTCTGGGAGCGGCTGTGCGGCCGGCTGGCGCCGGACGGGCTGCTGGTGGAGGGCACCTGCGACGAGGTCGGACGCCGGCACGTGTGGGTGGCGCTGGGGCCCGAGGGGCCGCGCACGGTGACCTTCGCGACCCGGCTCGGCTCGCTGGACCGGCCGTCGGATCTCGCCGAACGGCTGCCGAAGGCGCTGATCCACCGCAACGTGCCGGGCGAGCGGGTGCACGCGTTCCTGCGCGACTTCGACCACGCGTGGGCGGCGGCCGCGCCGTACGCGTCGCTGGGTGCCCGGCAGCGCTGGGTCACGGCGGTGCGGGCGCTCTCCGGCGACTGGCCGCTGGCGGACGGGGTACGGCGCTGGCGCCAGGGCGAGGTCACGGTCGAGTGGACGGCCCTGGCGCCCAGGGGGGCGTGAGGGGGCGCGCTCGTACCCGACCGCGAGAGGGGGGGCGGCGCCGGATTTCACCCGTGGGACGGGAACGGCCGACGGCCATCGTTCGTCGGAGTCAGTGGGCACCGAAGCCGCGGGGGCGGCGGGGGGATGACGAAGAGGCGTGCGGGTGCCCGACGGCCGGGGCGTGCCTGCCTCTGTTGCTTTTCGGTACGGCGTGGCACGATCGCGTCGACGCTACATGTTACTGGCGGTTAACCAGATCATCCGGAACTGCTCGACCGGTTGGGAACTGCTCGGAGGGGGAGCTCGTGTACCGACGTCATTGTGGAGCCGCCGCGATCACTCTGGTCTGCGCGCTGGCGGTCCTCGCCTCGCCGGCCCAGGCGTTCGCCGCCCCGGCGCTGCCCGGGCCGGCCGACCCGCCCGTCCCCTCCTCGGCGCCGGCGTCGCCCGGCGGGAAGAGCCTCGAAGAGGTACGCCTGGAGATCGACGAGCTGTACCGGCAGGCGGGCGCCGCCACGGACGCGTACAACCTCGCCGAGGAGAAGGCCAAGAAGCAGTCGGGCGAACTGGTCGAGCTGGCGCAGTCGATCGTCGAGGGCCAGGCGAAGATCGCCGAACTCAAGGACCGGGCAGGCGCCCAGGCCCGCGAGCAGTACCGCAACGCCGGACTGCCCCCGGGCGCCCGGCTCATGCTCAGCGGCGACCCGCAGCTGTTCCTCGACGGCATCAGCCGCGCCCGCCAGGGCCAGCACGCCACCAAGGGCCTCCTGGGTGAACTGACCCGGACTCAGCAGGACTTGGAGACGTACACCAAGGACGCCAACACCAACTGGAAGAAGCTCGAAGCCGACCGGGTCAAGCAGGCCAAGGCCAAGAAGAAGATCAACGCACAGATCGCGGCGGCGAAGAAGCTGGAGTCGCGGCTGGAGAAGCAGGAGCGGGCCCGCCTGCGCGAGCTGGAGCGGGAGGCCGCCCTGCGCGCGCAGAACGCCTGGCTCGGCTCCGGCGCGCTGACGGAGATCAACCGCGAGGCGAGCCCGCTCGGCAAGAAGGCCGTGGCCTTCGCCACCGCGCAGATAGGCAAGCCGTACGTGTGGGGGGCGGAGGGCCCCGGGTCCTACGACTGCTCCGGGCTGACGTCCCAGGCGTGGGCGGCCGCGGGCCGGCCCATCCCCCGCACCTCGCAGGAGCAGTGGCGGCTGCTGCCGCACATCGCGATCGGGGACATGCGCCCCGGCGACCTGATCATCTACCACGCCGACGCGACGCACGTCGGCATGTACGTGGGCGACGGCCAGATCGTGCACGCCCCCCGCCCCGGCCGCGACGTCACCCTGGCGGGCGCGGGCTCCATGCGCATACTCGGCGTGGTCCGCCCCGACGCGTAGCCGCGCACGGGCGGCAGGCGGAAACGGGCACGCCGGGCGGGCGGAACGCGGGTTTCGGGCCCCCAGACACGGCGTGAGCTTCGTCATGCCACCGGGGGCGGCTTCGGGACGATTCATCACGACTGATCCGAGGTGGGAAGCGGTGCGGGCCGGTGCATATGCCGTCCGGCGCCCGCGGGTCGCCATTCCGTTCCCGCGCCCCGGGCCGCTATGGTCCCCGTCTGGCGGGTCGTCGATCGGCGCTCCGCCGCGCCCTCGGGGGGAGGGAAGGAAACCCGAACCGATGCCCGTACCCGAACCGCAGCAGGACTCCGCCGCGGAGAACAGCTCCGGCGCCGCCCTCACGCTCCTGGTGATCGAGGACGATCCGGCGGGGATCTTCAGCGCCCCCGAGCTGTCCGCGGCGGCCGGTGGCCGGGTCCGCATCCGCGCCGCCCGCAACCTCACCGAGGCGGGCCGCCTCCTCACCGACGACGTGGACTGCATCCTGCTGGACCTGGGCCTGCCGGCCGGCGCGGAGACCCGGGCCAACCGGGAGGGCGAGGCGGACGGGCTGGCCACGCTCAAGCACGTCCTGCGGATCGCGCCCCGGCACGCCGTGCTCGCCCTCACCGCCGAGGACGACGCCGAACTGGCCGCCGAGGCCGTCCGGGTCGGCGCGCAGGACTACCTGTTCCGGGACGAGCTGGACAGCCGGCTGCTGAGCCGGGCCATCCGCTACGCCGTCGCCCGCAAACGCGCCGACGTCACACAGCACCAGCTCACCGAGTCCCGGCTGCGCGCCCAGGAGAACGCCCGCCTGGAGCGCGGCCTGCTCCCCACCCCGCTGCTCGACGGCTCCGACCTCCGCTTCGCCGCGCGCTACCGGCCGGGCCGTAGCCGGGCCCTGCTCGGCGGGGACTTCTACGACACGGTCCGCACCCCGGACGGCACGGTGCACGCGATGATCGGCGACGTCTGCGGGCACGGCCCGGACGAGGCGGCGCTCGGCGTGGAACTGCGCATAGCGTGGCGGGCGCTGACCCTGGCGGGGCTGTGCGGCGACGAGTTGCTGTCCACGCTCCAGCAGGTCCTGGAACACGAGCGGGAGAGCGAGGAGATCTTCGCGACGCTCTGCACGGTGGACATCGCCCCGGACGGCCGCCGCGCGGGCCTGTGCCTGGCGGGCCACCCCGCCCCGCTGATCGCCCGCGACGGACGGGCGGCGCTGCTCCCGTACGAGGACGGCGGCCCCGCCCTGGGCCTGCTGCCGCGTGCGCGGTGGCCGCGCACGCAGGTGGAGCTGGGCGGCTCCTGGAGCCTGATGATGTACACGGACGGCCTGATCGAGGGCCGCGTCGGTGAGGGCACGCGGCGGCTGGGCCAGGACGGCATGGTGGCGATGGTCAACCGGCAGCTGGCCGAGGGGCTGACCGGCGAGGACCTGCTGGAGGCGGCGGTCACCCGGGCCCGCGAGCTGAACGGCGGCGAACTGACCGACGACGTCGCCGTCCTGCTGCTCGACCGCGACGAGTCCGCCGCCCGGCGGCGCCCGGCGGGCGGCGGGGCGCACCTGAGCATTCCCCGCCCGCGCCCCGGCCGGGCCCCGTCCTCCGCGTCGGCTCAGCGCCCGCCGTTGTAGGGGCCGTACGGGCCGTCGCTGCTGGATCCGCCGCTGCGGCGCCCGCCACCGGAGACGGCCCGCAGGGCGGGCCGTACGTCCACGAAGAAGACGATGCTGGCGATCAGCCCCGCGAGCTGGAGGAACAGGAACGGCACCCAGAGGTTCACCGCCACCGCGACGCCGAGGACGATCAGCCAGAAGGACTTCTTCTGCTTGTCCGCCGCGCGGTAGGCGTCCTCGCGGGCGACCAGGGCCATGACGAACGCGACCACGGCGAGGACGAGCATGGCCAGGTAGAGCAGCCCGAGGAACGAGTTGAAGCCTTCGAGCAACATGATGTGTACCGCCTAGTCAGTGGAGAGCGCCTCGCGGCCAAGGTACCGGGACAACGACCGGGCCACCGGGAATGTGCCCACCCGCCGCCCCGGCACACCTGCCCGGCGCCTGCACGGCTACTCGCCCGCGGGCGGCGTGGCCTTCTTCGCGGCGGGCTTGCGCGCGGGCGCCTTCTTGGCAGCGGCCTTCGGCTTCGCGGCAGCGGGCTTGGCGCTGGTCGCGGTGTCGGCGGGCTGCGCGGTGTCGCTCGGCTCCGCGGCGGCCGGCTTCGCGTCGGCCGGCGCGGACTCCTCGCGCGGCTCGACGACGACGGCGATCTCGACGATCTCCTCGGCGGCCTCGCCCCGCCACGTCCGCACGGTGCGCTCGCCGCGCTCGGCGACCTTCTCGTACGTCTCACGGGCCCGTACGGCGTACTCGGCGGCCACCCCGACCCCGCGCAGCGCCAGGTCCTGGGCCATCTCACCGAGCTTCTTCGGGTCGTTGTCGAGCGCCTCGATCACCTCGGCGACCTTGGCCTGCAGGGTGGCCTGCGCCTCGCGCGCCTGCCCGGCGACCTTCTCCTGCACGGCCTTGGGGTCGGTGTTGCGGACGGCCTCGATGCGCTCGGGCGCCTCGGCACGCAGCTGCTCGATGAGCGCGGGGACCTTGCGGGCCTGGCTCACGGCGAGTTCGGCGGTGCCGGCGGCGAAGTAGAGGGGGGTGGGGTCGGTGAGGGTCTTGCGCAGGTCGTCGGTGATGGCCATGAGGGGTCCTCCCGGATCATGTGCTCGGTATGAGGGTGGTCGGGACGGTCAAGCTCTCTCGGCGGCACTCCCGCCGGCGTGCTCCTCGCCTGCCCCCGGGGGCTCGTCGTCCAACCCGTTCTCCTTGCGGAAGGAGGCGTAGATCTGCAACAGCACGCTCTTCTGGCGCTCGTTGATCGACGGATCGGCGAGGATCACCGCCCGCGTCTCCAGCTCGTCCTGCTGCCGCTCGTCCAGAATCCCGGCCCGTACGTACAGGGTCTCGGCGGAGATGCGCAGCGCCTTGGCGACCTGCTGCAGCACCTCGGCACTGGGCTTGCGCAGCCCGCGCTCGATCTGGCTGAGGTAGGGGTTGGACACCCCGGCGGCATCGGCGAGCTGCCGCAACGACAGCTGGGCAGTGCGGCGCTGCTCACGCAGATAGTCGCCGAGGCTGCCGACGTTGAGTGAGGCCATACCCCGATGCTGCCCCCAACCGCTAACTTTTGCAAGCACCCGCTTGCAAAAGTGTCCCTCACCACGCTGCGGAGCCCCTGCGACGCTCAGCGGGGACTGTCCCTTCCCAGGAATCTCTGTCACCAGTCGCCCGGAGTCGCCGAGCGGTGAGCCCGCAGGCCCTGGCGGTGTGCGCCGCTAGGTTGGTGTGCGTGGAGACGCGGGGGCAGAGGTATCGGTATGTGGGTCCGGCTGCGCTGAAGGCGCTCGTCCGGGCGGGTGGTGAGGGGCGCAGCATCCGCTCGGCGACGGACTTCGGCGAGTGGGTCTCGGCGCTGACCCCGGAGGAGTTGGCCGAGCCGTTCACGTTCGTCGTCGATGGCGGCGGGGTGCTGCGACTGGCTCCGCGCCGCAGTGAGCACGTGGTGTGCGTCGGCGGCGGAGAGGTCCTGAGCGCCGGTGAGATGAGCTTCCGCGAGGACTCCGGGCGGTGGGTGGTCGAGCAGGTCAGCAACCAGTCGACCGGCTACTGCCCGGACGTCAGCTCATGGCCCGCCGTGGCCGAGGCTCTGGATCGGATCGGGATCCATCGACCGCCCGGATTCACGCACGAGGTCGTCTTTCGCCGATGCCCCTCCTGCCGGGAGCTCAACATCGTGCGGGAGGAGGACTTCGTATGCGTCTTCTGCGGCGAGGGTCTGCCTCAGGGGTGGAACGTCGGTGAGCCCGGGTGACGGGGCAGACCGCGAAGATCGCATCGCTCTGCGAGTGCGGCAGCATGGCGGTGCGGCAGGTGAACCAGTTCGTCCTTCGCGACGAGTTGTGGTGGGACTCGGAGTTCTCCTGCGCGTCCTGTGGCACCTACCTGTGCGAACACGCCGGTCCGGGACCAGCACCCGATGATGTCCGGGAGGCTCTCCTCGCAGCGCACGGGTCCGTCAGACTGCGGCTGGTCGGTTCGGCACCCAGTCTCGTCCCGGCTTTGAAGGTCTTTCGGGAGGTGTCGGCGGCCTCGTTGGCGCGGGCTCGTGAGCTGGTCGGGGAACTGAGCCGCGACGGTCTGGTGGGGACGTTGTCGGAGATGGAGTTCCTGAAGGCTCGGCTGCAGAGGCGTGGAGTTCCCGTCGACGTCGATCGGTAGCTGTCCGCGAGGGGCCGTGTTCTTCCTGTCGGAGGACGAGGAGATGCCTGCCGAGGACGAGGACTACTCGGCCTTCGCGCGACCACCCATGCAGGGGCTGATCGTCGGCGCCGGTTGCTCGGGATCGGTGAACCACGTGCTGCTCGGCCACCTGACGCTCGCTCTCGCCCTCCGCTTCGATGCGCTGGTCGATTTCGACGGCCTCTTGGGTGGTCACCGCACCGCCGGAGACGACACGAGCAACGAGGCGGTCCTGGCCCGGGCGAGAGCACTGGCATCAGACCTCCCGGGACGGCTCGCGGAGGTCTCCTACGACACCGGCGGTGGAAGCCGGTGGCTTCGGCATGTCGGAGACGCGGAGTTTCTGGAAGCCTGGCTGCGACATCCCGACTTTCACTTGATCAAGTAGCGCTCCAGCCTCGATCGCCGCGTCCAGGCTCACGGTGCAGGTCGCCACTCCCGGTCGCGCGCTGTCGCGTACGGGCGGATTCCCTCGATCGTGCTCGGAGTCCTGTGGGTGAGGAGAATTCTCAGCGGCGGGGAGTCCCTGGGAAGTTGCGCATCCTGTCTCCCGGCCTGGGGCTGTGGTTGCCACCGACGTCCCAGGCCGGGGCGTACACGCACAGGTGCCTCCGCTGCCAAACGCCCACAACCCGGGTGGCGACGAGATGTTCGATCTACTCCAGCGTCAGCACCTCTGACAACACCCGGCCCACTGTCTAAGTTCGAGTGGTGGAAGATACGGAGATCATCATCAGGCTCACCCCGGATGAGGCGCTGGTCCTGTCCGATTGGCTGGAGCAGGTTCAGATGACGGACCTCAGTCGGCTCGTCGACGATGCGGCGGTCTGGGCACCCCTTCACCGCATGGCCGGCACGCTCGACAAGTCGCTACCGGGGATGTTCGCAGCGGACTACGCCGAACGTCTGGAAGCAGCCCGCCGCAGGCTTCGCCAGGCCCCGGACGGCGACACCGATGATCATGAGGGCTCGGACGCATGAAGCCCCTCTCGGAAATGACCGAACGCGAATACTTCGCCAGCGTCGACCAACGTCCCGGCATGTTCGTCGGCAAGACCTCCTTCCACATGCTGACGGCGTTCCTGATTGGCTACGACCAGCATGCGCTCCGGCACGGTGGACACGGGCTCACCGGCTGGCGCGACTGGCTCGTCGCCCGTCGCGGACGCGACTGCAACCACGCCTGGCCCGGCCAGGTCCTGCACATCGCCTTCTCGAACGGCTGGGACGAGGACATCTGGAACCTTTCCCGTGAGGACGAGCGACACGCGATCAAGGTGCTGTTCGAGCTCCTGGACGAGTTCACGGCCGAGCACGAAGCAGCCCAGGGGGCACAGTTCTCAGATTGACCGAGACGTCGGCCGCACTGCGTCCCACTCAAGATGACCATCACTGGTCACGACCTCACCATGATTCACCTTCACTGAGACAGGACATCCGGCCTCTCTGGCAGACTCGTCGGTATGGGGGACATGCCGGTGCGGCGGCTCGATCTCGGGTACTTCGTGCGGCCTGCGGGCGAGACGGGTGGGCCGGAGGCGCGGGTGGAGCCGGTGCTCGCTTATCTGGTGCGGCACGACAACGGGTTGATCCTGTTCGACACCGGGATCGGGGACGCGGGCCCCGGGACCGAGGCGCACTACCGGCCGCGGCGCCGTCCGCTGCGGGAGGCGCTGGCGGCGGCCGGGGTGGGCCCGGAGGACATCGCGCTGGTCGTCAACTGCCACCTGCACTTCGACCACTGCGGCGGGAACCCGCTGTTCGGCGGCACGCCCATCGTGGTGCAGGACGTCGAACTGGCCACCGCCCGCCGGGGTGACTACACCGTCGGCGAGCTGGTCGACTTCCCCGGCGCCACGTACGAAGAGGTCTCCGGCGAAGCCGAGTTCTGGCCGGGGGTCCGGGTCGTTCCGACACCCGGGCACACGCGGGGGCACCAGTCGCTGGTCCTCCGGCAGAGCGACGGCACCGTCGTCCTCGCCGGTCAGGCGCACGACTTCGCCTCCCACTTCGCGGCCGACCACCTGGCCCGCCGCGCGGCCCGCGACGGCGTGGAACCCCCGCTTCCGCCCTACCGGCCCTGGCTGGACCGACTCGCCGACTTCGACCCGCGCCGCGTGCTGTTCGCCCACGACAGCTCGGTCTGGGAACCGCCGGGAACGGGGGCCCGTTGAACACGGATGTGCGTACGGCCGAGGCCGTCGTGTCCGAGGCCAACCGCGTCCACGGCCTGCGCTTCCGGCTGGAACGGCGGTTCGACGAGGGGATGCAGTCGGGCGCCTGGCTCCTGAGCGACGCCTCCACGGGCCGGCGGGCGGTCCTGAAGTGGAGCGCGTCCCGTTCCTGGACCGAGCAGACCGGGCGTGCGGCCCGGGCGGTGACGAAGATCCGGGCGGCCGGCTACCCGACCCCGCAGTGGCTCGCCGTCGGTACGAGCGCGAGCGGCTACGGATACCTGGTCCAGGAGTTCACGGCGGGCCGCAGCCCGGACCGCATGGGCGCGGCCGAGGCCCGGCTGCTCGTCGGGCTCCTGGAGACGCACGCCGGGCTCGACCCCGACCCGGGCAGGTGCTGGTCGCGGCTGGTCCACGAGCAGACGGCCGCCCGGCGGGACGGCCTGTGGCAGCGGGCGGCCGGGCCCTCGTGGACGTCTGCGGCCGCCTCCTCGCCGCTCACGGGCCGGTGGAACTGCCCACCGGGGACCTGGTGCACGGCGACTTCCGGCCCGCCAACATCCTCCTGGACGCCGAACGCGTCGCCGCAGTGGTCGACATCGAGGCCCTGGGCAGCGGCACGAGGGCCTTCGACTACGCGACGCTCCTCAGCGCGGAAGGTCTCACCCCCGACGCGGTGCACACGCTCCGCAGGGCCGGTGAACGGGTCGCCGGCCCCGGGGCGTTGGCCTCCTGCTACGCGCACGTGGCCCTGGACCTGACGGTCTTCGTCCACCGGCACCGGCTCGCGCGCGGCATCCGCCACACCCGCACCCTGCTGGACCGGGCCCGGCTCCTCCTCGACCACGCGGACGGCGGAGCCTGACGACTCGGCGTCCTACGCCCCCTGGCGCCCCTCCAGGCCCCACGCCAGCTGGTCGAAGCCGGAGTTCGCGGCGTCGACCGCCTCCGCGTACAGGGCGTCCGCCGTCGCGCCCTCGCTGACGCGGCGCCAGTTCTCGGAGGCGAGGACGCGCTGCACGGCGATGATCTGGCCCGCCGCCAGCCGGGCGCGCGGGGTGTCGCCCAGGGCGTGGGCGAGGGCCGCCTCCGAGCGGCTCAGGTAGGCGTGGAGGCGGGCCACCAGGGCCGGGGTGTCGTACAGGAGCGCGTGGTACGCCCGTACCTCCGGCGCGTCGCACAGCCCCGTGATCGGGTCGCGGCGCGCCAGGCCGTCCAGGAAGTGGGCGCGCAGCGCGGTCAGCGGGGACGTGCCTGGGGGGCGGGCGGCGACCACCCGCGCCGCCTCGTCCTCGTGGTCGGCGAACCGGTACAGGGCCAGGTCCTCCTTGGCCGGGAAGTACCGGAAGAGCGTCGGCTTGGAGATGTCCGCCGCCGCCGCCACCTCCGCCACCGACACCTTGTCGAACCCCCGCTCCAGGAACAGGGCGATCGCGGCATCGGAGACCGCCTGATACGTCAGCCGCTTCTTGCGCTCCCGCAGGCTCATCGGCGCGCGCTCCTCCGCCGCCCCGTCCGACCTGGCCTTCTCCGCGCTCATGAGTCCGAAGCGTACGCCCCCGGCCGCAAGCGGATTTGGGCCCTC
This sequence comes from Streptomyces sp. OfavH-34-F, assembly GCF_022347745.1. Classification (GTDB taxonomy): domain Bacteria; phylum Actinomycetota; class Actinomycetes; order Streptomycetales; family Streptomycetaceae; genus Streptomyces. The sequence goes on from NZ_JAKRGC010000016.1 coordinate 40,325, forward strand.
CGTAGATCCCCGCGCCACGCCCTCAGAACACGTCCGGGCACCACGCCCGCCGCGCCGCCCGGAACACCGCGTCGGCCCGCGCCCCCGCACCCGGCGTCAGCTCCTCCACCCGGCCCAGCGCCGCCAGCCGCAGAACGGATTCGTCGCCGAGCCAGAGCGTCCCCAGCTCCCGTACGTCCAGCGCCAGGTCCGCCGAACGCGTCGTCGGCGCGCACGTGGCACCGTCGGGCCCGGCGTCCAGGTGGAAGCGGCCGGCCGCGAAGCCCGCCGCGTCCCGGACCTCCAGGACCAGGGAGCCGGGCACCGCGTACGTACGGGCCTCCAGGGCGCGCACGACGTCCAGCACCCGCACCCACAGGAAGTCCGCCTGCGTCACGACGCGCGCCGCGCGCGGGTCCGGCAGCAGCAGCGGGGCGAGGTCGTCGGCGGGGCGCAGCCCGGTACGGATGGTGGAGACCCAGTCCACCGAGCACAGGTAGTGCCACAGCGCCCGCTCCGCCGCCGGGGTGACCGCGATCAGGTCGCGCACCTTCGCGCCGTTCAGCGGCTGCTTGGCGTCGCTCCAGGTCGCGTCGACGCGGTAGATCAGCAGGCCGTCCACCGTGCCGCCGGGCCCCCGGTACACGGCGTAGTAGGGCTCCGTCCAGGGCTGGAACTGGAACTCCGCGAGGCCGGTGGTCTGCTCCCACCAGCGCGCGTCGCGGTCCACCACACCGTGCCGGGAGGCCCGCAGCCGCTCGTGCAGCGCGGGGCCCAGCGCGCGGACCTCCGCGCCGTCCACCAGGTCGATCCGCCCGCCGTCCCCGTCCGCCGGTACGCGCAGCTGACGGTCGAGGCCCGTGCGGTGGGTGTCGATCTCCCACTCGGTGGCGCAGGTGGCCGGCCCGAACCCGTACCGGCCGTAGATCGGGTACTCGGCGGCGATCAGCGTCGCCGCCACGTCGCCGCGCTCCTTCGCCGCCGCCAGGTCCGCGGCCATCATCCGGGTCAGCAGGCCGCGCCTGCGGTGCGTGGAGGTGACCGAGACGTTGGTGATCGCGTCGGCCCGCACCGCGGCGCCGCCCACCGTCGTCAGCTCCTGCGCGAGCGAGCGGAACGTCGCCACGCACCGCCCCCCGTCGAACGCCCCTTGGGTGCGGGCGAAGTCCATGTGGCTCCGGCGCGCGGCCACCTGCTCGTCGCTGGGCGTCGGCGGCCGCAGGAATCCGGTGTTAAGGGCACGGAGCCAGTCGGGCAGTTCGGACGGGGTGATGAGGCGGATATCCAGGTCGGTCATGCGCCTCACGCTAGGGAGCGCGGCGCGGGATGTCGCCTGGTTTTGGGGCCCGTGCCCAGGGGAAGCGCGAGGGCTCAGAACGCCGCCCGGACCTCCCCCACCTCGGCCGGCCCGCCCATCAGCGGCGCGCGGCCGATCCGGGCGACCACCGGGGCGTCCACCCCCAGCAGCCCCAGCGCACGGGCCAGGACCGGGCCCAGCGCGCGGGCCCCGCCGTCGTCGATCTTGAAGGCCAGCGCCCTGCCGTCCGCCAGGGCCACCGCCTGGACGGCCTCGGCGCCCACCTTGGACAGGGTGCCGGGCACCTCGCGCATCAGCCAGGTGTCGTGGCGCCGGGTGCCCGCCACGTACTCCGGGTGCGCGCGCATCGCGTCCGCCACCCGGCGCTCCGCGCTTCCCGGCTCCGCCAGGACGAAACCCCGGAAGGCGCGGGCCAGCCCGACCAGCGAGACGGCCATCAGCGGGGCCCCGCAGCCGTCCGTGCCGACGGCGGCGACCTCCTCGCCCGTCGCCTCCTCCACGACCTGGTGGACCAGCCGCTGGAGCGGATGCGCCGGGTCCAGGTAGCCGGCCAGGTCCCAGCCGTTGAGCGCGCAGGCGGCGAGCATCGCCGCGTGCTTGCCGGAGCAGTTCATCGCGAGGCGGTCGCGGACCTGCCCGGAGACGAGGTACGTCTCCGCCTCCACCGGGTCCAGCGGCAGGTCCGGCGGGGTCTGCAGGTCGTCGGGCGACAGACCGTGCTCGCCGAGCACCTTGCGTACGAGATCGAGGTGGAAGCCCTCGCCGGAGTGGCTGGCGGCGGCCAGCGCCAGCCGCTCGCCGGACAGGTCGAGCCCGGCCCGCAGCACCGCCGCCGCCTGCATCGGCTTGTTCGAGGAGCGCGGGAAGACCGGGGCCGCCGGCTCGCCGAGGGCCAGTTCCACGCTGCCGTCCGCGGCGAGCAGGACCAGCGAGCCGCGGTGGTGCCCCTCGGTGAATCCGGACCGTACGTCCTCGGCCAGCACGGGCAGGCAGGGGGCGGCGTCGGGCGTGGCGGGCGTGCGGGCTGCGCTGGGGGTCATGGCGGCCTTCCGGGGGACGGGCGGAACCCGCTCCCCGGGGGGTCGCCTCAGGCGAGCAGGTCGTCTACGTGTGCTTCCCCGTCACGGTACCTGCGGGCGATCTCCGCTCCGCAACCGTCCGCCGTGCGCTGGAGCCGGTGCCGGCGCCGGGAGACCTGCTGCTCGTAGCGGACGAGGCGCCCCATCGCGGTGTGCAGCTCTTCGTCCGTCCGGGCGTCCAGGTCGGACAGCTCGACCTCGGCGAGCGTCTCGGCCGCGAGCCTGCGGTACTCCGCGCTGCGCGGCGTGGACAGCGTGACGTGCCGGGCGGAGGAGCGCTGCGGCGACGGGGCGTCGGCGAGGATCTCCGACAGCCGGTCCACGACCGGCGCCTCCGGGCCCCGGCGCCGGGCCAGTTCGGCGCGCAGGATGTCGATCCGGCCCTGGACGAGCCGCCGCACGTAACTGAGGTCGGCCTCGTCGCGCTGGGCGTCGCGGCGCAGCGCGCGCAGCTCCGGCAGCCGCAGCGCGCCCAGGTCGGGCCGCACCGCGCCGTCGCCCGCCTCGTCGCCCTGCCCGGTCCGCTGTACGGGCGGGCGCATGGTGCTGATGCTCGTACCGGGGCCCGTGCCGCCGCTGACACCGGGACGCGCGACCGGCACTGCGGCCGGGGACTGCCCGGTTCCATGGGTGCTCATGCTTGTGTCCATCCCCTCGACCGGTGCGTCGGCGCACCGCCTCCCGAGCATGGTGCCACCCCGAGAGCCCCGATGAGGTGGCTCTGTACCCGTTCGGCCCAAGATAGGTTGGTCTGTATGCGTGCAGTGGTACAGAGGGTGGATGGCGCGAGCGTCTCCGTGAAGGACGCCGCGGACGGCGACGGGGGTTCCCGGATCGTCGGGGAGATAGCCGGCGAAGGGCTGTGCGTCCTGGTGGGGGTCACCCACGACGACACCCCGGAGAAGGCGGCGCAGCTCGCCCGCAAGCTCTGGTCGCTCCGCGTCCTGGAGGGCGAGAAGTCCTGCTCGGACGTGGACGCGCCGCTTCTGGTGATCTCGCAGTTCACCCTCTACGGGGATGCCCGCAAGGGCCGCCGCCCCACCTGGAACGCCGCCGCGCCCGGCGAGGTCGCCGAGCCGCTGGTCGACGAGGTCGTGGCGCGGCTGCGGGCGCTCGGGGCGACGGTGGAGACGGGCCGGTTCGGGGCGGACATGCGCGTCTCGCTCACGAACCACGGCCCGTTCACCGTCATCGTCGAGGTCTGAGCCCCGCTCCGGCGCCGCCTACGGCTCGACGACGGTCTCCTGGGCCGCCGCCGTGTCCCCGGCGAGCAGCTCCGCGTCGACCGCCACGTTCCGCTTCACCAGGGCCAGGGCGATCGGGCCCAGTTCGTAGTGGCGGGCGGAGGTGGTGACGAAGCCCAGCTGCCGGCCCTCGGGCCCGTCCGACGCGAGCCGGACCGGGGTGCCGGGGCCCGGCAGGTGCACCTCGCTGCCGTCCAGGTGCAGGAAGACCAGGCGGCGGGGCGGCTTGCCCAGGTTGTGCACCCGCGCCACGGTCTCCTGGCCCCGGTAGCAGCCCTTCTGGAGGTGGACGGCGACGCCGATCAGGCCCAGTTCGTGCGGGATGGTGCGGTGGTCGGTCTCGAAGCCGAGCCGCGGCCGGTGCGCCTCGACGCGCAGCGCCTCGTACGCCAGCACCCCGGCGAGCGGGCCGTGTTCGGCGGCGTACGACTCCAGGTCCGGGCGGGGCAGGAACAGGTCCCGGCCGTACGGCGTCTCGCGTACGACGGCCCCGGCCGGGGGTTCGGCGATCGAACCGGCCGGCAGGTGCACCACCGCGAAGTCCTCGGTGCGGTCGGCGACCTCGACCCGGTAGAAGAACTTCATCGACTCCAGATAGGCGACGAGGTCCTGCCGCGTACCCGGTTCGACGTGCATCCACACGGTCTCGCCGTCGTCCACGAGGTACAGGGCGTGCTCGATGTGGCCGTTCGCGCTGAGGATCAGCGCCTCGGTGGCCCGGCCGGGGGCGAGGTCGGTGACGTGCTGGGTGATCAGGAGGTGCAGCCAGGCCAGCCGGTCGCTCCCGGAGACGGTGACGACACCGCGGTGCGAGAGGTCGACCAGGCCCGAACCGTCGGCGAGGGTGCGCTGCTCGCGGAACAGGTCGCCGTAGTGCGCGGCGACGCCTTCGTCGCGGCCCTCGGCGGGGACGGCGCCGGGCAGGGACAGCAGGGGGCTCTTCATGCGACCAGCGTACGACTGGTGCTCAGGCCCCGGCCGCCGGTGCGGGGCCGTCCTCCGGGGCGGCGGGGTCCGGGCCCGCGGCGGCGTCCGGCTGCCCCGCCTTCGCCGTGCAGCCGGCGCAGCGGCCGAAGATCGCGAAGTGCTTCATGTCGGTCTCGAACCCGAACGCGCCGCGCAGCTTCTCGGTGAACTCCGCGACGACGCTCAGATCGGCCTCGATGACGTCCGCGCAGTCCCGGCACACCAGGTGGATGTGGTGGTGCCGGTCGGCCAGGTGGTACGTCGGGGCGCCGTGGCCCAGATGGGCGTGGCTGACCAGCTCCAGCTCCTCCAGGAGCTCCAGCGTCCGGTAGACCGTCGAGATGTTCACGCCCGAGGCGGTCCGGCGCACCTCGGCGAGGATGTCGTCGGGCGTCGCGTGTTCGAGCGTGTCGACGGCTTCCAGGACGAGCTGGCGCTGCGGCGTCAGCCGGTAGCCGCGCTGCCGGAGGTCGGTCTTCCAGTCGGTGCTCACCACAGGCCCAGTGTAGATCCGGGCGGCGGAACCGTTCTGCGGAATCCCGGGCTACTTGAAGAAGGCGATGCCGTCGTCCGGCAGGTCGCCGAGGCTCTTGGCCATCGCCTCGACCTCCTCGGGCGTGACGGTCTTCTTCAGGTGCGCCGACATGTACGGGCGCAGCTCGACCTCGGGCGTCGCCTTCTCGCCGACCCACATCAGGTCGCTGTTGACGTAGCCGTAGAGGCGCTTGCCCCCGCTGTACGGGCCGGAGGCGGCGGTCCGGGCGACCGCGTCCGTGACAAGGTCGATCTGCGGCTTCTTGTCGGCCAGCTCGCCGTACCAGATCTCGATGACACCCTGGTCGCGGGCCATGACGACCTCGACCTTGCGGTCCTTGTCGATGCGCCAGTAGCCGGTCTCGGTCTCCAGCGGGCGGACCTTGTTGCCGTCGGCGTCGAGGACCCAGGAGTGCGAGGTGTACTCCAGGAAGTCACGGCCGTCGTGGCGGAAGGTGACCTCCTGGCCGAAGTTGCACTTCTCGGCGCCGGGGAAGTCGGAGACTCCCGCACCCACCCAGTTCCCCAGGAGGAACGCCAGCGGGACGAGGTCCGGGTGGAGGTCGGACGGGATCTCGATCATGAGCGGCTCAGTCGATCTGTGAGACGGGAGGCGGGAAGGCCGGGGACGGGCAGGTGGTCAGCGCTGACCCTGGTACAGCTTCTTCACGGTCACGGCGGCGAAGGCGAGGACGCCGACGCAGACCAGGACCAGCAGGGCGGAGAAGAATGCCTCAAGCACGGGGGGCTCCTCGGACGAGCGGTAGGGCGGCAGTACAGGGCAGTACCGGACCGGCCCCAGCCTAATGGGTGGGGCCCGCCCCCGCCGTTCCGGGGCGGCCGGGCGGCGGGGCCGCCCGGCGGCGGAGGATTACAGTGCTGCGTATGCCGAAGAAGCTCGTGATCAAGGTGACCGCAGGGGCCGATTCCGCCGAGCGCTGCTCGCAGGCGTTCACGGTGGCGGCGGTGGCCGTCGCCAGCGGGGTGGAGGTTTCGCTCTGGCTGACCGGGGAATCGGCGTGGTTCGCGCTGCCGGGCCGCGCGGCCGAGTTCGAACTGCCGCACGCCGCGCCCCTGCCGGACCTCATCGAGTCCATTCAGGCGGGCGGCCGGATCACGCTGTGCACGCAGTGCGCGGCGCGGCGCGACATCACGGAGAAGGACGTCCTGGAGGGCGTTCGGATCGCCGGGGCGCAGGTCTTCGTCAGCGAGATCATGGCCGACGACGTGCAGGCGCTCGTCTACTGAGACCCGGAGCGCCCGGGACCGCAGGGGCGCACGGGCCGTTCAGCGGCGCCGTTTCCTGCCGTCCAGCTCCTCCCACCACGCGTCGGACTCCGGATCGCCGGTGGCGCCGCCGTCCTTGCCGGGCGGGGCGGCACCGGGCGGCCGCTCCCGCTCCGCACCCGGCTCGTCCCACCAGCGGTCCTCGGGCCCCTTGCGGTTGCCCACCATCGCCGCGACGGGCGGAATCACCATCGCGACCACACACATCGCGATGGCGGCGGGCATCGACCAGAGCCTCACGAAGGCCCAGGCCGAGACGAAGAGGACGAGGCACACGCCCATCAGCAGGAAGTAGGCGCGCCGGCGTCGGCGGTACATGTCTCCAGCGTAGGCCCGATCGGCCCGCCCGGCCGGTCCGGCGGGCTTCCGCCTCCGGACGGCGCGAAGGGCCGTACCCGTGCCAGGCAAGCGTCCAAACCCCCTGGGGTACGGCCCTTCGGCCGGTCACCGGTGATACCGGGTGCCGTGTCAGACGGCGATGGCCACCTCGGCGAGGCCGCCGGTCTGCGCGACGACCGTGCGGTCGGCGGTGGCGCCGGGCACCAGCGCGCGGACGGTCCAGGTGCCCTCGGCCGCGTAGAAGCGGAACTGGCCGGTCGCCGAGGTCGGGACCTCGGCGGTGAACTCGCCGGTCGAGTCCAGCAGGCGGACGTAGCCGGTGACGGGCTCGCCGTCGCGGGTCACGCTGCCCTGGATGGTGGTCTCACCGGGCTTGATCGTCGAAGCGTCGGGGCCGCCGGCCTTTGCTCCACACATGGTTCAGTCCTTCGGGTCGGTGGTCATGCTGGTCGGTAGCGGGCCGGCGGGTGCCGGCCCGGTGGCACGGGGCCTTACTTGTTGGCGCCGAGCTCGATCGGCACGCCGACGAGGGAGCCGTACTCGGTCCACGAGCCGTCGTAGTTCTTGACGTTCTCCTGGCCCAGCAGCTGGTGCAGCACGAACCAGGTGAGCGCGGAGCGCTCGCCGATGCGGCAGTAGGCGATGGTGTCCTTCGACAGGTCGACCTGCTCGGCCTCGTAGAGGGCGCGCAGCTCGTCGTCCGACTTGAAGGTGCCGTCGTCGTTGGCGTTCTTCGACCACGGGATGTTGCGGGCGGTCGGCACGTGGCCGGGGCGCTGCGACTGCTCCTGCGGGAGGTGGGCCGGGGCGAGCAGCTTGCCGCTGAACTCGTCGGGCGACCGCACGTCGACCAGGTTCTGGGTGCCGATGGCCTTCACGACGTCGTCGCGGTAGGCGCGGATCGACTCGTCCTGCGGCTGGGCCTTGTACTGCGTGGCCGGGCGGGACGGGACCTGGTCGCCGTCCACCAGGTCGCGGGAGTCCAGCTCCCACTTCTTGCGGCCGCCGTCGAGCAGGCGGACGTCCTGGTGGCCGTAGAGCTTAAAGTACCAGAACGCGTAGGACGCGAACCAGTTGTTGTTGCCGCCGTAGAGGACGACGGTGGTGTCGTTGGCGATGCCCTTGGCGGACAGCAGCGCCTCGAAACCGGCCTGGTCGACGAAGTCGCGGCGGACCGGGTCCTGGAGGTCCTTGGTCCAGTCGATCCGGATGGCGTTCCGGATGTGGTTCTTCTCGTACGCGGAGGTGTCCTCGTCCACCTCCACGATGGCGACCTTCGGGTCGTCGAGGTGGGCCTCGACCCAGTCGGCGTCTACCAGGACGTCACTGCGGCTCATTCTGTTTCTCCTCCGGGGCAGTCTGCGGCGAGATGGTGCACGGATCGTGCGTGATGCGGATGTACGGGGCGCGGGCCGGTCCGTGGCGCGGGCGGCGGGCGCGATGGCCCCGACGTACGGTCGAAGGGCCGGGGATCGCGGGAGACGTCCCGCTCAGACAGTGCGACAGAGCATGGCGGCGACGCGGCACAGGTCCACTGCCCGCCGCTTCGTGAGATCCGCCTGTCCCCGCTGCGGGAGACCGCTAATAGAGCACTGCATGGGTCCGATCGTAGGGATGTACGGGCGAACATGTCACCGTTGTGTCGCATTCTGAGACAGGATCGTCCGTAATACGGGATAAGCGACCGCTCGGACGGACTCCCGCGCCCTCGGGCGGGCCAGGGGAACGCGCGGACATCTACGGACCGGACAGGGCCGTCTCACTATGTGGGTGAGGTGTGCGGTGGGCCCTCTACCCGCCCGCGGCCGGGGTCAACCCGCCAGCCGCACATCGGTGCCGGTGACGGCGATCTCCAGGCCCTCGGCGGTCGGCTGGATCTTCTCCAGTTTCAGGCCGTCGGGCAGCCCGCCGACCCGGCGCTCGAAGTCGGTCTTCTCGCGGACCAGCCGCTCCAGACCCGGGATGCCCTCGCCCGGCACCTTGTCCGCGTGGACGCGGACGGTGTGGCCGTCGACCAGCGTGACGGTGGACAGCACGCTGCGCGAGACCGGGCGCCCCAGCAGCGGGATGCTGACGGTCCCGGTCACCTTCACCTTGCCGTTGCCGCCGTACTCGACCGCGACGCCGTCACTGGCGGCCTCGGTCAGGTCCTCGTACGAGATGACCGCCGTGCCCTCGGCCCGGGCGGCGGTGGCGCCGGAGAAGCCGTCGCTCAGCCGGACGTCGCGCAGCTCGGCGTCCATGGTGGAGATCCGCAGCGCGCGGCCGCCGGCGCGGGTCTCGATCCCGGTGAGCCGCACCTCGACCTCGTCCAGCTCGGAGCCGGCGACCTGGGTCAGGAACGGGAAGCCCTTGATGGAGATGTCGGTGGACCCGATCCGCGCGCCCTGCACCTGCACCCGGTCCTCGGCCTGCGACTCGACGACGTACACCGCCACCCGGTCCACGACGGTGAACACCGCCGCCAGGACCACCAGGACGACGACCGATATCCGCAGTGCGCGCATGCTCTCTCTTCCCCCACCCTGCCGTGCCCACGGCCCACCGGGGCCCGCGAGCCTCCTGTCGACCGCACGGCACGTCCCCGCGTGACCGACGTACGAAAGCCCCCCAACGGTTCCCCGCGGAGGGCCTCGTCATGCGGACGACACGCTACGGATACGAGCGGTACGGGACTACGTCAATGCGCGGCCCAGCAGGTAGACGGCCGGAGCCGCCGCGGTCAGCGGCAGCGCCACACCCGCCGTCATGTGGACGAAGCGTGACGGGTAGTCGTAGCTGGCCACCCGCAGTCCGACCAGCGCGCACACCCCGGCCGCCAGGCCCAGCAGCGCGCCCTTCCCGCCCAGGTCGGTGGCCGCTCCGGCCACCGCGCCC
>NZ_JAKRGC010000170.1 GCF_022347745.1 Streptomyces sp. OfavH-34-F
GCAGCCGGCGGGGTAACGACGGGAGGGAAAACGGCATGTGCGCCTCCTGGGGCGGGGAAACCACGGGACGGGGGGAAGCCATGGGACGGTGCGAGTCGGATGGGAGCGCTCCCATTCATCAGAGCGACTTGACGGTCCACTGTCAATAGCGTGGCGGGACCGATCGCTTTCGGCGGCGCGACGGGTCCGAAACTTTCGCCGTAGGCTCGGCCTCACGCTCGATCACCCACCCACGGCTCCCCCACCGCGACCCGAGACGGCGCACCGTGCACGCAGGTGACGTGCGAGGAGTGTACGGAGAGCCCACCCATGACGCCAGCGATGCTTTCGAAAGAGTTGCCGAAACTATTGACAGTGCGCGGTGGCCCCCAAACACTCCGTGCTCAGTACCGGCCGCCCCCGGCGCGGCCGCAGCCCTCACCAGGAGGACCCCCCATGCGTCTCCGTCCCCACCGCCGCCCGGTCGCCCTGGCGGCCGGCCTGCTGCTCGCCGCGGCGAGTTCCCTGGGCCTGACGGCCACGGCCGCAGCCCCGGCGGCGGCCGCCGCCTGCACCGGCTACGTGGGCCTGACCTTCGACGACGGCCCGTCCAACGACCACACCCCCGCCCTGCTCAACGCCCTCAAGCAGAACGGCCTGCGGGCCACCATGTTCAACGAGGGCCAGTTCGCCGCCTCGTACCCGAACCAGGTGAAGGCCCAGGTCGACGCGGGCATGTGGGTCGGCAACCACAGCTACACCCACCCCCACCTCACCCAGCAGAGCCAGGCCCAGGTCGAGTCGGAGATCTCCCGCACCCAGCAGGCCATCGCCAACGCGGGCGGCGGAACCCCGAAGCTGTTCCGGCCGCCCTACGGCGAGACCAACTCCACCGTGCGGGCGGTGGAAGCCGCACACGGCCTCACCGAGGTGATCTGGGACGTCGACTCGCAGGACTGGAACGGGGCGAGCACCGACGCGATCGTCCAGGCCGTCTCGCGGCTGTCCAGCGGGCAGATCATCCTCATGCACGAGTGGCCGGCCAACACCCTGGCCGCCATCCCGCGCATCGCCCAGTCGCTGGCCTCGCGCGGCCTGTGCTCGGGCATGATCTCGCCGCAGACCGGCCGGGCCGTCGCCCCGGACGGGAACAGCGGCGGGGGCGACGGCGGGGGTGACGGGGGCGGCAACACCGGCAGCTGCACCGCGACCCTGTCGGCCGGGCAGAGCTGGGGCGACCGCTACAACCTCAACGTCTCCGTGAGCGGGTCCGCCAACTGGACCGTCACCATGCGCGTCCCGGCCCCCGAGCGGGTCCTCGCCACCTGGAACGTCAGCGCCTCCTACCCCAGCGCCCAGGTCCTGACCGCACGGCCCAACGGCAACGGGAACACCTGGGGCGTGACGATCCAGACCAACGGCTCCTGGACCTGGCCCACGGTGTCCTGCGCCGCGAGCTGACCGGAGCGCTCCGCACGGCCGGCGCGGGACCGGGGCCCCGGGGGTCCGGGCAGGGTCCTGCGCCGGTACGGCATCGGTCCGGGGAACCGGGCGGGCCGGGCGTCACCCGTCCGGCCCGCCCCGGCTGGCGCCCCCGCCGCCCCGCTCCGATGCTGTACCGGCGCCGCCCGTACACCGCACCGAGAGGCCCCACATGCCCGAGGACCACTCCCCTCCCCCGGGCGACGCGCGGACCCGGCTGGAACTGCGGGCGATCCAGGCCCTGCTGGACGCCCAGCGACGGCGCGTCACGGCGTACGCCGAGCGGTACGGGCCCGCCCTCCCGGCCTGGCAGGTGCCGGAGGAGGTGCCGGCCGCCGCCTCGCTGCCACCCTCCTTCCAGGAGATGCTCGACGCCCTGCCGATGCCGGCTCTCCTCCTGTCCCCCGTGTTCGGGGAGCAGGGGAAGCTGAAGGACGCCGTCTGCCTCGCGCTCAACGCGGAGGCCCGCGCCTACGGAACCTCCCGGATGCCCGAAGGGGTCACGGTTCCGTGGGACCGGCCGGGCTCCTTGTACGCGCGCTTCCCCTCCCTCGCCGGTACGGCGATTCCCGAGCTGCTGGTCGACGTCCACCGCCGGCGCACCCCGCAGCGGAGCGACACCGTCGAGTGGCTGGTGACGACGCACGCGGGGCCGGTGCGCGTCAACGCGGAGGTGCGGATCGCACCCTGCGGTGAGCACTTCCTGCTCACCTGGGAACCGGGCAGCCGGCTCCGTATGGCCGCCGCCGCCCAGCAGTTGATGCGCACCTGCTGGGCGGAGTGGAACCTCGGCGACGACGGCATCCAGCCCTCCCGCCGCTTCCGGCAGGTGCTCGGCCTGGCGGAGGCCGCACCGGCGCCCAGCCTGTTCGACCTGGCGGCGGCCGCGACCCCGGACAGCCTGCCCTTCCTGTACCAGCTGCTGTACGACGTCATCCTGCGCAAGCGCACCACCGAGTGCGAGCTGCGCTTCCGGGGCGGCGCACGGGTCTTCCGGATGGTCGCCGAGCCCGTCCGCATCACCGCCGGCGGCCTGACGTGGGCCCTGCGGGCGGTCCTCATCGACGTCACCACGGACCGGCGGCGGCGCGAGGCGGCGCAGCGCGCCGAACGGGCCGCGCGCCGCGAGCGCGAGCGGGCCGAGGCGGTCGCGGAGGTGGCCGCCGTCCTGCGGGACGCGGTGCTGCCGCACTTCCAGGACGAGCTGGACACCTTCGGGGTCGAGGCGGCGGCCGTCTACCGGCCCGACGCCCGCGAGGCCGGAGTGGGCGGCGACTGGTACAAGGCCCGCAGTCTGCCCGACGGACGGCTGCTCGTCGCGCTGGGCGACGCGCGGGGCCACGGGCTGTCGGCGGTGACGCTGATGGCGAAGCTCCGGTACGCCCTGGCGGGCCTCGCCTACACCGCCGCGACCGTCGAGCAGCTGACGCGGTGGCTCAACGAGGTGGCCTGCGCCGACGCCAGCGAGTCGACGGCCACCGCGATCGTCGCCCGCTACCACCCGGACCGCGCCCTGCTGCGGTGGACCTGTGCCGGTCACCCCCGTCCGGTCCTGCTGCGCGACGGCCGCGCCACCCAGCTTCCGGCGCCCGCCGGGGGCCCCGGCCTCACCCTGGGGGTCCTGCCGGGAACGCCGTACACCGCCGTGGAAACGCCCCTGGAGCCGGGCGACATCGTCCTGATGTACTCGGACGGGCTGACCGAACGCCGCCCGGCCGACCCGGACAGGGACACGCGGCGCTTTCTCGCGGCGGTCGAGAACTGCTGCCGGGCGACGGCGCCCCGCCCCGGGCACGCCGGGCTCCAGGAGTGCGTCGAACAGATCGTCGCCCGGCTGGACGGCCCGCACCGCACCGACGACGCGACGCTCCTCGCGCTGCGCAGGACGGGCGGTTAGGGCCTGTCCCGGCGCGCGGATGGTGTGTCAGTGGGCTCCCGTATCGTTCCCGCCACTGCACACCGCCTGGAAGGACCCAGAGAGTTGACTGGCCTGACCGCCTTTCCGCTGCCGTTCCACTCCACCCATTCCCTGGCGTCCGAGGCGCCCCGGACGCTGCGGGAGCTGGAGATGATCGAGTGCAGCGCGCACATACGGGCGAAGTCGCGGTGGTTCGAGAAGATGCACGACGCCGATGTCGTCGCCCGCTGGACGCGGGAGGCCGTCGCCCAGGGGCTCGCAGAGGCGCAGGTCCGCTACGTGCTGGCCGAACTCGCCCACTACGCGGAGCTGCGGGACGAACGGACCGGGATCGAGGTCTCCGCCGTGGACGGGGTCTGGCAGTCGGACACCCTGATCGACGACGGGCTGCGGGCCCGGCTGCGCGACGCGGTCCGGGTGCTGGAGGAGGTCCCGGAGGCGGAGAGGGACTGGCATCCCGGGTCGGACGGCCAGGTGCTGGACCTGGTGCACCCGTCGCTGTTCTGCCTGGTGCGCGAGGTGAGCGGGGCCCCGGAGCGGGCCTGGAAGAACCGGAGGAACCAGTACTCCGATTACGAGTTCTCCAAGCGGTTCCAGTGGCTGCCCACGGACGTGGACATCAGCGCGGACGGCGAGGCCGTCTTCCGTTCGTACGTGAACAACGTGCATCCCGAGGAGCACGCCGAACTGGCCGCGGTGCTGCCCGACGTGTTCGCGCGGATGCGCCCGCTGCTGGACCGCGTGCTCACCGATCTGCGCCGCCCCCGCCCGCCGCGCATCGAGGCCGACCCGTACAACTGGTACGACTCCGAGCCGGAGCACCCGGACGAGGACGACTACAGCGACAAGGCGGCGTACGAGGAGGCCGTGCGGGAGTGGGAGACGGCCGAGGACGAGTGGTACGAGAACCGGACCCCCGTCCTGCCCGACGCCCCGGACTTCACGCCGCCCGCGGAGCCGGAGGGCTTCGCCCCGGTGGACCTGCGCGGCCGCCGCCTTCAGGTGATCGTCAAGCTCGCCACCATCCACCTCACGCCGGAGAAGCCGGAGTACGCCGGGGGCTCCTGGCACGTCGAGGGCATGCTGAACGAGCGGATCGTCTCGACCGCCCTCTACTACTGGGACAGCGAGAACATCACGGAGAGCCGGCTCGCCTTCCGTACCGTCGTCGACGACCCGTACTACGAGCAGAACGACCACAACGGCGTACGTGCCGTGTACGGCCTGGAGAACGAGGGTGCCCTGAACCAGGTGCTGGGCGCGGCGGCCACCCCGGCGGGCCGCTGCCTGGCCTTCCCGAACGTCCTCCAGCACCGCGTCGGCCCGTTCCGTCTCGCCGACCCCGAGCGCCCCGGCCACCGCAAGATCCTGGCATTCTTCCTGGTCGACCCGTCCACGCCGATCGTCTCGACCTCCGACGTGCCGCCGCAGCAGCCGTGGGCCGCGACCTCGACGATGACGCGCGAACAGGCCGAGGCGTTCCGCGAGGAGCTGATGCGGGAGCGGAAGTTCTTCGTGGACGAGCACAACGAGCAGGTGTACGAGCGGGAGTTCTCCCTCTGCGAGCACTGAGCGCCCGCGTGGCGTCCGCCCTGCCGGAGGCACCGGCTCCCGGCAGGGCGGACGGGCGGCTCAGCGCAGACCGGCGAAGAGGTCGTTCTCGGGGAGGGCGGCATCCGTGGTGTCCCTGACGCGCACGAACACCTCCGTGCCCATCAGCTCACGGAACCGCTCCTTGCCCATCTTGAGGAAGAAGATGTTCTCGCCCTGACTGGCGTGCGCGGCCAGGGCGTCGTACTTCTGGTCGCTGTACGCGGCGGTGTCCACCCAGGTGGTGATCTCCTCGTCGGGCAGCCCGATCTCCTCCATCGCGGCGGTCTCGGCCGGGTCCGGCTCCGGCATGTCTTCGCCGAACTCCCGCATCAGCTCGCCGAACCGCTGCATCGCCGAGCGCGGCATCGTCGTCCAGTAGACCTTCGGCGTCAGCCCGGACAGTTCCAGGGCCGCCGTCGTGATGCGGTTGGCCTGGATGTGGTCGGGGTGCCCGTAGAAGCCGTTCTCGTCGTAGGTGACCACCACATCGGGCCGGTAGTGCTCCATCAGCGCGGCGAGCCGTTCGGCGGCCTCCGCCACGGGGGTGCGCCAGAAGGAGCCCGGGGCGTCGTTGCCGGGCCAGCCCATCATCCCCGAGTCGGCGTAGTCCAGCGTCTCCAGGTCGCTGATCTTCAGCACCTCGCAACTGGCCTCCAGCTCCTGGCGTCGCATCCGGGCGACCGCGGCCGGGTCATGTCCGGGATCACCCGGCTTCGTCCCTCCGGGCCCGTCTCCGCAACCGCCGTCGGTACAGGTCACCAGCACCGTGCGGATGCCCTCCGCCGCATACCGGGCGAGCACGCCCCCGGTCCCGGTGGCCTCGTCGTCGGGGTGGGCGTGCACCGCCATGAGCGTCAGCGGCCGGTCAGTCGTCACAAGGTCCTCCAGCGGACACGAATCGTCAGCGGGGGCCCGGACCCGGGCCCCCGAACGGTGCAACCGCCCGAACGGGACCGCCTGTTCCCGGACCGGGGCACCCCCTTCGGATGAGCCGGCGCGGCGCCGCCCGCAGGACCCGGTGCGACGGGCTCAGGCCGGGCGGCCCGTCGCCACCCCGGGCCCGACCACGGTGAGCAGGTCCACGACGAAGATCAGGGTGGAGTCCGCCGGGATCGCGGCGGAGGGCGCCTGTTTGCCGTACCCGAGGCGCGGGGGAACGATGATCTCGCGCCGGCCGCCGGCCCGCATGCCGCGCACGCCCCGGTCGAAGCCCTTGACGGCCTTGCCGCCGCCCACGGCGAACTTGAACGGCCGGTCCTGCTCCCAGGACGAGTCGAACTCCCTGCCGGACGCGTACACGACCCCGACGTAGTGCACCTGGACCACCCGGCCCGGCAGCGCCTCGGCCCCGTCCCCGACCACGAGGTCCCGGACCACCAGCTCGGTGCCCGCGGCCCCCTCGGGAACCCGGACCTCGGGCTTTACCGGTCCACTCACCACGGCCTCCTCGCTCACCCGGAAACTCGGCGGCACCCGCCGGCCCTCGTGGTCCGCGGCGGTGTCCGCCCGCCTCCGCGGAGGCGGCCTCCAGCGTATCGGGCCGTTCCCCGCGTCTCTTCCGGCCTCGCGGGTCGGTGCGCCTAGCTCATGGACCAGACGAACGGGTCGT
This sequence comes from Streptomyces sp. OfavH-34-F, assembly GCF_022347745.1. Taxonomy (GTDB): domain Bacteria; phylum Actinomycetota; class Actinomycetes; order Streptomycetales; family Streptomycetaceae; genus Streptomyces. Next base: position 6,582 of record NZ_JAKRGC010000170.1, read on the forward strand.
GCTCGACGGTCTGAACAGGCCGGACCCGGCGGTTGGCGGTGACGCGCGCCGGTTCGGGGTGCTGCGTTCCGGAGTAGACGGACAGCGCGCTGAGCACCTCCGCCTCGCCGATCTCCAACAGGTCGCCCACCAGCTGCGACTCGCCGCGTGCGGCGTCGTCGCGGGCGCGGACCAGGGCCTTCTCCTTTTCACGGAGCTCCAGAGCCCGGTCGAAATCCTGCCGGTCGATGGCCTCCTCCTTCGCCCGGCGGACCTCCGCGATCTGTGTGTCGTAAGCGGTGTTCGGGCGCTGCACCGCACGGACGCGCACCTGGGCGCCCGCCTCGTCCAGCAGGTCGATGGCCGACCTGGGCAGCCGCTGGTCGGGAACATGATCACGCGCGAGCGAGGCGGCGGCCACCAGTGCCGCGTCGCTGATGGAGACCCGGTGGTGTTCCTCCAGACGGTCGCGGTTGCTCTTGAGCATCTCGATCGCCTCGTCCAGCGTGGGCTCGGCGACGAACACCGGCTGGAGCGTACGTTCGACCGCTGGGTCGAGAACGCGGCGTTCGTACTCCGTATGCGTGCAGGAGCCGACGAACAGGACCCCGGGACTGCCGATGAGGGGACGGCACAGGGCGAGAGCGCTGGTCGTCCCGTCGGGCAGGTGGAGAGGGGTGAGAGCTCCACCGAGGAAGACCACCAGAGTTCCGTGGGCCCGGACCTCGTCGAGCAGCGTGGTCAGCACGGCCGTGTCCCGGCCCCGGTGCTGGGGGTGGGCGAGCAGGGCACCCAGATTCACCGTACGGACGGTCCGGCCCTGCAGCACGGACGGTACGTGGCCCTCCGCGACCCGGTGTGCGAGGCCGGTGGTCACCGCGGTCTTGCCCACACCGGGCTCACCGATGAGCAGCGGTACGTTGCGGTGCCGGCGGGTGAGGATCTCGACGACCCGCTCGATCTCCCCCTCGCGGCCGACCACCGGGTCCAGCTCCGAGCGACGGGCCGCCTCGGTGAGATCGCTTCCGCACTGGTCGAGGAGCGGCCACACACCGGAGTCGTTCCGGCCGGTCGCGGGCTCGGGGGTTGTCCCGTTGTTGCGTTCGACGACGGCCTGGATGATCCGGTGCCGCATCCCGTCGAGGCCGACGCCCAGCTCGGCGAGGATTTCGGCGGCGGTGCCCCCGCGCTCGTGGACCAGGCCGAGCAGAATGTGCTCGGTCCCGACGTGGTTGTGGCCGAGCTGGAGGGCCTGGCGGAGCGCCACTTCCAGGACCGTCTTGGCCCGGGGAGTGAAGGGGATGTAGCCGGAGGGGGCCTGATCGCCCGGGCCGATCATCTCCTTCACCTGCCGGCGGACCGCCTCCAGCGTGACCCCGAGGTCTGCCAGGACCTGGGCGGCGACACCCTCACGCTCGTGGATCAGGCCCGGGAGGAGGTGTTCGGTGCCGATGTAGTCGTGGTTGTGGAACCGGGCTTCTTCCTGAGCCAGGACGACGACCCGGCGCGCCCGGTCGTCGTAACGTTCGAAGAGGTCTCCCTTCTTCGTCGTCATCAGCTGCTCACCCCGGATTCGGCTTGCGTGAGATCTTCGGCCGATCTCTTGGTGTGGGGGTGCTCCCCGCCGAGGATGCGCTCCCGTTCCGTGACGAGTTGCCGCAGCAGCGCCGCAGCCTCGTCGTTCTCCCCCAGGAAGAGGAGATTGCGCGCCAGCATGTGCCGGGTGCGCAGGGTGTGGGGGTCTTCCGCGCCCAGCACCCGGCCGCGGTCGGCGAGCAGGACCCGGAGCATGCCCACGGCCTCCTCCCGGTGACCGGCCTCGCCCAGATTGACCGCGAGGAACTGCCGGGTGCGCAGCGTGTCCTCGTGGTCCGGGCCGAGCAGGCGCAGGTGGTCGGCGAGGAGCTGGCGCAGCAGCTGCGCCGCGGTCATCGCGTCACCGGCGCCGCCGAGGCTGTGCGCGTAGGACTGCCGGGTCCGCAGCGTGTCGACGTGTTCGGGGCCGAGGACGCGGGTCTGCTCCTCGAGGATCCTGTGCAGGGCTTCCGACGATCCCTGCCAGTCGCCGTCCCTGCCCTGTCGCAATGCGGCGACATGCCGCTCCCGCAGCTCGGGGCCGGCGGTGGCGGCGAAGGCGCGATTGACGCCCAGGGCGAGCTGGTGCGCCGTACCCGCGCGCCGGTTGAGCGGCACGGGCAGCCTCTCCGCCGCCATGTGCTTCTTGAGCCAGGTGTACAGGTCCTCGATGGTGAGCAGCTCGGGACCACCGACGATCCCCTCGCGCAGGAGGCGCATCAGGCGTCCGGAGAAGGCGGTGTGCGGTTCCCCGGTGAGTACGAGGGCGAGTTGGTCGCGTGCCGCCGAGGTCAGGACGTACGTGCCCGCCACTTCGAGCTGCGCGATCTCCGCACCCTCGCCCCCTGCCATGGTGTCCGTGATGGCCCGGCCGGAGAAGCAGCAGTCCAGAATCACCAGCTTGTTGGACGCCGTGCTGTCGAGCACCGCTTGCCGCAGCTTGTCGTACTCCAGTGCGCTGAACTCGGGGGAGGCGAACTCGCTGTCCGGCAGGGAGAGATAGAGGTCGCCACGCGGGTAGGCGGTGAGCCCGTGTCCGGCGTAGTAGACGAGCAGCAGGTCCTCGGCTTCCGCGATCGCGGCCCTCAGCCGTTTGCCGACGGTCCGCAGGTCGCCGTCGTCGAGCAGTACGGTGCAGTGGTCCTCGGGGACCACTCCGTAGACCTGGTCCGTGAGAACCCCGGCCAGGTCGGTGATCGTGCGGTGCACCGCCGGGAGGTCGGGCAGCTCGGGGTCGGAGTACTGGCTGGCGCCGATCAGCACGACCCGGGAGCGGTGTGGGTCGGGAAGACGCACGTCACTCCCCCGTGCCAGGGTCCTGACGCTGTTCCCGATCCTCCTCCAGGGCGGCGCGCAGCATCTTCTCCACATCGGCGCGCTTCACACGCTTCGCGTCGATCTCGACGGCCGGACCGCCCTCGCGTCGGACCTTGAGCCGGATGTCGCTGCGTCGCGGATGGGCCAGCCAGGTGCGCAGGCAAGCGATGAGCGCGGTGACGGTGCCGCCGGTGCTCAGTGCGACGGTCACCGTGTCGAGTACGGCACCGAGTTCTCCGGGACGGGGCGACGGGCCCGTCCGGCGCACCCGTCCGACAAGCTCGGATTCGCCCCGGAGCCACCCCGTAAGCGACTCAGCGTCAGCAACTGGTGCTTCGCTGAGAACCGCAATCTCCGCAGTTGCCACGGCTCCCCCGATGTCCATGTGTCCCAAGAGCGTTGAGGAAAATCAGTCTACCCACGAACCGTTCCTGACGGTCCGTCTGCGGCTCCTGGGCCGGCCCGGGGGGGGTGGTGCGGCCGTCATCAACCTCCTTGATCAACCGGGCAGGTGGCGCTATGGTCTACGGCGACATCGCGTGTCGGTCACCGGCTGGGTGAGGCATGGAGGTGTCGGGACATGCCGTCGGAGGCATTCCTTGTCAGTCGAGTTGAATCACACGATCGTCCACGCCCGGAACAACCGGGAATCCGCAGAGTTCTTCGCGAACCTGCTCAGCCTCGAGATCACCGCCGAGTGGGGTCCATTCATCGCGGTCGGTCTGAGCAACGGCGTCACGCTGGACTTCGCCACCGTCCCCGAGGACAGCATCACCCCGCAGCACTACGCCTTCCTGATCTCCGAGGAGGAGTTCGACGCGGCGTACGCGCAGATCAGCGAGCGCGGCATCGAGCACTACGCCGACCCCCGGCGCAAGCAGCCGGGCACGGTCAATCACAACGACGGCGGCCGCGGCGTGTACTTCATGGACCCGGCGGGTCACGCCATGGAGCTCATCACCGTGCCGTACGGCGGCTGGGCCTCGGCCTCGTAACCTCGCGCGCCGGGGACCGCGCCCCGTGCGGGGTGCGGCCCCGGCCGGCACCTGTGCCCCGGGCCGGCCCGCCCCGTCAGCCCGTGGCCTGGGTCTTCTCGCGCATCTTGCGCACCAGCTCCGCCTTGCGGTCGGCGGCACCCCGGCGGTCGAGGTTGCGGTGGGGACCGTTGTTCTGCCGTTCGGCGCGGGACAGCCTCTTGCGGTGGCCGCCGCCCTGGCCCACGGGGTTGTTGATGTTCTTGCTGTCGGTCACGGGTTCTCCCGGTGATGGTGTGAAGTGATCTGCGGATGCACGGTGAGGGACGGGACAGCGGCGAAGGACGCCGGCGGGGCTCCGTCACGCGCTCACCCGGAATGCGGCGCCTGGAAGGCACCCGGAAGACGCTACCCGGTCCTGTCGGCCCCGGACGCCACACCGTCCGCCCCCGGCGTCCCTCACCGAATATCTCTGCCGGCCGTCTCAGAATTTAGCGGTCCGCGCCCGGAGTGTTTTTGTCGCGAGGCGTACGGGAAAATTCCGGACGCACACAATCCTTCGCCACGTGCTACTGTCGGAGTCAGTTGCAGTTTTGGTACCCAAAAAACTTCAGGCGCTTCGGACCGGCCGCAAGCCGTACAGAAGCGCTTAGTATTTCCGGTCATTTCCGGGCAGGGCATCATCGCGGCGACACGGGGTCCGCAAAGTGCGGACTCCGATGTACTGCCCAAAGGAGATTGACATGGCTACTGGCACCGTGAAGTGGTTCAACGCGGAAAAGGGTTTCGGCTTCATCGAGCAGGACGGTGGCGGCGCTGACGTGTTCGCCCACTTCTCGAACATCGCCGCCCAGGGCTTCCGCGAGCTGCAGGAGGGCCAGAAGGTTTCCTTCGACATCGCGCAGGGCCAGAAGGGCCCGACGGCCGAGAACATCGTCTCTGCCTGACGCTGACGCGTACGTGTAGCCGGGGCCCGCATCCTCCGGGGTGCGGGCCCCGGCTACACGCCTTTCCAGACTTTTTTCGCCCATGCGCGACCCCTCATCCCGCGTACGCCTGCACCGAGTTCCGCAGGCCGCGTTCGCATTTCAATCGGTCCGTGCCTGTGATTCCCGCGCCGCTTTTCCGCTGCGGAATTCCCTTGATGCGTGCCGTATCAAGGAAGGTTCACCATAAACTCCACGCGCACGAACAGCAGGTCCTCCCGTACCGCCCTTCGCGGTGACGGCCGCGGGGCCCATTCCCCCGCCGGCCCGGTCCGGGGCCGCCGCTCCGGCTCGTCCGCCCCGAGCCGCTCCGGTGGCCGGCGGCCCGCCCCGCTGCGGGGCGAGTTCGCCCTCCCCGAGACGGTCACCCCGGTGCTGCCCGCGGTCGAGGCGTTCAGCAGCCTCGACCTGCCGAGGAGCCTGCTGTCCGCGCTCACCGCGCAGGGTCTGACCACGCCGTTCCCGATCCAGGGGGCGACGCTGCCGAACTCCCTGGCCGGCCGTGACGTCCTGGGCCGCGGCCGGACCGGCTCCGGCAAGACGCTCGCCTTCGGCCTGGCCCTGCTGGCCCGCACCGCCGGTCAGCGCGCCGAGCCCCGTCAGCCGCTGGCCCTGGTCCTGGTTCCCACCCGAGAACTCGCCCAGCAGGTCACCGACGCCCTCACCCCGTACGCCCGCGCCGCGAAGCTGCGGCTGGCCACCGTCGTGGGCGGGATGTCGATCGGCCGGCAGGCCAACGCGCTGCGGGGCGGCGCGGAAGTCGTCGTCGCCACCCCCGGCCGTCTCAAGGACCTGATCGAGCGCGGTGACTGCCGTCTGGACCGGGTCGCGATCACCATCCTGGACGAGGCCGACCAGATGGCCGACATGGGGTTCATGCCGCAGGTCACCGCGCTCCTCGACCAGGTCCGGCCGGGCGGTCAGCACCTGCTCTTCTCCGCGACCCTGGACCGTAACGTCGACCTCCTGGTCCGGCGCTACCTCACCGACCCCGTCGTCCACTCCGTGGACCCCTCCCAGGGGGCGGTCACCACCATGGAACACCACGTCCTGCACGTGCACGGTGCGGACAAGCAGCGGCTGACGACGGAGATCGCAGCACGCGAGGGCCGGGTGATCATGTTCCTGGACACCAAGCACGCGGTGGACCGCCTCACCCGGCACTTCCTCGCCAGCGGAATCCGCGCCGCCGCGCTGCACGGCGGCAAGTCGCAGGCGCAGCGCAACCGCACCCTCGTCCAGTTCAAGACCGGGCACGTCACGGTCCTGGTGGCGACGAACGTCGCGGCGCGCGGCATCCACGTCGACCACCTGGACCTCGTCGTCAACGTGGACCCGCCGTCCGACCACAAGGACTACCTGCACCGGGGTGGCCGTACCGCCCGGGCCGGCGAGTCCGGCAGCGTCGTCACCCTGGTCACCACCGACCAGCGCCGCGAGATGACCCGTCTCATGGCGGCCGCCGGCATCGCGCCCCGCACCACCCAGGTCCGCTCCGGCGAGGCGGCGCTCAGCCGCATCACCGGGGCCCGGACCCCTTCCGGCGTCCCGGTGACGATCACGACACCCGCGCCCGAGCGGCGCAAGCGTGGCGCGGCCCCCGCCGGCCGGCGCGACCCGG
>NZ_JAKRGC010000171.1 GCF_022347745.1 Streptomyces sp. OfavH-34-F
GGCCAAGCGGAAGGGACTGCAGAAGGACCTGCGCGCCCTCGCCGCCAACATCCGCACCGACGCCGAAGGCCGTTACGACAGCGCGGAGCCCGGGTGGCGGGCCGGAGTCGAGTGGACGCTGCTGTGGATCGAGAACACCGCCGCCCAGCTGACCGAGGGCAGGCCGAGCGCCGGGGCCGGCGGCCCGGGTCAAGGCGTGTCGCCGGAGTAGTAGAAGCGGCAGCTGACGCCGGGGCCGGACGTGCGGGGTTCGCCGGGCTGCGGGTCGTACAGGGCGCGGCCGCCGGGCCACCGGGACAGCTCGCTGGTCAGGGCGACGCCGTCGTCGATGAATGGCAGGAGTTCCTGTCCCACTTCGAGCGGAGGAAGCTGGCGCTGGGCGAGTGCGGGCGGGCCTACGGAACCGACTGCATCCACGAACACGCCTGCGTCCGCTGCCCGGTCTTAATCGTCGCCGCGGACGAGAAGCCCCGCCTGGAGGAGATCCGCGACAACCTCAAAGACAGGATCGCCGAAGCCGAACGCGAAGGATGACTCGGCAAAGTCGAAGGACTATCCACCAGCCTCGCCGCCGCCGAAGACAAGATCGCCCAGATCGAAGCCCAGCAAGAGAGGAAGCAATCCCCCGTCTTCCTGGGCCTACCCAGCCTCGCCAAGCTCACCGCGCGCACCAGCGAAGCCACCAGGTAACGGCCGAGGGCACGGGGCCCCGGCTTCCACAGCCGCTCTCGACCAACCCTCAGTTCAGAGAAGCTTGCGTCTGACCGTGATCTAGGCGGACAGCCCGCCGTGCTGGCGCTCGCATCTGTCGTGCTGCAAGTGCAGCCGACGGAGGTCTTGCAGCGCAGCAACGGGGAACGGGTGCTGAACCCACTTCGCCCTGTAGCCGTCCTCCCCATGAAGCCGGACCACCGATTGAGCAGCCTCCAAGACGACGTGCCCAAGGAGGCTAAGGGGCTGAGTGGAGGACCACGAGAGTGCGCCTGCCTGATCCGGCGCGTCGAAGCTCGTGGACATGTCGGGAAACCGGTAGATCGCGACATGAACTTCTGAGCCTTCGCGGCGGAGAACCCACCTCACCTCAGCTGGCTCAAGATCGAAAGAGAAACGCTGGACGGAGGTGCGACCGTAGAGCCCGACGACACCGTGGAGCACGTCCGCAAGGGCGTCCGTGCAGTAGCTCACGAAGTCCTTCCGCTCCAACACACCGTCCGCGATGCGGTAGGTCGCCCAACCACTACCACTGAGTTCCCAGCTGAACTCAAGCTGACTCATCCCGCCCCCTGCCAGTGATCTTCTACCCAACGACGGTACAGCGGCGTTGAAGGAAGCCCTCACCCTCCCTTCGCACTGCCGTTGTACGCGTAGTTCAGAGAAGGGCTCCACCACGTCGTGTGGCACCGCATCGGAACCCACAGCATCCTGGACCGGCCCCTGGCCGAAGGCCGTCGTGCGGGCCCGCCGCGCTCGTGCCGCCGCCGTTGTAGCCCCAGCCGAAGCCGCCGCCCTCCGGCTCGGCCAGCTCGCGGAGAACCGTGATCCCGTACTGTCGCTCGGTCGGCCCGAACTCAGGCACCTCGACCAGGAGCCGGGCGGGATGCCGCTCTCCCTCGCTCTCCGGACCCTGCTGGACGCCGTGGTAGGTGCGGTCCTCGTACGCCATGCCATTCCCTCCCGTTGACCTCCGGACTACCTCAGCCTGGCGTACCGACAGGCACTGCGACAGAGCGCGACCGGCCAGCACGGCCCACGTGAAGAAGGCCGATCCTTGCGAAAGTGCAGTTCAGGGGCTCGGACAAGGGTCCTGCGCACGCCGGCTACTTCTCTGCTGAGGGGTCTTGGCGAAGTCGGAACCGATGTCGGCGTCCGCTGCGGCCCCGGGTATCTGGACTCCGGAGCCCTCCGGAGCGGCGGCCAGCTGCGGCGTACAGCCGCCGCGAACGGGCAGCGTCCGGCCGACCCGCTCACGGCCAGGCCCGCCCGAGTAGTCCCCGGGTGCGCATGGCGCGGGCGAGGGCGTGCTGGTCGGTGGTGAACGTGTCCAGGTCCGCGTGGGAAAGAACTTGATGCAACAGCCAACTGAAGAGCGATTTTCAGCCGCTGTCTGAATGTGTGCACAGAATTATTCGGTGGGGATGGTGCGGCTCGCGAAGATTCACTCCCTGAGTCTTGCACCTATGGATAAACGACAGGTTCCAGGTGTACGGGTTGTTTCACGCCGCGAGACGTCTGAAAAAGTGCGTGATCTAGATAACAGGAACTGGCGGGGTTGCAGAGAGTGTGTAATGCGCGCGCCATAGTGTCGAAATGTTCCCGATTCCGTCATTCTCCTCCGGTGCCATGTGCGGCGAGTGGTTGAAGTGGACAGTGTGCTTCCGGTGAAAAGAGTGAAAAAGGTTGAGGGCAGGTGAATGTAATGGCAACGTGGCTGGCCGGTCGCAACGAGTGAGGCGCCATCGGGGCGGCCGACGCCAGGAATGAGAAGAATAGGGGAGGAATCATGTCTCTGAGCAGCACTGTCGGTAAGGTCTTGGTGGGGGGTGCGGCCGTGGCAGCGCTTTCCGGGATCGCGCCGGCCTTCGCAGACGCCGGGGAGAACCTGTACTCGGCCACCACAGGCGCGTCGGCGTGGAGCGACAGGGAGAAGGACGGCAAGTATCTCGGTAACGCCGTTGTATCGGTCAAGGACAAGGTGGAAGACGGGGACGAGGTCTACGTCAATTACGACCGCCGCTACAACACGGGCTTCCGGATGAACAATGAGGGCGGCGTGGGCTCCACGCTGGACTCGGCGGCCGACAAGATCAACTACGTGACGAAGGTGCAGGCCTGTGTGAACCTCAACAACAAGCCCGACCGGTGCGGTACCACCGACCAGCCGGGCGACGGACGCTAGAAATCGTGTGGCGGTGGGGTGCCCCCGGGAGGTGCACCCCACCGCATTATGCGTGCCGGTAGAAAACGTAATGAGGGCAGGACAAGTGGGCATGGCGCAGGGCAACGTGGCAGAAGCACGGCCCGTACTGGAGATCTCCAACCTTGGTTACGGGATCGGCGGACGGACCCTGTTCGACGGCCTTTCCCTGTTACTGCGGGCAGGAGAGTCGGTCGCGATAACAGGACCGAGCGGTTCCGGGAAAAGCACGCTGCTGTCCTGCGTACTGGGTCTGGTCAAGCCTGACAGCGGCACAGTGGAAGTCGCCGGTACGCCTATAACCGGCCTACGGCAGGCGAAGCTGGCTCGTTTGCGTGCCCGGTCGATCGGGATGGTCTTTCAGTTCGGCGAGCTCCTCCCGGAACTCAGCCCTCTGGACAATGTGTACCTGGCGGCCTTGCTGGCACGCAACGGCCGCGGCAATGAGGCGCGGGTGCGTGCTCAGCGCCTTCTCGAGGAACTCGGCGTTCCTCTGGCAGCGACGAGTCAGGAGCTTTCGGGCGGGGAACGGCAGCGTACGGCGGTGGCCCGGGCGCTCATCAACGAGCCGGCATTGCTGCTGGCCGACGAGCCGACCGGGGCCCTGGACGCAGAGTCCAGGGACAGGACGGCGGAACTGCTCTTTAAGGTGCCTCGGCAGTATGCGTGCGGCTTGTTGGTGGTCACCCATGACCCGGGAATCGCCGCCCGCGCGGATCGGACGCTTCAACTGTCGGCCGGGAACCTTGAGTCTGCCGCCCGTGGTGATGCGTGATGGCCGCGGCAAGAGCAGCAGAACTGGCGTGCAGGCTTCTGGCGGTCGGGCGGGGCGCCGGCCGGCGGGCCGAGGCCGGCGGCATACGTGTGGTGGCTCTGCTCCTCGCCACCGCCGTGCTATCTGTCGTGCTGGCCGGCCTGGCAGCGGTCCACGCCGTGTACGCGGAGAAGGAAGAGCGCAGGGTCGCGCGAACCCCGGTCGTACAGGAAGACGCGACTGGCAAGGGATCCACGACCTGGCTGGTGGGCTCCGACTCGCTGCAGAATAAGAGACGCTTCAACGTCGTCTTCCTGGCCCCGCACGAGGGCGACGCACCGTTGCCACCCGGCGTGGACCACTGGCCGGCCCCCGGCGAGGCCGTACTTTCGCCCGAGTTGCGAAAAGCGGGGGCAGGCGAGGACATCGACCACCGCTACGGCGACCTGGCCGGTGTCATCCAGCCCTCCGGCCTGGACGAGCCGACTGAATGGCTCGCCTACGTCCGGCCACGCGACGGCCTCAGCGGCAAATCGCCGAACAACGTCCTTGCCGGCTTCGGCCCGGCGGCCCAAGGCATCTTCGCCCCTGGCCTAGAACCCGGATCAGGCCGGGACGACGACAAGGCCGAGTGGATGTTCCAGAGCGCCGTCGCCGGCCTCCTCGGCCTGCCCGCGCTGGCGCTGCTCGTCATCGCCGTGCGCACAGGCGCTCACGCTCGCGACCGCAGGACCGCACTGATTGCCGCACTCGGCGGCCGGCGCACGGACCGCACCCTGGTGGCCATCGGCGAAGCAGCGCAACCCGCCCTGCTCGGCACCCTTCTCGGCGCTGCCGTCGTCGCCTGGGCGATGCTCACCAACCTTCGTATCCCGTTCACCGACTACATCCTGTCCAGCGAGTACCTCCGCCAGTACGGCTGGCTCGTCGGCCCCACACCCGTCGCCGCCCTCGCCGTGGTCCTCACCGTTGTTGTCGTGGCAGAACTGGCCCCCCGCCGCAGCAGCACAGGAACCCGGCCCCACAGCCCGACAGCATCGCGCTGGCTGCCCCGATTCGCCGGGCTGTTCCCCGTGATGTTCCTCATCGCGGTGCGAGGCCCTGACTTCGTCGGCTCCGACTCAGGACAGCGCACCCTTGTCGGATGGGCGGGCATCGCCGGCACCGTGCTGACCCTGCCCGCTGCGATCGCGACCGCCACCGCAGCGGCCGGGCCACTCCTCACCCGCTGGGGCCAGTCGCACGGCCTGGCCGGCACCTTGGTGGCCGGGCGCCGCACCACCAGCTATCCAGGCAGCACCGCCCGCCTGGTCACCGGCATCGTGGTGGGCCTCATCGTTCTCATGCAAGCGGTCGCCTGGCAAGGACTGTTCGGGGCTCAGAGCACCGACGCACAACGCACCCTCGACCGCATCGGTACCAGCGCACTTTCCGTCGGCGTAAGAGGCCAGGTCTCGGACGCGGATATGACCGCGTTCCTGGACCGCCTCCCTGACAACACCAAAGCCGTCCTCCTGGCAGGACCCGTCGACGGCTCTGACGGCAACGGACCCATGCGCCTCTACGGAGACTGCCCCGCCTTGGCAGCCCTCCACCTGAAGTGCCCGGCACGCACCGACCGTCTCAGTGGGCCGCCCCAGGACCCCAGGCTGCAAGAAATGGTCAGATGGACACCACACGGGCCACTGCAAATGGACATCCACCGCACCAGCGGCCCCGCACTAGCACACCGTGCAGCCGCCTCGACGGAGGAATCCGCCTTCGTGCTCGTCCGCAACGACGGACGTACCATCTCCGCATCCGCTATCAAGAAGCTGGCCCACCAAGTGCTCCCACGCGGTGCACGAGCCAGTGCCCCCGGTGAAGACGAACTGACCGCGGGCATCCCCAATCGAGACCAGGGCCGGTGGAGCACCCTACTGGGCCTCCTCGGCGTCACAGTCCTCACCCTCGCTGCAGGCATCAGCGCCATGGCAGAGTTCCTCCGCCACGGGCGGGCACTGGCACCGCTGTCCGTACTCACAGGCGGACTCCATGCCTTCCGCACGAGCGCCGCCTGGACCGTCTTCATGCCGCTCGTCCTGGCCGGACTCGCGGGAAGCGCTGTGGCAGCCGGCCTCGCCGACCCCGTCTCCGAGAGCGACGACGCCTTCCTCACACGCCAGTTGACCCTCTCCGCCGCGGTAGCGGTTCTGGCCATCGGCGTTCTCATGTGGGCATGGGCAAGCACCGTCTCGGTCAAACAAGCCCGCAGCTGGCGCCCGCGAGGGGACTGACAGCAAGACAGGCAGGTGCGCTGTTCTGCAATTCCTGCTCGCCCGCTCCGGCGTCCTGCGCGGCGAATAGCCGGGCCGTGTAAACGGGCGGGAGGGCCTGGGTAATCCACCTGATGCGGCTGTCGTCCGTCGTTCCGGGGGCGGCGGTGTAGCTGAAACCGGGCGCGGGCAGCCTTTCGTCACCCGCCGAAGGTCTCCAGGAGGTCTGTTTTCGCGACAACGGACGGCGCGCGGAAGGCCTCCTCGTCGAATTCACCGACACAGAGCACACCGCCCTCGACTACAGCTGAACAACAACGCTCTTCGGCGGGAAACCGCGTGCGGACTCGGGACCAGTACACGGCCCGGGTCCGCACGCATGCGCCCCCTGCCGCCGGCCGTGCCTGGCCGGCGCGATCAAGGGACGTCGCCCTCCAAGAAGAACGGCCCGCCCGTGCCGCCTGGGGCGGGTTCGTAGGAGGCGCGGCCGCCGGCCCCGTACGCGCTGAGCGGGGCGATCAGGTACGCCCCGGTGGTGAGCATGTCCTCGCTCCAGCCTTCGTCCTGCTCTACGTCGGCCATTTACTCGCGGACTATCCGCTGCAGACCGACCACCAGGCCGGCCACAAAGCCGACCAGGGCGCGGCCGGGTGGCGGGCCAACCTGACCCACGCCAGCACGCACGTCATCGCCTGCTCGCTCGCTCTGGCCGTCGCCGCCGTCGTCCATGACGTCATGAAGGGGCGAACGTTGCTTGATGCGGCACTAGTCCTGGGACCGGGCAGCACGCAAGAGCCGTAGCTGGCCGATCTCTGCCGCGTTCTTCATCAGCTCTGCATTCACCCAGGCCGCTGTGTCAGCCACAGTGCGCGCCGGATCGCCCTGCCATGGGAAACGGGCCGGCGCATCAAGATCGGCATCGGTGAGGCCTTCCAGCACGACCAGCCACGCCGACCGAAGCTCCCGCAACCACTGGATGACGGAGTGAGGTTCACCGCTCCACGTCACCTCGCTCCGAGGGCGTGGATCGCGGCCACCCGCGTGCTCAACCGCAGCATCCCACCACCAGCCGATATGCCAGCTGAGCCAACCGATGGTCGGAACAGGCACCGGGTCGGGCTCCTCTTCCGCCCAGTCCGGGATCCAGCTTCCATCAGACGCTTGACGGACGGTCCAACTGTGCTTGGGCGACGGTTCCCACAAGAAGTCATCCGGCTGCAGCCGTTCGAGGTGGTATTCGAAGAGCGACCACGTCAGGTCAAACTGCCAGCGCAGCAGATCACGTCGCACAGAACTCATCCCGCGACCGTGCCACACCAACACAGGCACGCAAAGGCATTTTGAGCTGCTCCCGACGCCCCGGAAATCCCAGACAGGCACTGAAGCGACCGTATGCTGCCGCACGTCGACATCGAGGGTGCGAAGCTCAGCCGGACCGCTTTCGCGGGCGGGGTGGGCGGTGTCCGGCGGGGCGCTGTGATGATCGTCGGGTACGGCCGCGTTTGCGGCGTCGACCAGGGAGGAATGCCCATGTCCAGCGACGTCACCACCGGGGGTCTCGTGAACCGGCCGGGCCACGGGACACTGCATCACGTCGAGATCTGGGTTCCCGATCTCGGGCGGGCTGTCGCCTCGCTCGGCCGGCTTTTGCAGGCGCTGGGGTACGCCGTGCACCAGAGCTGGGAAGGCGGGCGCAGTTGGCGGCTCGGTCCGACCTACCTCGTCCTCGAACAGTCTCCGGCCATGAGTGCCGGCCGGTACGATCGCCGGCGTCCCGGGCTGAACCATCTCGCCTTCCACGTGGAGGATGCCGCCGCCGTCGAGGAGCTGGCCGCCGATGCCGTCCGTCATGGCTGGAGGCTGATGTTTCCCGAGCTTCACCCGCACGCCGGTGGGGCACAGCACTATGCCGCCTACCTGGAGGACGCCGACGGCTTCGAGGTCGAGCTTGTCGCGATCGACTCGTCCCACAACACGACGTGACCGGGGCCGATCCACGGTTTCCGGGCCGTTCCCCGCGCGCCGCAGGTGAAGTACTCGCAATCGGGCGGTCACCCGAACCGGTGACTTCGGGTCAGCGGGGCCCGGGCCCGGTCACGCCGGGGTCCGCCCTAGGGGCCGCGCGGTGGCCTGCCTGCCGGGCGCGGCCACGGCTGCGCTCCCCTCGGGCAGCCCAATCACCCACTGTGCGTTGGGTGTTGCTCAGCGTGGCAGGATCTGTTGAGTGGACTACCAACGCTGTACAGAGCTCCTCGCCGCGGTGCACGAGAATCCCCACAGGCTGACCCGGACGGTCCGTCAGAAGAACGTCCCACGGTTGTTGGAGATGCTGGGCCGGCCCGAGCGGTCGCTGCGCGGGATGCTGGTGGTCGGGACGAACGGCAAGGGGTCGACGTGTGCGTTCGCCGTCGCGGCGGTGACGGCGGCCGGAGCGCGGGTGGGCAGCATGCCGAGCCCGCATCTGCAGGAGCCCAGGGAGCGCATCCGGATCGACGGGGTGCCGGTCACGCGGGCGGAGTACGCCGAGGCGTTCGCCGAGGTCTGGCACGCGATCGAGCTGCACGGGCTGCCCGTCCTGGCCCAGGGCATCCACGCGGCCACCGCGGCCGTCCACTTCCGGCGGGCCGGTGTGGACGTCGCGGTCGCCGAGGCGAGCATCGGCGGCAGCAGGGCCGCAGCCGCGGAACTCGGCCTGGACGTCAAGGTGGTCACCGGCGTCGGGCTCGACCACACCCGGCTGCTCGGCGATTCCCTGCACCAGATCGCCCGGGCCAAGATCGCCGCCGCGCAGAACGGGGACCACGTCGTCCTCGGACGGCTGGCCCCCGAGGCCGCCGCAGGCGCCGAGCAGGTCCTGCGGGACCGGTCCGGACTGACCGTGTGGCGCATGGACCACGAGATCCGCTACACCGCCCGCCCCTCGGCCTCCGGCACGGGGGCACTGGTGGACGTCACCACCCCGCGCACCGTTCACCGCGGCCTCCCCTGCCCGCTGTCCGGCGCCCACCAGCACCACAACCTCGCGACCGCCGTCGCGGCCGTGGACGCGATGGCCGAACGCGGGCACATCCGCGAGCCCGACGGCGAGCTGCTTCGCGCCCGGCTCGCGGCCACCCGCTGGCCCGGCCGCCTGGAGCTCATCGACCCGGCCCGTCTGGACCACTGGACGGGCCGCGTGCTGCTGGAAGGGGCCACCAACCCGCAGGGCGTCGCCACCGTCGCCCCGGAAATCCTGCGGCAGGCCCGCGCCGGCGACCTCCCCGGCCCGCCCGTCCTGGTCTTCGCCGCGATGCACGACAAGGACGTGTCGGGCATGCTCGCCCCGCTCCCCTCCCACTGGCCGCTCGTCCTCACGCGCACCGGTTCCCACCAGGCCGCCGACCCCGCCGCCCTGCACCACCAGCTGGCTCCGGGCCGCCAGGGACCGTGCCTGACCACCGACGACACTCCGGCAGCCCTGCGCCGGGCCGCCGAGCACGCCGGGCCCGGCGGCCTCGTCGTCGTCCTCGGCTCCCTGCGCCTGGTGGGCGAAACCCGCACCGCGCTCGGGCTGCACCCCGCGTAACGGCGGAACCTGCCCGTTCATCCCCGGCAGGGGGCGGCCGGGGCGACGAGCAGGCGGGACTCTCGTGGCCCCGAGAGGGCTGCCTTCCGCAGCTCCGCTGTAGCGTTGGCCGCACACGATCAGGGGGATTCAGTGGCGAGATCCTTGCACTTCAGCTGGGAACTGAGCGGCTCCGGCTGGGCGAGGTACAGGATCTGGGACGGCTCGACGAACCACGGGGACAGTGCCAGTTACTGTACGAACGCGCTCGCCGACGTGTTGAAGGGCGTGGCGGGTCTCTACGGCCTCCATGACGCCCGGCGGTTCTCGTTCGGCCTGGACCCGGCGGAGGCGCGCTGGATTCTTCGCCGTCGAAACGACGACGTCCACATCGCGATCCGGCGCTTCCCGGACATGTTGACGAGCCATGACGCGCCGGACGGGCAGGGCACCCTGGTGTGGACGTCGACACGTCCTCGCGCCTTGCTGGCGCACGCGGTCCTGATGGCCGCCGAGAAGGTGTGGCACACCCACGGCGAGGACGGCTATCTCCGGAAGTGGCAGCTACATCCCTTCCCCACCCGCGAACTGGAAGCCCTCAGGTCTCTGCATCTGGCCGTGGACGACTGCGCTCTCCGGCACAACGGCTGAGCCGGCCCCGGCTCCCGGTGGCGGTGGGTCAGGTGATCGGGTTGGTCAGTGTGCCGATGCCGTCGATGGTCACCTCGACCACGTCGCCGCGCTTCAGGTACCAGCGGGGGGTGCGGGCTCGGCCGACTCCGCCGGGGGTGCCGGTGAGGACGAGGTCGCCGGGGCGGAGGGGCAGCATGGTGGAGATGTACGAGATCAGCCGGACGGGGGTGAACAAGAGGTCGGCGATCGCGTGTTCCTGGACCGTCGTGCCGTTGACCGTGGTGGAGAGGGTGGCGGTGGCGGGGTCGAAGGCGTCGGGTGTG
The DNA here is from genome assembly GCF_022347745.1 of Streptomyces sp. OfavH-34-F. Lineage (GTDB taxonomy): Bacteria > Actinomycetota > Actinomycetes > Streptomycetales > Streptomycetaceae > Streptomyces. The sequence continues at coordinate 10,424 of NZ_JAKRGC010000171.1, forward strand.
GTGAGGACGGGGCCCACCGGGGTGGAGCGGGCCCAGATCTTGCCCTGGAGCCATTCGGTGGTGCGGTTCTGCCAGCCGCGCATGGAGATGTCGTTGGCGACCGTGTATCCGGCGATGCACTCGGCGGCCTCGTCCTCGTCCACCCGGTAGGCGGTGCGGCCCACGACGACGGCGAGTTCTCCCTCCCAGTCCATCTCCGGGTCCTCCGGCACGGCGGCCACGGGGTCGGCGGGGCCGGTGAGGGTGTCGGCGAACTTCGCGAAGAGGGTGGGGTGGGAGGGGAGGCCCCGGCCCATCTCCTCGATGTGGCTCGTGTAGTTGAGACCGGTGCACAGCACCTTCGACGGGTTCGGCACGAGGGTGTCGAGTGCGGCGTCCTCGGCCGGGACGCGGCGTCCGTCGGCGCCGGCCGCCCGCCGCCGCCAGTCCTCGTCCCGCAGCAGGTCGCCGATGTCGGCGCAGCCGGGGATCTCGGTGAACGTGTCGCCGTCCAGGCGGGCCGCTGCCGTTCCTCCGGGGGTGCGCAGGGTTGCCAGTTTCATGCTGTTCTCCTTCTCGTCGCGCGGAGGGGCTTCAGGCGTGGGCGGCGGGGCGTTCGGGGACGATCAGGTCGAAGAAGCCCCAGTGGGCTCCGGCGGGGAGGGTGCTGGACAGCATGCGGCCGCACTTCTGCGTGACGATGTGGGAGGAGCCGCGGTGCTGGCTGCCGGCGTGGCTGTCGCGGAAGAAGCGTTGCAGGACGCCGTCCCGCATGACCCGTGCGCCGGCGAAGCGGTGGACGAGTTGGCTGATCTCGACCGCGGTGCGGCCGGCGAGGCTGCACGCGAGGCGGGACATCGTCTCCTGCTCGTCGCTGAGGCGTGCCCCGGTGGAGAGGGTCTCCTCGTTGTCGCGCCAGGTGTCGCGGAGCAGCGCCATCGTGCCGCGGACGTGCGAGAAGTGGCGGGCGAACTCGCCGAAGAACTCGTCGCTGGTGACCGGGGACTCGTGGGCGGGGTTCCTGCTGAGGGTGAGGTCGCGCAGTTCGTCGAGCATGCGGCGGCCGACGCCCTGGGACCAGGCGGCCTGGTGGAGGCCGGCGGAGAGGGCGGGGCTGAGCCGGTTCTCGGGGCGGCCGCGGCGGGCGTGGCCGGGGCCGATGGCGTAGATGTAGGTGTCCTCGACGAATACGTCCTCGGCCCGGTAGTCGAGGCTCGCGGTCGCGCGCAGGCCGAGCATGTCCCAGTTGTCGCTGATCCGTACGGCGGAGCGGGGGACGAGGCAGACCACTCGTTCTCCGGTGCCCTCGACCGTGGCGGAGAGGTTGAGGTGGGTGGCCATGGAGACGCCGGGGGCGAACTGCCAGTCGCCGCTGACCCGGCAGCCGCCGGTGACCCGGACCGCCCGGCCGGTGAACGAGGTGGACTGGCCCGCGACGAGGGGTTCGGCGCCGTCGGCGAAGAGGGCGGCCACGGCTTCGTCGCCCAGGTGGGCGGCGGCGGTGGCGGTCTCGCTCGTGAGGGACCGGACGAGCCAGCCGAGGGAGGCGTCCGTGTGGGACAGCTTCTCCATGACTTCCAGGATCTGGAGGGGGGAGGCGTCCAGGCCGCCGAGTTCGGCGGGGACGGTCAGTTCGAGGATTCCGCTGTCGCGCAGGGCGTCCTGGACCGCCGGTGTGGGGCGGCGCAGCCGTTCGCTGTCGGGGGCCTCGCTCAGCAGGAGGGGGCGGATGGTGTCCAGTCGTGCCAGGAGGGCGGTGGTGTCGGCGGGAGGGGTGGGGCTGGTCACGGTCGGTTCCTTTCGGACCGGGCGCCGTTCTCGGTGCCGGCTTCGGTTTCCTGGGCCAGCGCGCTCCACTGGCCGCGGTAGAAGAGCAGGGGGCGGGCGTCGTCCTGCTGGCCGTGGGCCGTCACCCGGCCGAGTACCAGGACGTGGTCGCCGCCGTCGTTGGCGGCCCAGGGGGTGCACTGGAAGTAGGCGGGTGAGCCGCCGATGCGGGGTGCGGGGCCGTCCGTGATCCAGTCGATGGGGCGGTCCTGGGGCCGGCCCGCGAAGTGGAGTGCGGTGTCGAGTTGGTTGTCGCCGAGGACGTTGACCGCGAAGGGCCGTTCCAGCAGGTGGTTGAGGGCGCGTGAGGTGCGCTGCATGGACACCAGGACCAGGGGCGGGTCCAGGGAGACCGAGGTGAAGGAGTTCACGGTGACGCCGTAGTGGGTGGTGCCCACGCGGTAGGTGAGGACCACGACGCCGGTGGCGAAGTTGCCGAGGGCGTTGCGGAGTTGGCGGGGGTCGGCGAGCGGGGGGTGCGCGGTGTCCGACGCGGGCGGTACGGCGTCGGCGGCCTTCTCGTAGATCTCGGCGTCCCACATGATGTCGGTCATCGGGGAACCTCCTGGAGGGGTCGCGGGGCCCGGCGCGCGGGGCCGGGGCGGGGGGCGGGAGGGGTGCGGTGGTCATCCGTATCACGCCCTGGCCGCGACGCGTTCGCCGAGCAGGCCCTGTGGGCGCA
>NZ_JAKRGC010000172.1 GCF_022347745.1 Streptomyces sp. OfavH-34-F
CCGCCGCCCGCCGCACGCGGACCGCGCCCCGCGCGGCGGTACGGCTCCGGCCCGCCCGGTCGCCGGCGGCTGACGCCCCTCCCGTACGCCCCGAAGGGCCCCGGCCACACACGGCCGGGGCCCTTCGCGTATCGGGGGGCGCGGGCGGGTCAGCCGGTCCAGCAGCGCCGGACGACGCCGCCGTCGACCTCGAAGTTGATCCGGCCCGCCTGGAACTCCATGGTGACGAACGTGCCCGGCGCGAGGGAGCGGACGGTGGACCAGCCGTGCTCGCGGGCCCGCTGCTCGGCGGTCTCGGCGGGGAGGCCCACGTACGCGCCGGTGGCGTCGTCGGGCTGGGCGGGAGGGGTCGGTACGGGTGCCATACCTTCACCGTAGGCGGCCGGGAGCGGGGGCGGTAGCCGGGGCCGCGCGCGGTCGCACGGCACCTTCACGTCCCTCACCGGTCACGCTTGTGTCACAGGATCACGACACGTGTTCCCCTCGGGCTCCTTCACTCGAACGAGCGATTCACAACTGGACGCACAGTAATCGCACAGCCTCGTAAACGATCATCCGACCGGCGGGGCCGGGGCGGGAAACGGAGCGGATTTCCGCCTTCCGGTGCCACGGAATTCCGGACCGGAAAGCGTGGCGCAAAGGCCCCCTTCGCCGGTATTTAACCTTCCCTTATGGCGCCCTTATCCGAAAGGGCCGGCACAGCCGTCTCCCCGGGGGCCGGGACACCCGCCGGCGACCGTATAGCGGACAACCCGCTCCCCCGCATTCCGTCCCCCTCCGCAGGGCCCGTCGCGCCCCGGCCGCCCCGCGCCGCCCGCGCGCTCCGCACGCCCCCCGGCCCGATTCCGTACGTCTCGCGGCGTGACCCCGGCAGCGGCTCGCCCGTTGTCATCACTGAGCCGGGAACCGCCCGGCGCACGTACCGAGTTCGAGGAGCCACCCGTGCCGCGCATGCTCGATGTCAGCGAGGACGTACGCGCCGAGATCGGCGACGCCGAAGCCGACCGGCTGCTCGTCGGCGACAACGCCCCCGGCAGCTACGACTGCACCTCCTGCCGCACCCCCGGCGACTCCGAGCAGGAGCGCACCAGCACCGTGCTCTTCGTCGGCGACGAGACCGCCGTGCTCGCCTTCGCGCACGCCAGCTGCATCCCCTCGCAGGTCGTCCAGGTCGCCGAGGAGCAGCTCCAGGGCGCCGTCCGCAGCATCACCGGCGGCGACCGGGGCGAACCGGAGCGGGTCGTGCCCGAACAGGCCGTGCTCGGCATCACCAGCGGCCTCGTCCTGATCGACGACGAACTGCACCCGGCCCTGGTCGTGGAGCCGACCGGCGCCATCGCCCGCCCGGGCACGGACGGCCGGGACGGCGACCAGTTCCTCCAGCTCCTCCTGGAGCAGGGCTTCCAGCCGGTCCACCGCATGGAGCAGGTGCCGGAGGTGCTGCACGGCTGGTCGATCCTGCTCGCCATGGGCCAGCTGCACGCCGTGCTCCAGCCGGGTACGGGGGGCGGCTCCCCGGTCGCCTGGTGGCAGGCGCACGCGCCGCTCCAGGTCACCGAGGGCTGGCGGACCGCCGTCAACAAGTCGCAGACCGTCCTCGTCTACGCCGCCCCGGCGGGCTCCATCGGCCAGCAGCCCCGCGAGGACCTGCTGCGCGAGGCGCTGGAGAAGGCCTCGGCCGCCGGGCTCCTGGTCGCCGCCGCCATGCCGCTGGCCGGGACCTGACCGTGCCGGCGCTCCCGCGCCGACAACGGCGAACAGATGTCTTCCCGACGGGTGTTTCTCCGGCGGGACCGCATCCGACGGCCGACGAGGTCGTTGGCCCCTACGTGCACTCATACGACCCCTCCCACCAGCGCCAGGGCCCCATCCCCGCCATGCGTCCCTCGATGGAGCCCTCGGGCGGCCCGTCCCCCACCCCGATCTACGACGCGCTGTACTCCGAGTACCGCCGCTCGTTCCGGGCGCTCCCGGGGGACAGGACCGGCGAGGAGAGTCTGGGCCTCCAGGCCCTTTCCACCGGCCTGCCCGGCTCGCGCGCCCCGCTGCGCGGCCTCGGCGGCTGGCAGCGGGTGGGACGGCACGCCGGGCACGCCCGGCCCGCGGCGCTGCCGCCCGGCTCGCGGGACGTCTGACCGTACGGACACGGCGCAGCCCCGGACCGCACGGTCGCCGTGCGGTCCGGGGCTGCGCCGTACGTATGCCCCTGGCGCCTACTTCTTGCGGCCGCGCTTCTCGCGGACGCGCACCGAGATGTGGATCGGGGTGCCCTCGAAGCCGAACTCCTCGCGCAGCCGGCGCTCCACGAACCGCCGGTAGCCGTGCTCCAGGAAGCCGGAGGCGAAGAGGACGAAGCGCGGCGGCTTGGTACCCGCCTGGGTGCCGAACAGGATGCGGGGCTGCTTGCCGCCCCGGACCGGGTGCGGGTGGGCGGCGACGATCTCGCCCAGGAAGGCGTTGAGGCGGCCGGTCGGGACGCGGGTCTCCCAGCCCTCCAGCGCGGTCTCGATCGCCGGGACCAGCTTCTCCATGTGGCGGCCGGTGCGGGCGGAGACGTTGACCCGGGGGGCCCAGGCGACCTGCGCCAGCTCCGTCTCGATCTCGCGCTCCAGGTAGTAGCGGCGCTCCTCGTCCAGCGTGTCCCACTTGTTGAAGGCGAGCACGACGGCGCGGCCCGCCTCCACGGCCATGGTGACGATGCGCTGGTCCTGGACGCTGATCGTCTCGCTGGAGTCGATCAGGATGACCGCGACCTCGGCCTTCTCCAGGGCGGCGGCGGTGCGCAGCGAGGCGTAGTAGTCCGCGCCCTCCTGGAGGTGGACCCGGCGGCGGATGCCGGCCGTGTCGATGAACTTCCAGGTGACGCCGCCCAGCTCGATCAGCTCGTCCACCGGGTCGCGGGTGGTGCCGGCCAGCTCGTTGACGACGACGCGCTCCTCGTTGGCCACCTTGTTGAGCAGCGAGGACTTGCCGACGTTGGGGCGGCCGATGAGCGCGATGCGGCGCGGGCCGCCGGTCGCGGTGCCGAAGGACTGCGGCGGGGCCTCGGGCAGCGCCTCCAGGACGGCGTCCAGCATGTCGCCGGTGCCGCGGCCGTGCAGCGAGGAGACCGGGTGGGGCTCGCCGAGGCCGAGCGACCACAGGGCGGTGGCGTCCGCCTCGCCGCTCTGGCCGTCCACCTTGTTGGCGCAGAGCACCACGGGCTTGCCGGCCCGGCGCAGCAGCTTGACGACGGCCTCGTCGGTGTCGGTGGCGCCGACGGTGGAGTCCACCACGAAGACGACCGCGTCGGCCGTCTCGATCGCGTACTCCGCCTGGGCGGCGACGGAGGCGTCCAGGCCGAGGACGTCCTGCTCCCAGCCGCCGGTGTCGACGACCTTGAAGCGGCGGCCCGCCCACTCCGCCTCGTAGGTGACGCGGTCGCGGGTGACGCCCGGCTTGTCCTGCACGACGGCCTCGCGGCGGCCGATGATCCGGTTCACCAGGGTCGACTTGCCGACGTTGGGGCGGCCGACGACGGCGAGGACGGGCAGCGGTCCGTGACCGGCCTCGTCCAGGGCGCCCTCGACCTCCTCCGGGTCGAACCCCTCCTGCGCGGCGAGCTCCATGAACTCCGCGTACTCGGCATCGCCAAGCTCTCCGTGCTCGTGGTCCGAGCCGCCGGAGTGAATCTGGTCGTTCATGAAGTCCGTTCCTCTTTGCATCATCATCGATGGACCACGCAGCGCGCGGTCCACTACTCAAGTCTTACCCGGTGCGCCCGGTGAGGCGCCCGGCGTGCTCCAGGTGGCCGGTCAGCCGGTCCTGGATGCGCAGCGTGGCCTCGTCCAGCGCCTTGCGCGTACGCCTGCCACTGCCGCCCACCCGTCGCCCGCCACCACCCTCGCGGGAGCTTCGCGCCCCTTCCAGGGCTTCGAAGGCCTCTCCGAAGACGATGTCCACGCGGCTGCGCAGCGGCGGCAGTGCCGATATCAACCTGCCGCGGCGCTCGGTGCTTCCCAGGACGGCCACGGGCACGATCGGCGCCCCGCCGCGCAGCGCGAAGTACGCGAGTCCGGCGCGCAGCGAGGCGAAGTCTCCGTCGCCCCTGGTGCCCTCGGGGAATATCCCGAGCACCCCGCCGCTCTCCAGCACGCCGAGCGCGCGGGTGATGGCGGTGCGGTCGGCGGTCGAGCGGTCCACCTCGATCTGGCCGATTCCGTGCAGGAACGGGTCCAGGGGACCGACGAACGCCTCCTTCTTGATCAGGAAGTGGACGGGCCGGGGCGCGGTGCCCATCAGCATCGGCCCGTCGATGTTGTGCGAGTGGTTCACCGCGAGTATGACGGGTCCGGCGGCGGGAACCCGCCAGGCGCCGAGGACACGGGGCTTGAAGAGCCCGTACATCAGCCCGATTCCGATGCCGCGCCCGAGCGCCGCGCCGCGCGGCGAGGGCGTGCCCGTGGCGTCGGTCACTTCGCGGCCCGCGTCTCCCCGACGAGGGTGACGACGCACTCGATGACCTGCTGGAGCGTCAGCTCGGTGGTGTCCACCTCGACGGCGTCGTCCGCCTTGGCGAGCGGCGAGGTCTTGCGGCCGGAGTCCGCGGCGTCCCGCTTGATCAGCGCCTCCTTGGTGGCGGCGAGATCGGAGCCCTTGACCTCGCCGCTGCGGCGGGCGGCACGGGCCTCCGGCGACGCGGTGAGGAAGATCTTGAGGTCGGCGTCGGGCAGCACGGTGGTGCCGATGTCGCGGCCCTCGACCACGATGCCCTTCTCCGCGCCGGCGGCGATGGCGCGCTGCAGTTCGGTGATCCGGGTGCGCACCTCGGGGACGGCGCTGACGGCGCTGACCTTGGAGGTGACCTCCTGGGTGCGGATCGGGCCGGAGGCGTCCTCGCCGTCGACGGTGATCGTGGGGGCGGCGGGGTCGGTGCCCGAGACGATCACCGGCTTGCCCGCGGCGGTCGCGACCTGGGCCGCGTCGTGCACGTCGACGCCGTTGTTCAGCATCCACCAGGTGATGGCGCGGTACTGGGCGCCGGTGTCCAGGTAGCTGAGGCCGAGCTGGGCGGCGACGGCCTTGGAGGTGCTGGACTTGCCGGTGCCGGAGGGGCCGTCGATGGCGACGACCACGGCGGCCGGGGCGGTCCGGACGGCGGCGCTTACGGTTTCCACGGTGGTGGACACCTTCCTGGTGCTCGGGGCGGGCTGGACGGGACGCGTGAACCCGCCCCGCACAAGGTTACCGAGTGCCGGGACGGGTCCGACCACCCCTGTGGACAACTGTGCGACCGGGGCGCGGGCGACGGGCAGGCCGGGCAGCGGGCAGGGCAGGGCGGGCGGGGCGCGGGCAGGGTGCGGGCAGGGCGGGGGCTACTGCCGGATCGACCAGCCCCGGTCGCGCAGCGCGGTGGCCAGGGCGGGGGCGGCGCTGGGTTCGACCATGAGCTGGACGAGCCCGGCCTGCTGGCCGGTGGCGTGCTCGATGCGCACGTCCTCGATGTTGATGCCGGACCTGCCCGCGTCGGCGAAGATCCCGGCCAGCTCGCCGGGCCGGTCGCTGATGAGGACGGCCACGACCTCGTACGCGGCGGGGGCGGCGCCGTGCTTGCCGGGCACCCGGACGCGTCCGGCGTTGCCCCGGCTCAGCACGGAGCGGATGCCCTCGGTGCCGGCGCGCCGCTCGCCGTCGTCGTCGGACTGGAGGCCCCGCAGCGCCGCGACGGTCTCCGTCAGGTCGGCGGCGACCCCGGCCAGGACGTCGGCGACCGGGCCCGGGTTGGCGGCCAGGATCTCCACCCACATCCCCGGGTCGGAGGCCGCGATGCGGGTGACGTCCCTGATGCCCTGCCCGCACAGGCGTACCGCGGTCTCGTCGGCGTGCTCCAGCCGGGCGGCGACCATGGAGGAGATCAGCTGCGGGGTGTGCGAGACGAGGGCGACGGCCCGGTCGTGGGCGTCGGCGTCCATGACGACCGGCACGGCGCGGCACAGCGCGACCAGTTCCAGGGCGAGGTTGAGGACCTCGGTGTCGGTGCCCGGGGTCGGGGTGAGGACCCAGGGGCGGCCCTCGAACAGGTCGGCGGTGGCGGCGAGCGGCCCGGAGCGCTCCTTGCCGGCCATGGGGTGGGTGCCGATGTAGGCGGTGAGGTCGGCTCCCAGCGCCTCCAGCTCGCGGCGCGGGCCGCCCTTCACGCTGGCGACGTCGAGGTAGCCCCGGGCGACTCCGTCGCGCATGGCGGCGGCGAGCACGGTGGCGGTGTGGGCGGGCGGTACGGCGACGACGGCGAGGTCCACGCGGCCCTCGGGCGGGGCGTCCGTGCCGGCGCCGAGGGCGGCGGCGGTCCTGGCCGACGCGGGGTCGTGGTCCACGAGGTGGACGGCGATGCCCCGGCTCGCGAGGGCCAGGGCGGCGGAGGTGCCGACGAGGCCGGTACCGATGACGACGGCGCTTCTCACTGGGCGATGTCCTTGCGCAGGGCGGCGGTGGCGCCGAGGTAGACGTGGTTGATCTCGGCCTTGGACAGATAGGTCTCGACGTGGGCGAGGACGCGCACGACCCGGGGCATGGCGCCCTCGATGTCCAGTTCCTGGGCGCAGATCAACGGGACGTCGACGATGCCGAGGCCGCGCGCCGCGGCGGCCGGGAAGTCGCTGTGCAGGTCGGGCGTGGCCGTGAACCAGACGCTGATCAGGTCGTCCGCGACGAGTTCGTTCCGTTCCAGGACGGCGGTGAGCAGGGCGCTGACCTGCTCGTCCATGTGCCCCGCCTCGTCCCGTTCCAGCTGGACGGCTCCGCGGACCGCTCGTACCGCCACGTCGTGCTCCTTGCTTGTCCGTACCGCTTCGGGCGCTTGTGATCAGCGTAGAGGGGCGGCGGGGGCGCGCGCCGGGGCGCCCTTTTTATGAGACGCGCCGGTACGGGGCTCTGGCGTACGCTCCCGGCATGATCGCTCCGACCGACGAGGAACTGGTGCGCCGGCACACGGTCTACTCCTGTGTGATGGGGTCGCGCGCCTTCGGTCTGGCCACGGAGGACAGCGACACCGACCGGCGGGGCGTGTTCGTGGCGCCGACGCCGATGTTCTGGCGCTTCGAGAAGCCGCCCACGCATGTCGAGGGCCCGGCCGAGGAGCAGTTCTCCTGGGAGCTGGAGCGCTTCTGCGAGCTGGCTCTGCGCGCCAACCCCAATGTGCTGGAGTGCCTGCACTCGCCGCTGGTGGACCACGCGGACGCCACCGGCCGCGAACTGCTGGCGCTGCGCGGCGCCTTCCTCTCGCTGCGGGCCCACGACTCGTTCGTCCGCTACGCGGTGGCGCAGCGCCGGAAGCTGGAGGCGGACGTCCGGCGGTACGGCGTGCCGCGCTGGAAGCACGCCATGCATCTGCTGCGCCTGCTGGCGAGCTGCCGGGACCTGCTGCGCACCGGGGTCCTGGACATCGGGGTGGGCGAGGCCCGCGAGGAGCTGCTGGCGGTCAAGCGGGGCGAGGTCCCCTGGCCGGAGGTGGAACGCCGCATGACCCGCCTGGCGGCCGGGAACGACGCGGCGATCGCCTCCTCGCCGCTGCCGCCCGAGCCGGACCGGGCGCGGGTGGAGGACTTCCTGATCCGCGTCCGCCGGGCGTCGGCGCTGGCGTCAGCGGGCTGAGAGCCGGGCGCGCACCACGAGCGCGTGGAGCGCGTCGAAGCCGCCGGGGCGGTCCGGGAGCGGGGACGCCTCCTGCGCCGCGTCGAGGACCCCGTGCAGCGCCTCGACGTCCCGGCGCACCGCCGTCGCGTCGACGCCGTCGGCTCCCCCGTGCTCGGCCTCCGCCTTGGCCGCGATCAGGCCGGGCAGGTAGCCGGGCGCGTCCACGCGCGCGAGGAGCGTCGGCAGATGGGCCAGCACCTCGCCGTCGCGCATCAGGTGGACGCCGGTGAGCAGCGCCCGGAAGGTGTACAGGAGCGGCTTGAGTTCACCGGTCCGCTCGAAGAGGCGCCACTGGGTGGTGGCGAAGCCCCGGTAGTGGTGGGCGTGGTTGCGGGTGAGGACCTGCGGGGCGAGGGCCACCAGTTCGGCGTGGAGCGGGGTGGTGTGCACGACCAGCGGGGAGAGCAGCTGTTCCAGCACGTAGCCGTTGGGCTTCAGCATCAGCCGGACGAACTTGCGCAGGTCGTGCGTGACGAGGTCCATCTCGACGCCGTCCCGGTCCCACATCCGCGAGCGGGTCTCCTCGGGTTCCCGCAGCCCGACGAGGTCCTCGGCGGGCAGCAGATGGACCCCGCGCATGTCGACGTCCGAGTCCCGGGACGGGAATCCGTACAGGTGCGCGCCGGAGACCGTGGCGAACAGCAGCGGGTGGCGTTCCCCGGCGAGGACCGGGCCGAGGTCGGTGACCGGGAGGCCGGCCTCTCGCAGGCGCGCGGGGTACGGGGTCATGGCTCAAGCGTCCCAGAGCGTTCCGAGGGCCAGCAGGTCGGCCCGGTACTCGATGCGGTCCACCCACGCGGTGGGCCAGGCGCCGGCGCCGAGGTGGGCGCCGGCCAGGGCGCCGGTGAGGCAGGCGATGGAGTCCGAGTCGCCCCGGGTGCAGGCGGCCCGGCGCAGAGCGGTGACGGGCTCGTCCGGGAAGAGGAGGAAGCAGTGCAGGGCGGTGGCGAACGCCTCCTCGGCGATCCAGCCGTCCCCGGTCCGCTCGCACGGGTCGGTCTCCGGGGAGGGGCTGCGCAGCGCCTCCCGGACGGTCTCCAGAGCGGCCAGGCACTCGTCCCAGCCCCGGCTGATGAACGCCTCGGGCGAGTCGTCGTGGGCGTGGCGCCACAGGTCGCCGAGCCAGCGGTCGAGGTAGCGCTCGCGGTTCTCGTACGCGTAGGAGCGCAGGCGGCCGACCAGGCCGAGGGGTTCGGCGCCCTGCGCGAGCAGGTACACGGCGTGGGCGGTGAGGTCGGAGGCGGCGAGCGCCGTCGGGTGGCCGTGGGTGAGCGCGGACTGGAGCTGGGCGGCCCCGGAGCGCTGTTCGGCGTCGAGGCCGGGGGCGAGGGCGACGGGGGCGACGCGCATGTTGGCGCCGCAGCCCTTGGAGCCGGTCCGGCTGGCCTCCTGCCAGGGCCGGTCGCCGTCGAGGAGGTGGCAGGCCTCCAGGCAGGTGCGGCCGGGGGCGCGGTTGTTGTCGGGCGAGTGGTACCAGTCGACGAACTCCTCGCGCACCGGGCGGGCCAGCCGCGCCCCGGTGAGCGGGCCGCGGTCCATGGCGGTGCGCAGCCCCCGGCCCATGGCGAGGGTCATCTGGGTGTCGTCGCTGACGAAGGCCCGCTGCGGCAGCTCCATCCCGCGCCAGGGCCCGCACTTGGCGAGGATCGACGGTACGTCGTTGAACTCGGTGGGGAAGCCCAGGGCGTCGCCCAGGGCGAGGCCGGTGAGGGAGCCGGTGGCGGCCTGCTTCGTGCGGGTGGTGGTCACTTCTCGCGTCCTTCCGGTCGCAGCAGCGGGGGGTGCAGGGTGGTGGCGTCGCCCGCCCGGTAGAGGGCGGCGGGTTTGCCGCGGCCGCCGGTGCGGCGCGGGGCCCCTTCCACGGGCCGGACGAAGCCCGGTGTGGCGAGGACCTTGCGGCGGAAGTTGGGGCGGTCCAGCTCCACGCCCCAGACCGTCTCGTAGACCTGCTGGAGCTCGCCGAGGGTGAAGTGCGGCGGGCAGAACGCGGTGGCCAGGCAGGTGTATTCGAGCTTGGCGCCGACGCGTTCGCGGGCGTCGGCCAGGATGCGGTCGTGGTCGAAGGCGAGCGGGCCGGTGCGGTCGGCGTCCCACCAGCGGGCGCCCGCCGCGTCGCCGCCGCCGCGCGGTTCGGGCAGGTCGGGCAGGAGCGCGGTGTGGGCGACGGAGACCACGCGCATCCTGGGATCGCGGTCCGGGTCGCTGTAGGTGCGCAGCTGTTCCAGGTGGAGGCCGCAGACCGTGTCGGCGCCGAGCCCGGTCTCCTCGGCCAGCTCGCGGCGGGCGGCCGCCGCGGCGGACTCGCGGGGCAGCAGGAAGCCACCGGGCAGCGCCCAGTGGCCCCGGTACGGTTCGGCGCCCCGTTCGACGAGCAGGACGTGCAGCCGGGACGCGCGGACGGTGAACACCGCGAGATCGACGGTGACCGCGAACGGCTCGAAGGCGTGCGGGTCGTAGCCCTCGGGGGCGGTGGCGCTCATCGGTGCTCCGGGAGGGGTGCGGTGAAGTGCCAGCCCTCGGCGAGCAGCGCGTCCACGGCCTCGACCGCGCGGGCGAGCCGGGTCTCGTGGCTGCCGGTCACCTCGATGAACGGGCGGCCGGTGCGGGTGAGTTCGGCCCGGAACCGGTCGGTCATCCAGGGGCGCAGTTCCTCGCCGTCACGCAGTCCGTCGTCCTCGAAGGCGACGCCCTCGTGGTCGGTGAGCAGCCACAGGTGGTGGCGGGCCCGGTCGGCGATCCGCTCGACGAGGGGGTTGCGGCCGCCGACGTACCGCTCGTGCCACACGGTGGTGGCGAAGGAGTCCGTGTCGCAGAACAGCACCGGGGAGCCGGTGCGGGCGGCCTCCTCCTCGCGGGCGTTCTGGGTCTCGGCGATGTGCGGGAAGTCGTGGGTGGACAGGGTGACGTCCTCCCACTGGGCGCGGGGCCACTTCTCGCGCAGTTCGGCCAGCTTCCGTTCGCTGAACTCGCGCCCGTACTCGGCGACGTACCCGGTGTGCGCCCAGACGCCGCCGCGCCGGCGGTAGTGGGCGGCGAGCGCGCGGGCCAGCGTGGTGGTGCCGGTGGACTCCGCGCCGAGGACGACGACGCGGCGGGCGAGCGCCGCCCGGACCGGTGCTTCGAGGAAGTCCCAGGTGGCGACCGGGTCCGCGCGGACGGCGGTGCCGGAGACCGGGTGGGCGGTGCGCCCGGGGTCGACGCAGACGGACGCGGCGCCGAAGCGGCGGGCCAGCTCGTCCCCGTACGGCTCCGAGGTGAAGACGGCGTCCACCCGGTCCGGGACGGCGGCGGTGAAGACCGCCATGTGGGCGTCCCAGATCGCCGGGTCGTGGAGGTCCATGCGGATGTCGTCCATGGTGCCGGTCACCGTCACGTCCGGGTGCGCCTCCCGCATCCAGGCGACGCGGTCGGCGAGCGGGACGGACTCCACGGACGCGGCACAGACGAGGACGGTGAGCCGTTCGCAGCGGGCGGCGGCGGTGCGGACGAGGTGGTGGTGGCCGGCGTGCGGCGGGTAGAACTTGCCGAGCACGAGTCCGTGCGGGTAGCGCTTCATGCCAGGGCCTTCGCGGTGCGCGGGTCGGTCGCGGCCAGGTCCCGGCTCCAGTTGCGCAGCCCGGCCAGGCACAGCGTCAGGAAGCCGATGTACAGCAGCGAGGTCAGGTACAGCTCCTTGTACGCGTAGAGCGGGATGTAGACCACGTCGGCGGCGATCCACAGCCACCAGGACTCGACGAGCTTGCGGCACTGCCCGTAGGTCGCCGCGAGCGAGAGCGCGGTGGTCAGGGCGTCCCAGAACGGCACGGTCGAGTCGGTGGCCCGGTCGAGCAGGACCGTCAGCGCCGCGGTCCCCACCGCCCCCGCCGCGAGCAGCCCGGTCCACTCGGCGCGTGTGGTGCGCCGCACCGGCAGCCCGTCGGTCCCTGGTCCACCCCCGTGGGTCCAGGTCCACCAGCCGTACGCGGCGAGGGCGATGAAGACGATCTGGAGTCCGGCGTCGGCGTACAGGCCGGACTGGCTGAACAGCAGGATGAAGAAGAGGTTGTTGGCGATGCCGATCGGCCAGTTGGCGAGGTGCTGGCGGGCCACGAGCCAGACGCACAGCGCGCCGCTGCCGAAGCCCAGCACCTCGGTCCAGCTCACCGGGGTGTCCAGGACCGTCACCAACGGCTGCTGCAGGGGTTCGAGTATGTCCGCGAGACTCACGCCCGCCTCCTTAATGGTCACTGTGACTATAAAGGGTCGGCGGGGCATGCGAAAGGCCCGCGGCCGGTTCCTTCCGGAGAATTCCGGGGGCGGAACCGGCCGCGGGCCTTCGGGTGGGACGGGTCAGAGACCGACCTCGCGCATCAGCATGCCCACCTCGGTGTTGGTGAGCCGGCGCAGCCAGCCCGACTTCTGGTCGCCCAGCGCGATCGGGCCGAAGCCCGTGCGCACCAGCCGCTCCACCGGGAAGCCCGCCTCGGCCAGCATCCGGCGCACGATGTGCTTGCGGCCCTCGTGCAGCGTGACCTCGACCAGGTAGTTCTTGCCGGTGTTCTCCACGACCCGGAAGTGGTCGGCGCGCGCGTAGCCGTCCTCCAGCTGGATGCCGTCCTTGAGCCGCTTGCCCAGGTCGCGCGGGAGCGGGCCCTGGATGGCCGCCAGGTACGTCTTCTTCACGCCGTACTTGGGGTGGGTGAGACGGTGGGCCAGCTCGCCGTGGTTGGTGAGCATGATGATGCCCTCGGTCTCGGTGTCCAGCCGGCCGACGTGGAAGAGGCGCGTCTCGCGGTTGGTGACGTAGTCGCCGAGGCACTGGCGCCCGTCCGGGTCCTCCATCGAGGCGACGACACCGGCCGGCTTGTTCAGCGCGAAGAACAGGTAGGACTGGGTGGCGACGGTCAGCCCGTCCACCTTGATCTCGTCCTTGTGCACGTCGACGCGCATGCCCTGCTCGATGACGATCTCGCCGTTCACCTCGACCCTGCCCTGGTCGATCAGCTCCTCGCAGGCGCGGCGCGAGCCCATGCCGGCCCGGGCGAGCACCTTCTGCAGCCGCTCGCCCTCCTGCTCGGCGCCCGGGTGCGTCTTGGGGGTCTTGATCTCGGGCTTGTTCGCGTACCGGTCGCGGTTGCGCTGCTCGATCTTCGCGTCCAGCTCGCGCGGGCGCGCCGGGGCGCCGTACGGGCCGCGCCGGGGGCCGCCCTTCGCGCCGCCCCTGCCGCCCTGCGGGGTCTTGGGGCCGCC
>NZ_JAKRGC010000173.1 GCF_022347745.1 Streptomyces sp. OfavH-34-F
TTGATTGGTTAAGGCTCCCAGTAGACGACTGGGTTGATAGGCCAGATGTGGAAGCCCGGTAACGGGTGGAGCTGACTGGTACTAATAGGCCGAGGGCTTGTCCTCAGTTGCTCGCGTCCACTGTGTTGTTCCCAGGCCACGAACAGTCGTGCTGGTTGAACAACGTCACTCATTAATTAAAAAGTGTGCTTGTTCGCTAAGTGCCGATACTCCGCTTCACTGCGGGGTGGCCGATAGTGTTTCGGTGGTCATTGCGTTAGGGAAACGCCCGGTTACATTCCGAACCCGGAAGCTAAGCCTTTCAGCGCCGATGGTACTGCAGGGGGGACCCTGTGGGAGAGTAGGACGCCGCCGAACAATTTTTGAAGGACCCTTGGTCCCAGCGTTCAGCGCTGGGACCAAGGGTCCTTTTGTTTTGCCCGAAGCGCGTCGGGTGACCGGCTGCGCGAGAATGTCTGTAGTACCCGATGACAGGAGCCACACCCATGTCCACCAACTCTCCCGACGATCGTTCGGAGCGCGAGCCGCGTCGCCGGGACGGCGGTGACCGGGGCGGCTTCGGCGGCGGCCGCGACGACCGTTCGCGCGCTCCGCGCCGGGACAACGACCGCGGTGGATACCGCCGCGACGACAGTCGGCCGGCGGGGGGCGGCTTCCGCCGCGGCGACCGGGACCGCGAGCGGGGCCCGCGTCGGGACGACAACCGGGGTGGTTCCTACGGAGGTGGCGGCTTCCGCCGTGACGACCGTGGGGGCAGCTCCGGCGGTGGGTTCCGTCGTGATGACCGGGGTGGCGGCTACGACAACCGTGGTGGTGGCTTCCGTCGCGACGACCGTGCTCCGCGCCGTGACGACGACCGGGGCGGCCGACCCGGGGGCTTCGAGCGCCGCGATGACCGGCGTGACGACCGCCGCGATGACAGGCCGCGCGGTCCGCGCCGGGACGATGACAACCGTGGTGGTGGGTTCCGTCGCGACGACCGCCCCTCCGGTGGCGGCTTCCGCCGTGACGACCGTGGCGGCAGCTCCGGCGGCGGCTTCCGCCGCGATGACCGGGGTGGCAATTCCGGCGGCGGTGGGTTCCGTCGTGATGACCGGGGTGGCGGCTACGACAACCGTGGTGGCGGGTTCCGCCGCGACGACCGCGCTCCCCGTCGCGACGACGACCGGGGCGGCCGGCCCGGCGGCTTCGAGCGCCGCGATGACCGGCCCCGTGGTCCGCGCCGGGACGATGACAACCGTGGTGGTGGCTTCCGTCGCGACGACCGCCCCTCCGGCGGCTTCCGCCGCGACGACCGTGGCGGCAACTCCGGCGGCGGGTTCCGCCGCGACGACCGTGCTCCCCGTCGTGACGACGACCGGGGCGGGCGTCCCGGCGGCTTCGAGCGCCGTGACGACCGGCGCGACGACAACCGTGGTGGCTCGTACGGTGGCGGCTTCCGTCGCGACGACCGCGACCGTGGTCCGCGCCGTGACGACGACCGGGGCGGGCGTCCCGGGGGCTTCGAGCGCCGCGACGACCGGCGTGACGACCGCCGTGACGACCGGCCCCGTGGTCCGCGCCGGGATGACGACAACCGTGGCGGTGGCTTCCGTCGCGACGACCGCCCCTCCGGCGGCTTCCGCCGTGACGACCGCGACCGGGACCGTGACCGCGGCCCCCGCCGGGACGACAACCGGGGCGGCGGCTACCGCGGCCAGCGGGACGACCGCGACCGCGGCGGGTACCGGGGCCGGGACGACCGGGGTGGCCGGCCGGGCGGCTACGAGCGCCGCGACGACCGCGACCGCGAGCCCATCAAGCGGCTGCCCATCCCCGACGACGTCACCGGCCACGAGATCGACCAGGACGTCCGGCAGGAGCTGCAGAGCCTGCCGAAGACGCTGGCCGAGGACGTGGCGCGCAACCTCGTCATGGTGGCCCGGCTCATCGACGAGGAGCCCGAGGAAGCGTACGGGTACTCGCGCGTGGCCCTGCGGCTCGCCTCGCGTGTCGCCGCCGTCCGCGAGGCCGCCGGCTTCGCCGCGTACGCGACCCAGCGGTACGCCGAGGCGCTGGCCGAGTTCCGGGCGTCCCGGCGGATGACCGGCTCCGTGGAGCTGTGGCCGGTCATGGCGGACTGCGAGCGCGGCCTGGGCCGGCCCGAGAAGGCCCTGGCGATGGCCGGTGAGCCCGAGGTGCAGAAGCTCGACAAGGCCGGACAGGTCGAGATGCGTCTCGTGGCCGCCGGCGCCCGCCGCGACATGGGGCAGCTCGACGCCGCCATCGTGACGCTGCAGAGCCCCGAACTGGCCTCCAGCGCCGTGCACGCCTGGACCCCGCGCCTGCGGTACGCCTACGCCGACGCGCTGCTCGAAGCGGGCCGCGAGGACGAGGCCCGCGAGTGGTTCGGCAAGGCGCTGGAGTCCGACAAGGACGGCTCCACCGACGCCTCGGACCGCCTCGCCGAGCTGGACGGCGTCGAGTTCGTCGACGCCCTGGACGAGGACGGCGACGAGCACGACGAGGACGCCGACCGCGAGCCCGCCGAGGACGCCGACCGCGAGCCCGCCGCCGACCGCGCGCAGGAGGACGACGCCGACCGCGACACCGTCGCGCCCGCCGCCGACGAGGACGGCCAGGCCAAGGCGTAACGCACGAGAAGAGGGCGGCACCCATGACGGGTGCCGCCCTCTTCTGCGTTCCGGGGCCGGCGGCTCTCAGCCGAGGTTCAGGCTGCGCAGCACCAGACCCGTGGCCGGCTTCGGGCCGAAGGACGTCGACTTGCGGGGCATCGTGACCCCCTGCCGGGCCAGGTCCCGGACCAGCTCCTCGCGCACCGGATGCATCAGCACCGCCGTGGAACCCCGCCGCTCGGCCTGCTCCACGGCCGCCGCCGTGTCATGGATGTACGCGATGTGCGCCGGGTCGTCCGGGATGCGCCACACCCGGTCGAGCAGCGCCGCGTGCAGCACCGTCGCGTCCAGGGTCCGCCACGCCTCCGGCCGGTCCGCCGGGACCGCGTCGGCGAGCAGCGCCGGGTCGGGCCGGTCGACCAGATGGAAACCGCCGTCGCCCGCCAGGAGATAGGCGTTGCCCCCGCCGGCCGCCTCCGCCAGCGCCTCCAGCGCGCGGGGAAGCGGCCCCGGCACCTCACGGACCCGGAACAGGCCGGACAGCGCGGCCACCGCGTCGGCGACCGGCAGCCCGTGCAGCAGCCGGTGGATGGCACGCACCCGGAGCGGGTAGCGGGCCGTGTCGACCAGCAGGACCAGGCCGTAGTCCCACGGACCGGGGTCCGTGTGCTCCCGCTGGAGCCGGAGGTAAGTGGCCCAGCGGTGGTGGCCGTCCGCGATCAGCGCCTGATGCCGCATCAGGTCCGCCTGGATCTCCGCACGTTCACCGGGATCGGTGACCGCCCACAGCCGGTGGCGGAAGCCGTCCTCGGTCGTCGTCGCGAGCAGCGGCGGACGCTCCACGGTCCGCTCGACGACGGCGGTCGCGCCCGTGGCGGCGTCCCCGTCGCCCCGGTACGTCAGCAGCAGCGGCTCCAGATGGGCGGCCGTGGCACGCATCAGATCGGCCCGGTCCTCGACGACATGGGCCATGACGTCCTCGTGCGGGAGGACGACGCCCGCGTCCGGACCGGAGAGCGCGAGAGCGCCCACGACGCCCCGCTGCAGGATGCCGTCGCCGCGCTGCTCGTACACGTACAGGGAAGGCTCCGCGTCCGGCGCGAGCACGCCCTCGGCGAGCCAGCCGTCCAGGGTCGCGGCGGCCCGGGCGTTGCGGGCGGCGACCGTGTCGGCCTGCGGCAGGATCAGCCGGACGATGTTGTACGGGTCCGCCGACTCCAGGTGCAGCAGCCCGTCCGGGCGGACGACGACGTCGTACGGGGGAGAGGTCACCGCGGCGAGGCTGCCGACCCGCTCGGGGACGTACCGCAGCCCGCGGAACGGAATCAGACGCAGTCCCCGGTCCGTGGTGCCTCGTGTATTCATCCACGCATCGTATGTGGGGTACGGGGATGCGCGATGATCGGGGGAGAAGCAGCCGATGAGGAGCGCGGAACATGAGCGGGACGAGCAGGACCAGGCCGAGCGGCAGCGGCACGCCGCTGAACGAGGCGTACGACACGGCGCTGCTCGACCTCGACGGCGTCGTGTACGCGGGCGGAGCGGCGATCGACCACGCCGTGGCCGCGCTCGGCACCGCGCGGGACGGCGGGATGCACCTGGCGTACGTCACCAACAACGCGCTGCGCACCCCGGCCGCGGTGGCCCGGCACCTGACCGAACTGGGCGTCCCGGCCGAACCCGGCGACGTCATCACCTCGGCGCAGGCCGTGGCCCGGCTCGTCGCCGACCAACTCCCCGCCGGGGCGCGGGTTCTCGTCGTCGGCGGCGAGGGGCTGCACGTCGCGCTGCGCGAACGCGGCCTCACCCCCGTCGAGTCGGCGGACGACGACCCGGTCGCCGTGGTGCAGGGGTACGGCGGGCCGGAACTGGCATGGGGCCGGTTCGCGGAGGCCTCGTACGCGATCAACCGCGGGCTGCCGTGGTTCGCGTCCAACACCGACCGGACGATTCCGAGCGCCCGCGGAATCGCGCCGGGCAACGGGGCGGCCGTCGAGGTCGTCCGGATCGCGACCGGCGCCGAACCGCAGGTCGCCGGGAAGCCGCTGCCGCCGATGCACCGCGAGACCGTGCTGCGCACCGGGGCCGAACGGCCGCTGGTGGTCGGCGACCGGCTCGACACGGACATCGAGGGCGCGTTCAAC
The DNA here is from genome assembly GCF_022347745.1 of Streptomyces sp. OfavH-34-F. GTDB lineage: Bacteria > Actinomycetota > Actinomycetes > Streptomycetales > Streptomycetaceae > Streptomyces. The sequence continues at coordinate 4,760 of NZ_JAKRGC010000173.1, forward strand.
GGCGGGGTCGACTCGCTGCTGGTGCTGACCGGCGTGACGGACGCCGCCCAGCTGGTGACCGCCGTGCCCGAGCACCGGCCCACGTACATCGACGCGGACCTGCGCGGGCTGCTCACCGGGCAGCCCGAGGTGACCGCCGACGGCGAGGGCTTCGGCTGCGGCGGCTGGACGGCCCGCGCGGCCGGCGGGCGGCTGGTGCTGGAGGGCGGCGGGGACGCGCTCGACGGGCTGCGGGCCCTGTGCGCGGCGGCCTGGACGCACGCCGGAGACGGGGCCTGCGGCCTCGACGCGGCGAAGGCCGTGGCCCGGCTGGGGCTGTAGGGCCCGGCGGACGGAGGGCGGGCCGGAGGAGGAAGTTGGGTAGGCTAACCTAACCTCGTGTTGGTTGAAAGCCCCCCGGATTCTCGTTCCGGCCCGATAGCCGCGCCGGAAACGGCCGCCGCTCCCCGCAGGCGTCACGCGGCGAGAGCGGCGGGGCTCCTGGTGGCCGTCGCCGTTCTCGTGCTCGTCTGCCTCGCGTCCATCGCGGTCGGCGCCAAGGCGATGCCCCTCTCCGACGTGTGGCACGGCCTGTTCCACTACGCGGGGAGCGGCGACGACGTCCTCATCCGCGACGTGCGCGTCCCCCGCACCGTGCTCGGCCTCCTCGTCGGCGCCGCGCTCGGCCTGGCCGGGGCGGTGATGCAGGCGCTGACCCGCAACCCGCTCGCCGAGCCGGGCATCCTCGGCGTCAACGCCGGCGCCTCGGCCGCCGTCGTCTCCGCCATCAGCTTCTTCGGCGTCACCTCGCTGACCGGCTACGTGTGGTTCGCCTTCGCGGGCGCCGCGATCGTGTCGGTGGCCGTGTACTTCCTCGGCGGCAGCCGCGCCGCCACCCCGGTGCGGCTCGCGCTCGCCGGGACGGCCGTCACGGCCGCGCTCTACGGCTACGTCAACGCCGTACAGCTGCTCGACTCCGCTGCGCTGGACCGGCTGCGGTTCTGGACGGTCGGCTCGCTGGCCTCCGCGAACACCGCGACGGTCGGCAAGGTGTGGCCGTTCATCGCGCTGGGCGTCCTGCTCACCGCGTTGATCGCGCGCCCGCTGAACGCCCTGGAGATGGGCGACGACACGGCCAGGGCGCTCGGCGCCCACCTCACCCGGACCCGCGTCCTCGCGATGCTCGCCGTCACCCTGCTGTGCGGGGCCGCGACCGCCGCGTGCGGGCCGATCGTCTTCATCGGGCTGATGATCCCGCACCTGGTACGCACCCTCACCGGCCCCGACCTGCGCTGGATCCTGCCGTACGCGGCCGTCCTCTCGCCGGTCCTGCTGCTCGGCGCGGACGTGGTCGGCCGGGTCGTCGCCCGGCCGTCCGAACTCCAGGTCGGCATCGTCACCGCGCTGATCGGCGGGCCCGTCTTCATCCACCTCGTACGACGCAAGAGGATGTCCCAGCTGTGAGCGCCACGACCACGAAGGAGACGGCCCGTGCCGTCCGGCCGGCGCGGGCCGTTCGGACGCCCGGCGGGTACTCGTTCCGGACGCACCCGCGGGCGGCCGTGGTGGTGCTGGTGCTGGCCGCCCTCGCGGCGGGCGCCGCGGTCGTCCTCATCGGCAGCGGCGACTTCTCGATGACGCCCGGCGAGGTCGTGACCACCCTCTTCGGCCACGGCACGTTCCAGCAGGAGTTCATCGTCACCGAACTCAGGCTGCCCCGCGTGCTCGTCGGCCTGCTGGTCGGCGCCGCGCTCGGGGCCGGCGGCGCCGTGTTCCAGACCATCTCCCGCAACCCGCTCGGCAGCCCCGACGTGCTCGGCTTCGGCCAGGGCGCCACCGTCGGCGCGCTCACCGTCATCGTCCTCTTCCACGGCGGCGCGGCGGCCGTCGCGGGCGGCGCGGTCGTCGGCGGCCTGGTCACCGGGCTCGCGGTCTACCTGCTGGCCTGGAAGCGCGGGGTGCACGGTTTCCGGCTCGTCCTGGTCGGCATCGGCGCGGCGGCCATGCTGACCGCCGTCACCCAGTACCTGATCACCAAGGCGAACCTGGTCGACGCCACCCGGGCCGTCGTCTGGATGACCGGCTCGCTCGACGGCCGGGACTGGGCGCAGGTCTGGCCGCTGCTGGCCGTCTGCGCCGTGCTGCTGCCGCTGGTGTACGGGCACGGCCCGGCCCTGCGCGTCATGGAGATGGGCGACGACGCCGCCTGCGCCCTCGGGGTGCGCGTCGAACGCGTACGGCTGCTGCTCATGGGCTCCGCCGTGCTGCTCGTCGCCGTCGCCACGGCCGCCGCCGGACCGATCGCCTTCGTCTCGCTCAGCGCCCCCCAGCTGGCGCGCCGGCTCACCCGCTCCACCGGCCCCAACCTGGTGGCCGCCACCGTGATGGGCGCCGCGCTGCTGCTCGTCGCCGACTGGATCGCGCTCGACGCCTTCGGCGACCGGCAACTGCCCGTCGGCGTCGTCACCGGCGTCCTGGGCGGCTGCTACCTGGTGTGGCTGCTGGTCACCGAACGCAAGGCGGGACGCATATGAGCCCCCGCCCCGCCGACCTCCTCCACCCCGCCGACCCCCTCCGTCCGTCCCACCCCCGGAGTACGACCATGCAGCGCCTCACCGCGGACTCGGTGACCATCGGCTACGACCAGCGGGTCATCGCGGAGAACCTGTCGGTCGAGATCCCGGACCACTCGTTCACCGTGATCGTCGGCCCCAACGCCTGCGGCAAGTCCACGCTGCTGCGGGCCCTGTCCCGGATGCTGAAGCCGAGCGCCGGCCGGGTGCTGCTGGACGGGCAGTCCATCCACGGGCTGCCCGCGAAGAAGGTCGCCAGGACGCTGGGCCTGCTGCCGCAGTCCTCCATCGCGCCCGACGGCATCACCGTCGCCGACCTGGTGGCGCGCGGCCGCTACCCGCACCAGGGGCTGCTGCGCCAGTGGTCGCCCGAGGACGAACGCGCCGTCCAGGAGTCGATGGCCTCCACCGGGGTCGGCGAGCTGGCCGATCGCTATGTCGACGAACTGTCCGGCGGCCAGCGCCAGCGGGTCTGGATCGCCATGGCCCTCGCCCAGGAGACGCCCCTGCTGCTCCTGGACGAGCCGACGACGTACCTCGACATCCAGCACCAGATCGACGTGCTCGACCTGTGCGCGGAGCTGCACGAGACGCGCGGCCGGACGCTGGTGGCCGTCCTGCACGACCTGAACCACGCCGCCCGCTACGCCACCCACCTCATCGCGATGCGCGGCGGCGAGATCGTCGCCGAGGGCCCGCCCGGCGAGATCGTGACCGCGGAGCTGGTGGAGCGGGTGTTCGGGCTGCGCTGCCAGGTGATCCCCGACCCCGAGACGGGGACGCCGCTGGTCGTACCGGCGGCTCGCAAGAGCGGGGCGCGCCCCGAGAAGGCGTCCGCGGGGGCCGCGCGGCCCTGAGCCGGTCCGGGGTCAGAGCAGCGACTTGAGCTTCAGCAGGTCCCGGAAGCCCGCCTCCAGACGCACCCGGCCCGAGGCCCAGGCCCGGGCGAAGTCCAGCTCGCCGTCCACCATCGCGACGAGATCGTCACCGGTCATCGCCAGGCGGATCTCGGCCTTCTCGCGGGGCGGCCCCTCCAGGGTGTCCAGGACCCGGATGCGGCCGCCGGACAGGCGGCCGGTGAACGTGATGTCCAGGTCCCTGATGTGGCAGCTCAGCGAGCGGTCCAGGCCGGCGGCGCGGCGCACGTCGCCGTCCGCCCCCGCGAGGTTGTCGGAAAGTCTGTCGAGTGCGCTGCGGCACTCAGCCATGGTCGCCATCGTGCTCGACCGTACCCCAGCCTCACGCGGTAGCGTTTCCGCATGAGCGACCCGATGCCCGAGACCCCGACGGACACCCCGCCGGAGCCGGCCGCGCCCGCGGAGCCCGCGCCCCTCGGCGTCGTACGCACGCCCACCGGCAACGCCGGGGTGGATGCCCTGCTGGAGCGCCTGGCCGACGCCGACCACCTCGCGGCGGACGGGCACACCGAGGTGTACGAGGATGTACACCGGGGTCTGCGCGAGGCGCTGGACGCGCTGGACGCCGGACCCGCCCCCGCACCGGGCCCCGCAGGGGTGCCCCCGTACGACCACAGGAGCTGAACCGAACGTGGCAGGAGTCGCCCGTCGCCGTCTCGACGCCGAGCTGGTACGCCGCAAGCTCGCCCGCTCGCGCGAGCACGCGAGCCAGCTGATCGCGGCGGGCCGGGTGACCGTCGGCGGCAACACCGCGACCAAACCGGCCACCCAGGTCGAGACAAGTGCCGCCGTCGTCGTCACCAAGGACGACAGCGACCCCGAGTACGTCTCGCGCGGCGGCCACAAACTGGCGGGCGCCCTCGCCGCCTTCGTGCCCCAGGGGCTCCGCGTCGAGGGCCGGCGCGCCCTGGACGCCGGGGCGTCGACCGGCGGGTTCACCGACGTCCTGCTGCGCGCCGGGGCGGCGCGGGTCGTGGCCGTCGACGTCGGCTACGGACAGCTCGCCTGGTCGCTCCAGTCCGACGAACGCGTCGTGGTCAAGGACCGCACGAATGTGCGTGAAATGACGCTGGAGGCGATCGACGGCGAACCGGTGGACCTGGTGGTGGGCGATCTGTCTTTCATCCCGCTCGGACTCGTCCTGCCGGCCCTTGTCCGCTGCGCCGCCCCCGACGCCGATCTCGTCCTCATGGTCAAGCCGCAGTTCGAGGTGGGCAAGGAACGCCTCGGCAGCGGCGGTGTGGTGCGCAGCCCCGAACTGCGCGCCGAGGCGGTACGCGAAGTGGCCCGCCGGGCCCGGGCGCTGGGACTGGGGGTCCTGGGTGTGACGGCCAGCCCGCTGCCGGGGCCCTCGGGGAACGTCGAGTACTTTCTGTGGCTGCGGGCCGGGGCACCTGAACTCGATCCCGCGGATGTCGACCGTGCAGTGGCGGAGGGGCCTCGTTGACGACGAATGCGGCACGTACAGTCTTCCTGTTGGCGCACACCGGCCGGCCGGCCGCGATCCGCAGCGCCGAACTCGTCGTCCAGGGGCTGCTCCGCAGCGGCCTGGGCGTCCGGGTCCTGGCCACCGAGGCGGCGGACCTGCCGCTGCCGCCGTCCGTCGAGACCGTCACCGACGCCACGCCCGAGGTGCTCAACGGCTGCGAACTCCTGATCGTCCTCGGCGGTGACGGCACCCTGCTGCGCGGCGCCGAACTGTCCCGCGCCTCCGGGGTGCCGATGCTCGGCGTCAACCTCGGCCGCGTCGGCTTCCTCGCCGAGGCCGAGCGCGACGACCTCGACAAGGTCGTCGACCGGGTCGTCACCCGCGCCTACACGGTCGAGGAACGCATGACCATCGACGTGCTGGTGCACAGCAACGGCGACGTCGTGCACACCGACTGGGCGCTCAACGAGGCGGCCGTGCAGAAGGTGTCGCCCGAGCGGATGCTGGAGGTCGTCCTGGAGATCGACGGCCGTCCGGTGACCGGGTTCGGCTGCGACGGCATCGTCTGCGCCACGCCCACCGGCTCGACCGCGTACGCCTTCTCGGCCGGCGGGCCCGTCGTCTGGCCGGAGGTCGAGGCGCTGCTGATGGTCCCCATCAGCGCCCACGCCCTGTTCGCCAAGCCGCTCGTCACCTCGCCGTCCTCGGTGCTCGCCGTCGAGGTCCAGCCGCACACCCCGCACGGGGTGCTGTGGTGCGACGGCCGCCGCACCGTCGAGCTGCCGCCCGGCGCGCGCGTCGAGGTGCGGCGCGGCGCCGTCCCCGTACGGCTGGCCCGGCTGCACCAGGCGTCGTTCACGGACCGGCTGGTGGCCAAGTTCGCGCTGCCCGTCTCGGGCTGGCGGGGCGCCCCCCACTGAGCGCCGGACGGGCCGCGGATTCCGGGCGGCCCGGCCGTGGCCCGTGTGCACGCGGGCGGGGAAACCTCGTATGGTCATGTCCGTGTTGGAGGAGATGCGGATACGGTCGCTCGGGGTCATCGACGACGCGGTGGTGGAGCTGTCACCCGGTTTCACCGCGGTGACGGGCGAGACCGGCGCCGGTAAGACCATGGTCGTCACCAGCCTGGGGCTGCTGCTCGGCGGGCGCGCCGACCCCGCCCTCGTGCGGATCGGCGCCAAGGCCGCGGTCGTCGAGGGCCGGATCACGGTGGCCGCGGGCGACGCGGTGGCCGCGCGGGCCGAGGAGGCCGGGGCCGAGATCGAGGACGGCGCGCTGCTCATCAGCCGCACCGTCTCCGCCGAGGGGCGCTCCAGAGCGCACCTGGGCGGCAGATCCGTGCCGGTGGGCGTGCTGTCCGAGCTGGCCGACGAACTCGTCGCCGTGCACGGCCAGACCGACCAGCAGGGCCTCCTGAAGCCGGCCCGGCAGCGGCAGGCCCTCGACCGGTACGCCGGCGACGGCGTCGCCGTGCCGCTGGAGAAGTACGCGGCGGCCTACAAGCGGCTGCGCGAGGTCGCGGCGGAGCTGGACGAGCTGACGACGCGTGCCCGCGAGCGCGCCCAGGAGGCCGACCTGCTGCGCTTCGGTCTCGACGAGATCGCCGCCGTCGAACCGCTGCCCGGCGAGGACGCCGACCTGGCCGCCGAGGCCCAGCGCCTCGGCCACGCCGACGCGCTCGCCTCCGCCGCCGCCCTCGCGCACACCGCGCTGGCCGGCAACCCGGAGGACCCGGAGGCCCTGGACGCCACGACCGTGGTGGCCGCGGCCCGCCAGGCCCTCGACGGGGTGCGCGCGCACGACCCGGCGCTCGCCTCGCTCGCGGACCGGGTCGGCGAGATCTCCATCCTGCTCGCCGACGTGTCGGGCGAACTGTCCGGTTACGCGGACCAGCTGGACGCCGATCCGCTGCGGCTCGCCGCGGTCGAGGAGCGGCGCGCCGCGCTGACCGGCCTCACCCGCAAGTACGGGGAGGACATCGCCGCCGTGCTCGCCTGGGCGCAGGAGGGAGCGGCCCGGCTCACCGAGCTGGAGGGCGACGACGACCGGATCGGCGAGCTGACCGCGGAACGGGACGTGCTGCGTGCCGAACTCTCCGTTCTCGGCCAGGCACTGACCGACGCCCGGACGGCCGCCGCCGCGTCGTTCGCCGAGGCGGTGACCGCGGAACTGGCCTCGCTGGCGATGCCGCACGCCCGGGTGTCCTTCGACATCCGGCAGACCGAGGCGGCGGACGAGGCGTCCGGCATCGAGATCGGCGGCCGTGCCGTGGCCTACGGTCCGACCGGCGCCGACGAGGTCGAACTGCTGCTGGCCCCGCACCCGGGCGCCCAGCCCCGGCCGATCGCCAAGGGCGCCTCGGGCGGTGAACTGTCGCGCGTGATGCTCGCGGTCGAGGTGGTCTTCGCCGGGTCCGACCCCGTGCCCACCTACCTCTTCGACGAGGTGGACGCGGGCGTCGGCGGGAAGGCGGCCGTGGAGGTCGGGCGGCGGCTCGCCAAGCTCGCCAGGTCGGCCCAGGTCGTCGTCGTCACGCACCTGCCGCAGGTGGCCGCGTTCGCCGACCGGCAGCTGCTGGTCGAGAAGACCGTGGACGGCTCCGTCACCAGCAGCGGGGTCACCGTCCTGGAGGGCGAGGACCGGGTGCGGGAACTCTCCCGGATGCTCGCCGGACAGGAGGACTCGGAGACGGCCCGCGCCCACGCCGAGGAACTCCTCGCGACGGCCCGCGCCGACCTCTAGGGCGTGTTGTGAAAGTCCCGCGGGCCGGACGGCGTCCGGCCCGCCCTCCGGGCGGACGGCGCTACTTTCACAACACGCCCTAGCCGCCCGCCCGGCCGGTACCGCACCGCGCGGTCCCGGCCGCAGCGGCGGCCCGGGGGTGGTGCGGGGGCGCCTTACGGCGGCGCGGGGGCGCACGCCCTTTCACCCGTGCGAGTGGTGTGCGGTGCCCGGTTTGTCGCGATCGGTGCGGGAGGAACGGTTCCGCCGCACCGGAACGCGCGTACGGGCTGGCATTCTTGGGCCTGTTCGTATCCCCGACTCGGGAGCCCCTGGGAGCCAATCGACGTGTCACAGCTGCGCACGGTGCAGGTACTCGGCGGCGGCAGCGCCGGCAGCAGCGCGCACGCCGGTTCGCTGGCCGCCGGTCTCGTCGCCCGCGGGGTGCGGGTCACGGTCTGCGCGCCGGCCGCGCTCGACCGCACCCACGACTTCTCCGGCACGGGCGCCGACTTC
>NZ_JAKRGC010000174.1 GCF_022347745.1 Streptomyces sp. OfavH-34-F
CGGTCCCGGCGATGGCGCCGGAGTCCCGGTATCCGCCGTCCGTGACCACACCGGACACGCCGCGCCGCTGGAGGCGCGCCGCCATCATGTCGCCCATGGACGCCCCCGCCCTGGAGCCGAACGCGTCGATGACGAGCACCGCCCCGGGCGGGCACTCCTCGATCGCGCGCCGGTGCAGGTTCTCGCTGGAGCCGTATCCGGCGAGGGTGTCGAGGTCCTCGCGCGCCGGGATGAACCGGAGTGTGCTGGCCGGGCCCACCATGGGGGCCCGGCCCGCCGCCAGGGGGCGGACGCCGGCCATCAGGACGTTGCGCAGGCCGTGCCGGAGCAGCATGTTGGCGACGGTGGACGAGCCGGCCCGCGCCAGTTGCTCGCGGACGGCCGGGGACAGCGGTTCGCATGCCGGAGGGGGCAGCGGTGTGGCGGGGGCCGCCGGTACGGGTTCGGTGCGCTCCGCGCGCTTCTCGCCGCTCACTGGAAGAACTCCATCGGGGGGCGGTTGCCCCACTGGGTGGTATCGGCGGCAGTGCCGTTGAACTTTCCGGGCCGGTGGCTGCCGTCCACGGTGTCGCCGTCGGTGTAGTGCTCGATGCGGAAGCCGAAGGGGTCCTTCCAGTAGTCGAAGATCTGGCTGCCGAGCAGATGGCGGCCGACTCCGACGTCGGGGGTGTAGCCCTGCTGGAGGAGGTAGTCGTGCGAGGACATGACGGCGTCCATGTCGGTGACCTCGAAGGCGCTGTGGTGGACGCCGGCCCAGTCCGACTGGAGGACGAGCATGAAGTGGTGGTCGACCAGCTGATCGCCCAGGTCGAGCCGGACGAAGGTGCCGACGACGGGGCCGTCCTGCCCGGGCGGCAGGAAGTAGTCGGAGGGCAGGAAGTTGAAGCGCTCGTTCAGCCAGGCCATCGAGGCGTCGTGGTCCTTCACGTGGAGCACGAAGTGGCCGAGCCGGGCGATGGTGCAGGGTGCGACGGGCTGGCGGACGAAGGAGTTCACCCGGTTCTTGTCCCGGATGTTGTTCATCCTGAAGGGTTCCCGGTCCGCGAGGGGTTCGGCCCGGTCCCGGTTCCAGATCGCCCGGATCTCGATGCCGTCGGGCATGGTCATCGAGACGACCTGTCCGCCGCCGGGTTCCGTCGACTCGGTGACCGGGGACGATCCCGGGAGGGCGGCGAGTTCGGCCAGGTCCTGGTAGGTGGCGACCTCGATCGAGGCGCCGACGAAGCGCTGCTTGTCGGCCTTGCGGGTGACGTGGATGTGGTGCTGGGTTCCGGTGCCCCGCATGTACAGCGTCCGGTCGTCGCTGCCCTCGGCCCTGGTCATGCCGAACGAGGTGAGGAACTTCTCCATCACCTGGAGGTCGGGTGCCTCGTAGGTGACGTGGGCAGCATCGATTGCCGTGGCCACGGGTCCTCCTGTGGTGGGTGGGTGCGCGGTGGCGCGCTCGGTTCGCCGGTGGCGGGCTCCCCGGCCGGAGCCCGTGGGTCTCAGCGCTTCTTGAGGACGCTGACGTCGTCCGGGCCGATGAGGTCCGGCACGGTCCAGCCGTCCAGGTCGTACTCGTCCATGGCGCTCTGCGCGAACTCCTTGCAGCGGTCGAGCAGGCCGCTGCCGCGGGCGGCGAAGAGGTTGGTCTGCCGGGTCACGTCGTTGCTGCCGATGTAGTTGATCTCGTACAGCTCGTGGCGGGCTCCGAACTCGGTGCCGATGGAGTCCCACAGCATCTTCATGACCTTGACGCGCTCCTCGGCGTCGATGCCGCCGGTGCCGCGCACGTAGGTGTCGAGGTAGCCGCGGATCTCGGGGGTCTTGAAGTCGTCGGCGTGCGAATTGAGGTAGATGAGCCCGCTGGCCACCACCTGCTCGATGATGTTCTTGATCTTCGGCATGGCCAGCTGGTTCATCACCCGGTACGCGCCGGCGAACTGCGGGTCGGGCTGGATCATGCCGCCCTTCCACGGCACCGCGCTCTTGGCCATCGCGTCCGACAGCGCCCAGAAGGTGTTGCGCCAGGCGATGACCTCGCCGAGCTGTGACATGACGCCGTGGAACTGGCCGGCGCCGGTGACGTCGAGGGCGCGGGCCAGCATGCCGACCAGGAAGTCCATCTTGACGGCGAAGCGGGTGCAGCCGTGCAGGGAGGCGCGCTCCAGGTAGCCCGAGTGGATGTTGTACTTGTTCGCCTGCTCCAGGTCGTTGTAGATGAACGCGTTCTCCCAGGGGACGAACACGTCGTCGAGGACCAGGATGGCGTCGTTCTCGTCAAGCCGGCTGGACAGCGGGTAGTCGAAGGGGCTGCCGAGCACGGCGGCCCGGTACTCGTTGGAGGTGCGGCAGAGCAGTTTCACGCCGGGGGAGTTCGTCGGCATGATGAACACCGGCGAGAAGGACGGGTCCTGCACGGCGACCTGGCCGACGTGGCCGACGAAGGTGTAGTGGGTGAGGGCCGAGCCGGTGGCGACGACCTTGGCGCCGGTGACGTAGAAGCCCGCGTCTGTCTCCCGGGTGACCCGGATGAACACGTCCTTGCCGGCGTCGGCGCCGAGGCCGCGGTCGACCGGGGGGTTCATGATCGCGTGGTTGATGTACCAGGTCTTCTGCTGGGCCTTGCGGTACCAGTTGCGCGCGTTGTCCTCGAAGCCGCGGTAGAACTCGGCGTTGGCGCCCAGGGTGCCGAGGAAGCAGCCCTTGTAGTCGGGCGAGCGGCCCATCCAGCCCCAGGCGATCTTCTGCCACTCGGCGATCGCGTCGCGCGAGGCGACCTGCTCCTCGACGGTCTGCGGCGCCCGGTAGAAGCGGTGGGTGAATCCACCGTCCTCGTTGGGTGCGGTGAGGACGTCCTTGCGCGCCGGGTCGTGCAGGGCGTCGTACATGCGGGCGATCATGCGGGCCGCATTGCGGAACGCGGGGTGTTCGGCGACGTTCTCGACGCGCTCGCCGTAGATCCAGACCTCGCGCCCGTCGTTCAGGCTCTCCAGGTACTCGGCACCGGTGAAGGGGATGTTCTCACGGCCGGCCCTGCCGGGTGCCGACCGATTTGCATTTCCCGTGTTCATAGAACGAAAACCCCATCTTCTCCGGACGGAAATGGATGGCGCCGGATTCTCGTCGTGCGTGACCGACTTCCCGTGGCGGGAGTCGAGTTGCCGACCGGAATTCTCTGCGGCGTCGAATTGCCGGAAGGCTTCCACGGGGTGCGGGCACGGGCAATAGACCCCGGAAGCGGCCGGAGGGCGCGGACGGGCCGGCCGGCGCGCCTGGCTTCAGCCGGTGAACGACGGGCGAAGCGCCTCTGAACTGGGGTTTTTCATCCCGCCCTGAGGGGCGTGGGCCACCCGGCACACCCACGGATGTGACGCACACCACAGGGATTTCGTCTCGTGGCGCGAGATGTCCGCCGCTTTTCCCGGCAGGGTCCATACGCGGCGCAATGGAGGGGTGCCATAGTTTTGTGTATGGCTCACGACCTGAGCGCGCGGCGGTGCTCGGCGACCACCCGGGTCGCCTCCAGCCAGTGCCGCATCAGCGGGGTGATCTCGGCGTCCCGGCGCCACAGCAGCGTGGCCTGCATGGGGGCGAGCCAGCGCGGGGGGTCGAGGAGGGTCACCGCGTCCGTCCGGCCGGCGATCCGCCGGGTCACGGGGGCGACGCCGAGCCCGGCGGCGACGAAGGCGACGGACGTCTGGGGTGTGGAGACCTCCAGCACCTCGAATGAGTCGTCGCCCGCGAGCGCCTTTCCGACGACTTCGGGCATGCCGGTGAACGCCGGAATGCGATAGGGGAGAATCCAGCGCCCCCATCCCTTTCCGTCGGGGTGGTCCTCGCGCGCGCGATACCGGGGGACGGCGAGCTTGATTTCGATTCCCAGGATGGGGTAGGAATCGCAGAGGTCCGTCACGAAACCGGCGAACTGGCCGGGGCCGAAGGGAATGCACCCCATGTCCAGCCGGCCGTCCTGAATTCCCTGCACGATGAGGTCGGGGGTGACGTCGGTGAGGCTGACCCGGGCGCCCGGGACCTGGTCGAGGAACTCGGCGAGCACGTCGGCGACGATCTCGTTGATGACCATGGGCTCCACGCCGATACGCAGGTCCCCGACCGCGCCCTCGCCCATCAGCTTCAGCGTCGCCGTCGCCCGGTCCCGGTCGGCGACCAGGCGTTCGCCCTTGGACAGCAGGTAGAGGCCGGCCTGTGTGGGGTGGACGCCCTTCGCGGTGCGTTCGAGGAGGCGGACGCCGAGTTCGGCCTCCAGTTTCGCCACGGCGTGGCTCACGGGGGGTTGCGTCATGTTGAGGTTCTTGGCGGCCTGGGAGACCGAACCGGCCTCCACGACGGCTTTGAAGTACTCGATCTGACGAAAGTCCACCCTCTTCGACCTTCCGCGGCCCCCGGCTCGTCCCGACAGCCAGAGATTACGGGACGGTCCTCCGCCCGCGGCCGTGCCCGGGCGGGCGGGGGTCCGGTCAGGGTGTGCCGGGGACGAGTCCGATCCGGTAGGCGAGGACGACGGCCTGGACGCGGTCGCGCAGGCCGAGTTTGGCCAGGATGCGCGACACATAGGTCTTGACGGTCTCGGGCGTGATGAACAGGGCGGCGGCGATCTCCGCGTTCGACAGCCCTTCGGCGATGAGTTCGAGCACTTCCCGCTCGCGCGGGGTCAGGGCGCGCACGACGTCCTGCCTGGCCGGCCGGGAGGTGTCGGCCGGCCTCACGTGTTGGGCGAAGTGGCCGATGAGGTCGCGGGTGACGGCGGGCGCGAGCAGGGACTCGCCGCGGGCGACGGTGCGGATGCCGTTGACCAGCTCCGCCGGGGGCGCGTCCTTGAGGAGGAAGCCGCTCGCTCCGGCGCGCAGCGCGTCGTAGACGTAGGCGTCGACGTTGAACGTGGTGACGACCAGGACCTTCGGCGGGTTCTCGGTGTCGGGGCCGGCGAGCTGCCGGGTCGCCCGGATGCCGTCGAGCAGGGGCATCCGGATGTCCATGACGACCACGTCGGGGCGCAGCCGGTGCGCTGCCTGGACCGCCTCGTGGCCGTTCTCGGCCTCGCCGACGACCTCCATGTCGGGCTGGGCGGAGAAGATGGTGACGTAGCCGGTCCGCACCAGGGCCTGGTCGTCGCAGACGAGTACGCGGATCGGGGGCGGCGCGTCGGTCACGGGGTCACTCCTGAAGGGGCCTGGACGGGATCGTGGCACGGACTTCGAACCCGCCCTCGGGCCGGGGTCCGTAGGTCAGTTCACCATCGAGCATCCGCACCCGTGTGCGCAGGCCGGCCAGTCCACGGCCGCCTCCGGCGCCCGGTTCGCGTGCCGGAGGTGCGGTTGCGGGCCCGTCGGTGGTCACGACGATCTCGACGCGGTCGTGGGCGTGGCCGAGGAGGAGCCAGGTCGGCTGCCCGGGGGCGTACTTCATGGCGTTGGTGAGGGCTTCCTGCGCGACCCGGTAGGCGGCCAGTTCGACGTCCACGCCCTGGGGCCTGCGCTCGCCCCGTTCGCTGAACTCGACGGGCTGGCCGGACCGGCGGGCCTGCTCGACGAGGTCGCCCACCTGGCCGAGGGCGGGTGCCCGGCCGGCGCGGTCCGGCTGCGCGGACGCGGCTTCGCCGGTGGCCTCCAGGACGCCGAGGAGGTACCGCAGTTCGGTGAGCGCCCTGCGGCCGGTGTCGCTCACCGCGGTGAGCCCTTCGCCGGCGCGTTCCGGTGCGGAGGTGAGCAGGTACTGCGCCGCGTCGGCCTGGACCACCATGGCCGTCACGTGGTGGGTGACCACGTCGTGGAGTTCGCGGGCGATCCGGGCCCGTTCGGCGGCCGTGGCCATCTCGGCGGCCAGCCGCCGCCGCTCGGTCTCCTCGGTCCGCCGCGTACGTACCGTGTTGCCCACGAGCCACGCTGCCGCCGGCGCCAGGGAGAAGGCGAGGTAGTCCGGGATGCCGTTCGGGGAGCCGGAGCGGTGCAGGGCGGCGGCCAGCCCCGCGTAGCCCGCGACGGCCAGGGCGGCCAGGGCGGTGCGGGCGCGGACCTGGTGGGCGCCGGCCGAGTACAGCGCGAGGTACAGCCCGACGCTCGCGAACGTCGTGGTGTAGCCCAGCACTTGGTGGGCCGCGAACGCGGCCGCGATGACGGCCAGGCAGGCCGCGGGCCATCTGCGGCGGATCATCAGGGGTGCGGTCTGGGCGAGGATCAGCCCGCCGCTCAGCGCACTCGGGGCCCGCTCGGGGAGGTCGCCGATCTGCGCCCCGACCTGGGAGAGGGGCGGTACGAGGGCCAGCAGGGTCAGGGCCAGGGCGAGGAGGCCGTCCTTGAGGAGGGCGTCCCGCTCCCGCCACCGGCCGAGCGACGCCCGGAGCAGCGGGACGCTCGTACCGCTCCGGAGATTCTGTACGGACATCACTGCGGTTTCCTCCAGCCGGTCCGTCTCAGCGGTCCGCGGGTCGGCGAGGTGTGAGGGCGCCGTTGCGGTGGGCGCGCACGAGCATCGTGGTGGCGATGGCCGTTCCGGCGAGGACGGGCACGATCGATGCCTCCAGGCCGAAGCCGCCGCCGGTCAGGAGGGCGGAGCCGTGGACGTCGACGGTGAACAGTCCTTCGGGGGCGTGCCCGGAGACGGGGATGCCGAGCAGTTGCTCCGTGGCGTTCCAGGCGAAGTGCAGCCCGACGACGAACCAGATGCTACGCCGCCACAGGAACGCGGCTCCGAGCAGGGCGCCCGCCTCCAGGGCGATCGCCAGGCCGCTCCACGCGTCGGCGCCGTCGGCGCCCAGGTGGGCGACGCCGAAGAACAGGGAGGTGATCACGAGGGCGGCCCGGCTGCCCCACAGTTGTTCGAGGGCCTGGAGGGCGAGGCCGCGGAACAACAGCTCCTCGGTGACCGCGGCGCCGGTCTGGACCGCGAGCGTCGTCCCCAGGACCGCCAGGACGTCGTCGCCCGCCCACGCGAACGAGTAGCCGCCGAACGCGGTGATCAGCAGGGCGGAGACGAGGATGAAGCCCAGTCCGATCGCACCGCCGAGCAGCGTGTCGCGGACGGCCCCGGACCGGGCGATCTCGGGCGTGGACCGCCGGGCCGCCCGGCGCATGACGTAGCCGTACACGGCCACCGCGGCGGCCGCGCCGGCCACCGGTACGGGCCCGGGTCCGGTCGCCGTCAGGGCCGAGACCACCGCGACGCCGGCCATTCCCGCCGCCATCCAGCCGAGCGGGGAACGCATCGCCCGGCGGAAGCGGCCGCCGGCTCCGTCGCGGTCGTCGCCGGGGCCGGAACCCGTGGGGTGGGGTGTGGCGGACAGCGTGCCCATGGTGGCCTCCCGTGTGGTGGGCCACCCTCGCGGTGACCTGGGGACCACGCTAGGAATCGGCGGGCGCGCGCGAGTCACCCGCGCGGGGACGGCTCAGGTAGCTCGCTCGGGGGATGCGCCGGGGAGGTGGGCGTCGTCCTGCTGGTCGTCGAAGGCCCGGCGGGCCTGCTCGATGGCGGGCAGGTGCGCGTCGGCCCAGGCGAGCAGGACGTCCACCGGGTGGCGCAGGGTCTTGCCGAGCGGGGTGATCCGGTAGGTGACCGCGACCGGCCGGGTGGCGGTCACCTCGCGTGCGACGACGCCGTTGCGTTCGAGCCGGCGCAGGGTCGCCGTCAGGGACTTCTGGGTGACGGCGGGGATCGCCCGGCGCAGCTCGTTGAAGCGGCTGGGGCGCTCGCACAGGTGGCTGAGGACGGCGAGTGACCACTTGTCCAGCACCTGGTCGAGGAGTTCGCGGTGCGGGGCGTCGACGCGCAGCTCGGCGGGGCCGGCGGTATCCATGGCGAAACCTGGTCTCGTTGAAGTTCCTTGAGGACACTAAGTATCTTCTGGATACCGAGCGGGGCCGTCAAGCGGGACGCCCGCCCGGCGCGCCGTCGGCGCCTTCCCCACCTCCGTCCGTGAACAGGAGAAACCCTCGTGTCCGTCCAGCACTTCACTCCCCGGGGCATGCTGCAGCCCGCCCCGTACCACCACGTCGCCGTCGGCACCGGCACCCGGCAGGTCCACATCAGCGGGCAGGTCGGCCGCCTGGCGGACGGGACTCCGGTGGCGCCCGGCGACCTGGCGGGGCAGGTGGCCCAGGCCCTGCGGAACACCGCCGTCGGCCTGGCCGGTGCCGGGGCCTCGTTCGCCGATGTGCTCCGGCTGACGTTCTACGTGACCCGGTGGCAGCCCGAGCGCATCGGTGCGTTCATGGCGGGGGTGGAGGCCGTGGCGGAGGAGGTCGGGCTGCCGCTGCCGATGCCGCCGGCCTCTCTCATCGGCGTCGAGTACCTCTTCGAGCCGGACGTCCTGGTGGAGGTCGAGGCGACCGCGTTGCTCAACTGACGGCGCGGACGCGCCCGTGGTCACCGGTGCGCCGCCCGCCCGGGGCCGCCGTCCTCGTTCCGGGTGCGGCTCTGCCGGTGCTCCGCGCGCCGGTGCTCCCCGCGCCGGTGTTCCGCGCGCCGGGACAGGAGCGCGGCGAGGATCGAGCCGATGACGAGCGGTCCGGCGACCCAGCGGATGAAGTCGCCCGTCCAGCCCGCCTCCCGGCCGGCCAGCAGGGCCGCCGACCGGACCGCGAGGACGACCCCCAGCAGCACGAAGCCGAGCCCTCCGGCGCGGACCGCCCACACCGGCCCCTGGAACGGCTCCGGCGGCCGGTGCGGCCGGAGTACGGTCCGCCATCCCAGCCACGCACAGCCCAGCCCCATGCTGATGCCGAGCACGTCCACGAATCCGCCGAACATCCCTGTCACGGTTACGGGCATCTCGCCTGCCTTTCCGGCCGCGTGGGCCGTGGAGCGCCGCGCCCACGGTGCTCATCATGACCACCCGGGCGCGTCCGCTCACTTGCCGGGTACGGAAGTCGACCCGTGTACCGGCTTTCCGGCACCCGGCAACGTAAGCGCGGTTCCCGGGGCACACTGCATGCATGGTCTGCGAAGAGGGCGAGGGCCGGGGACGGCGGCGCGGCGTGGAGGAGGGGCTGCGGACGGCCCTGGCCGAGGCGGGCGAGCTGCCGGATGCCTTCGCGCGTGCGTTCGCGAGGCTGGCGTTGGAGGTCGCGGCGCAGCGGTTCGGAGCCGATGACCCGGCCGGGGCGCGGGAGTGTCTGGCCCTGCTGGCCGGCAGGGGCGGGCGGGACGCGGAGATCGCCCTGCGTTTCGCCGGCGTGCTGGGGCTTTCGGGCGAGGCCGGCCGGGGCGCCGGTCCGCCGTCCTCCGTGGAGACGCGCAGCACGAAGACGGGCCGGGTCTCCGTTCCCGGCGCTTCCGACGGGCGGTGGGAGAGCGCGGGCCGGGAGCCGGTCGAGTCGGCGGACGAGGCGCTGAGGCGCCAGTCCCAGGCCGAGATCGTCAACGAGATCCTGGCGGGCGGGGCCGTGGCCGCGTCGGTCACGGCCGCCGCGGCGGTCGTGAAGGCCAGGCTGGAGGCGACGACCCAGCGGGAGAAGAACCGCATGGACATGGAGATCGAACGGCTGAGAATCGCTTCCCAGGAGCGGATCGCGGGTCTCCAGGCGCGCGGCGGGCAGCAGTTGCCCGCCGCCGACGCGAACGACGAGGAGCCCGAGGCCTAGCGCGGGGCGGCGGGCTCGGGCGCCGGGCCGTCCGGTGCCGTGGCGTCACGTCCGTCTCAGGTCGGCCCGCACCAGGTCGTGGTCCGACCACGGGGTGAGGTGCACGCGTTGCTCCAGCGGGTCGAAGCCCCGGAGGAAGATGTAGTCGAACTTGGCGCGCCAGTCGGTGGTCGGCTCGCAGGTGCCCGTCGCAAAGGGGCCGCACCCGGGGTCCGCGTCGTCGGCCAGGCCCCACATCCCGGCGAGTTCGGGGGCGTCCGGCCTCGCGTTGAAGTCACCGAGGACGATCGTGCGGTCGTACCGGGCGACCGCCTCGGCCAGTACGGCGGTCTGCTCCGCGCGGAACGCCTCCTGCCTCCGCTCGGCCAGGTGCGTGTTGAACACCCGGACGCGCAGGCCGTCCACGAGGGTGGTGACGGCCATGTAGCCGCGGTCCTCGGACCCGCCCCGGGGGTACTCGACCGTCACGGGGTCGGTCATCGGGGCGGCCGAGAGGATCGCCTGGCCGTAGCCGCCCGGGCGCCAGGGCAGTCCGCCGCACCGGCTCCAGCTCGGCAGGACCGATCCGTAGGCGACGTGGTAGACCAGCCCGTACCGGTACCGCAGGTAGTCCCGGATTCTCTCGACGTCTCCCGCGCACGCCTCTTGCAGGCCGATGACCTGGGGTGCGTACGCGGCGATCTCCGCCGCTCTGCCGCCGTTCCGTCCGCTCCCCCGGCAGGGGTTGCAGAGGTTCCAGGTCATGACCCGGTTCGGCACGACCTCCTCGGGGGCGCCGGCCGGCAGCGGCCGGACCGGGTAGGCACTGGTCGATACGCTGGGGCCGGCGAGCAGCAGACAGGCCGTGATCAGCGCGCCCACCAGCCACCGCGCGCCGGTTCCGGTCACCTTCGGCTCCTCGAAGTAGGGTCCGGGCCCCGCCCGTACGGGGCTCTCCGCCGCCCGAGCCTAGGGTGTGCGAGGCACCGGGGTCTCTCCCGGCCCGGGGTCAGACGCGTCGTGCGAGGAAGACGAACTCCTTGCCCGGCCGGTCGGGCGCGTCCCGTACATCGTGCACGGCGTAGCCATGGGCGGTCAGGTCCGCCTCGATCTCGTCGCGCTCCCGGAACCGCAGGGTCGAGTCCGAGGTCAGCACCTGCCCGTCCGCGGCGAAGACGTAGGTCCAGCGGAAGGTCACCAGCGGCCCGCTCACGTCGGTCACCTGGACCCAGCTCTCGACGGAGCCGGCGCCGGGGACGTCCGTCACCCGGTGGGAGTGCTCGCGGGTCCATGTCTCCCAGGCCCGCCGGGCGGGATCGCGGGTCTCGAAGACCAGGTGTCCGCCGGGCCGCAGCGCCTCGTGGGCTCCCCGCAGCGTCCCGTGCCAGGCGCCGGGGTCCGCGATGGCCTGGGCGACGTTCGCCGTCATCGTCGCGAGGTCGACGCGCAGGGGCGGGAGCGCCGTGGCGTCGCCGCAGATCCAGCGCACCCGCTCGCCGCCCGGTTTGGCCCGGGCGACGTCGAGGGACGCCCGGGCGGGATCGACGCCGACGACGTCGATCCCGCGGTCGGCCAGGAGGAGGGCGAACACGCCGGTGCCGCAGCCGATGTCCAGCACCCGGCGTGCCCCGAACTCCTCCACCGTCCGGAGGTAGGTGTCGAGGTCGCCGCGGTCCGGGTCGAGCGGATCGTAGATCGCGGCGAGTCGTGGATGCCCGAAGCAGTCGTCAGCCATGCGGCCGAACGTATGCGGAGCCGGCCGCCGACAGCCACCGGGTTTCACCGGCCGCGCGCGGGGGCGGGGTTCACGGGCGGCGGCCGGTCGCGACCCGGTACGCGGGGCGGGGCCGTGTCTACGCGGCCTGGGCGAGTTCGGCGCGGCCGAACAACAGGGCGTAGCCGGAGCCCAGTTGGCGCAGGATGCGGGTGACCAGGTCGGGGCCCGCGTACGCGGCGACGGCGGCGAAGACGGAGCCGGTGTCCCAGCGGGTGGTGGCGAGGGAGCCGCCGGAGCGGGCCGCCAGGTCCTTGACGAAGGCCCAGCCGGTCAGCGGTCGCGGGTCGGGGATCTGCTCGGTCAGCAGGCGTGCGGCCTCCAGGGGCAGGCAGGCGGCCAGGTCGACGCGTTCGTCGCCGGTCAGCCGGCGGCCGAGTCCGGCGAGGACCAGGCGGACGGACTCCTCCGCCCGCTCGCGGGTGGGGTAGGCGCCCTCGTAGCGGACCTTCTCCAGCATCTGCTCGTATGCCGTTCCGTACGGCTGCCGGTTCCGGAGCGGGGCGCGCACGTCGGTGGTCACTGCGGTCTCTGCCTTTCGCGGGGTCGTGGTGGGTTCGGCATCGGGGTGTACGGCACCTGGCCGGGGTCGGATGCGGCGGACCGGGGGCCGCCGCCCGGGTGGGAGGACGGCGGCCCCCGGCCGGAAGCGGGGGCCGCGGGGCCGGCGTCAGCCGGAGATCTCCTGGCGGCCGGAGCCCACGCCGACGGAGATCTTGCGGGGCTTGGCCCGTTCGGCGATCGGGATGCGCACGGTGAGCACACCCGCGTCGTAGTGGGCCTCGATGTGCTCGGTGTCGAGCGTGTCGGCGAGCACGATCTGGCGGGAGAAGACGCCCAGCGGCCGTTCGGACAGCTCCATCTGCACGTCGTCGGCCTTCGCCGCCGGCCGGCGCTCGGTCCTGACGGTCAGCATGTTCCGTTCGACGTCGATGTCGATCGCCTCCGGGACGACGCCGGGCAGGTCGAAGACCACCACGTACTCGTCGCCCGCGCGGTAGGCGTCCATCGGCATCGCCGAGGGGCGTGACCAGGTGCCCGGAGCCATCAGGTGCTGGGCCAGCCGGTCGAGTTCGCGGAAGGGGTCGGTGCGCATCAACATGGGGAAACACCTCCAGCGGGTCGGGCAGTTGCTGCCAATGCGCCTCACTGGTCCCGTTGTAACATGTCATCCATTGGATGACAAACTTGATGTCATCCGTGCGATGACATCAGCCAGGAGGAGCCCGTGACCCCGACCGACCAGCCGCCCCCGTCCGGCGACGCCGGCGCGCGGAGCCCGGCCTCGTTCCTCGCCGCCGCGGCGGCCCTGCACACCATCGACGACGCCCTGCGCGAGGCGCAGCGGGGCGCTCCCGACGCCCCCGGCCCGGGCCCCGAACAGGCGCTGGCCTCCCTGCTGCTGCTGCGGCAGGTGCGCGAGCGGCTCGCCGGCTGGGAGACCTCCCTGATCGAGACGGCCCGCGACGCGGGAGCCAGCTGGGCCGACCTCGCGCCGCCCCTGGGCGTCGCCAGCCGGCAGG
>NZ_JAKRGC010000175.1 GCF_022347745.1 Streptomyces sp. OfavH-34-F
CGGCGCGCCCCCGCCCGACCCTGCCGCCGCCCGGCCTCCGCCCGGCTGCTGCCCGGCCGCCGCCCGGTCCGCCGCCTCGCGAAATCCGGAGGCACTCCCCTCCCTCCGCACGGGAGGATGAGCCATGGAGACCTCATCGGCCACCGCGACGTGGCTTCCGCTGCCCGACGTCCACGCCTTCCTCGATCGCGCCGGGGATTTCCTGCGTTCCCGGCCCGGCCTTCATACCGTCCCGTTGACCGTGACCGAGCAGCTGCGTACGTGGGGGGCCGGGGTGTACGGGGCGGGGGCGCCCGTCTTCGGGGTGCTGGAGCGGGGCGGGGAGGTGTGCGCCGCGTACGTGCGGACGCCGCCCCACCGGCTGCTCGTCACGCCGCTCACGCCCGGGGAGGCCGGTTCGCTGGTCGCGCATCTGGTGGCCGCGGGCCACGAGGTGCCGGGGGTCAACGCGGACGGGGACACCGCCGCCGCGTTCGCGGAGGCGTGGCGGGCGCGTGCCGGGGGCGAGCCCCGGGTGCAGGAGCGGATGCGGCTCTACCGGCTCGGGGAGCTGCGGCGGCCCGAGCCGGTGCCGGAGGGGCGGGCCCGGGTCGCGGTCGAGCGGGACCGGGAGCTGCTGGCGCGGTGGCACGCGGCGTTCGTGCGGGACATCGGCGGGAGCGGTACGCAGGACCCCGGTACGTGGGCCGACCGGCACATCGCCGACCGGCGCGTCACCCTCTGGGAGACCCCCGACGGGGTGCCGGTCTCCATGGCGGGGCTCACCGCCCTGGTCGCCGGGCAGATCCGGATCGCCCCCGTCTACACCCCGGCCGAACTGCGCGGACGCGGCTACGCGGGCGCCGCGACGGTGGAGGCCTGCCTCGCCGCGCGCGCCGGGGGCGCGGAGGAGGTGCTGCTCTTCGCGGACCTGGCCAACCCCACCAGCAACGGGCTGTACCAGCGCGTCGGCTTCCGGCCCGTGACGGACTTCGCGGTGTACGACCTGCCGGGGGCCGGCGCGTGAGCGGGCTGCCCGCCCCCGGGGAGAGGCTGTCGCGCCGCGGCCGTCAGCGCAGTTCCTCCGGGCACGGGGTGCCCGGCTGGAACTTGTACGGGGCGCTCAGGCGGTAGGTGCCGGCGCGGGGGGCGAGGAGTTCGGTCCACTCGTCGCCCTGCTCGTCCTCCTCGACCTTGATGAGGCAGCCGTGCTCGTTGACGAAGGACCTCGGGGTCTCCTTGTCGGGACGGTTCTTGGACGCCTCGGTCTCGCGGGGGCGGTCCAGGCCGTCGCCGTCCTCGTCGACCAGGGCGAGCCAGGGCGAGTAGGGGACGCGGATCAGGACCCGGCCGGCCTTCTTGACGTGGATCGTCAGCTCGCCCTCGCCCGCGCGCTCCACCGTCGCCGGGGGGTCGGCCAGCGGCACGGGGCTGTCCACCTTGAACAGCCGCCAGTCCTTGTTGGACCAGATCGCCTTGAGGTAGGGCAGGCCGTTGCTGACCAGCTCGGCCTCCTTGCGGGCGCCGCTGTAGTCCGGGTCGCCCTGCGGCAGCACCACGTAGTGCACCGCCCAGCGGTCGAGCCACTGCCGGTAGTTGATCGCGTCCAGGGTGTCGTCGTAGAAGAGCGGGTTGCGCTTCATGTCGGCCTGGCGGTTCCAGCCCCGGGCCAGGTTGACGGAGCGCGGCAGCGCCGACGCCTCGCGGTGGCTGCTCGGCGGGACGACCTCGACCCGGCCGCGTTCGGCGCCGATCTTCTGGAGCTGGTTGACCAGCGGGCCCAGCGAGCGGGTCCAGGAGGCGGTGGGGGCGGTCCTGACGATGTCGTCGATGCCCTTGAAGCCGATCCAGAAGTTCAGCGAGGCGAAGGCGAGGACCAGCGCGTACCAGCGCCGCGAGCGGGGTGTGGTGTAGGGCAGCGCGGCCAGCAGCACGATGCCCGCGAACAGCATCGCCATCCGCGAGACGTTGGAGCCGATCTGCGAGTCGATGATGAACGTGGCCAGCGTGCCCAGCCCGTAGACCGCCGACGCGGTGCGCACCGTCTTCCAGTCGCGCGGTACGAGGAAGAAGACGAGCCAGGAGAAAATGAACGGCCCGGACAGCGTCGCGACCGACATCGGCTGGGTGCCCGAGAACGGGAAGAGCCACGCGGACAGCGCGACGACCACGACCGGCGCGAGGCCCAGCGCGTACGCGCCCGGCCGCCGCTTGTTGAGGAACAGCGCCGCCGCGACCACCCCGAGGAAGAGGCCCGCCACCGGACTGCCCGCCGTGGCGAGTCCGGCCAGGGGCGCGGCGACGGCCGCCTTCGCCCACCGCTTGTAGCGCCACCGGTGCGGCCAGCAGAACACCGCCGCCGCCGCGCCGACCGCGAACATCATGCCGAGCCCGAACGTCACCCGGCCGGACAGCGCGTTGCACAGGTACGCGAAGACGCCTGCCATCGAGCAGGCCAGCGGGTTGCGGACGGCCTTCACCCGGTACAGGATCAGCGCCGTCAGTCCGGCGGAGACCGTGCCGGCGATCATCATGGTCGTCCGGACCCCGATCACCGACATCACGTAGGGCGAGACCACGCTGTACGAGACGGGGTGCATGCCCCCGTACCAGGCGAGGTTGTACGCCGTGCCCGGGTGCCGGCCGACGAACTCGGCCCAGGCGTCCTGGGCCGCGATGTCGCCGCCGCTGTTGGCGAAGAACAGGAACCAGACGATGTGGGCGACCGCGGCGACGGCGGTCGTCAGCAGCACGGGATGGCGCAGGCACCGCCGCTTGATCCCGGCGAACCGTCCGGCCCCCGCGGACGGCGTGGCGCGCTCGTCGGAGCCGGGCTCCGGGGCGCTGGAGCCGGGGGCGGGATCCTCGGAGCCGAGGTCCGGGACGTCGGCGCCGGTGGCCGGGGCCTTGGAGCCGGTGCTCCGGGGGGTGGCCGGCTTCGCGGCCGGGTCCACGGGCGCGGCGCCCTCGGCGGCGGTGGCGGCGGCCCTGTCGTCGTCGGCCCGTGTGGGCTCGGCAGTGGTCACTGCGTCTCTCCCCGTCCCTCCCCGGACGCGTGATTTCGGCCGGCTCTCCTGCTCGGGTCTCATGGGCCGAAAGACGCGTTCCAGGGTCCACGCGTTGCCCTGGGGACGCTAACACGCGGCGCGTTCCGGCGTACGGGAAGGCCGTCCGGCCCGGAGCGCGGGTGCGGGGCGCCCGGACGGACGCCCCGCGCCTTCCCCGGGCTCAGCCCAGGCGGGTCAGCTTGTCGCTCACCGAGGGCTTCGCGAGGTCCTTCTGCAGCGCCACCGCCACCTTGACCTGGCTGCGGCCCTCGCCCACGGTCAGCGTGCCGACGTGCGTGCCGGCCACCGCCTCGTGCGGGATCGTCCTGCCGTCGTCGGTGAGCTCCAGCTTGACCGTGAGCCCGGCCCAGCCGACGGCCTCGACGTCCTTCGTGGCGACGACCGGCGTGGTGTGCCCCATGCCGTCGTCCACCTGGCCGACCACGTCGCCCTTCTTCACGACCTTGGCGCCCTCCAGCACGTCCAGCGTGGCCAGCATCACCCTCTTGCTGACCCGGTTGACCTCGTCGATGATCGAGACGTCGTCGTACTGCCCCAGGATCGCGCCGACGACCAGCTGGTCCGTGCCGTCGATCATCTTGTGCGCCGCGAAGAGCAGGTTGCCGCCGGCCTTGGAGGTGGAGCCGGTCTTGATGCCCAGCGCCCCGTCGAACGGCACCAGCGTGTTGTAGTTGCGCCAGGTGTGGCCGGACGGGTCCTTCCACTCCGGCAGCTTCGTGATGTCCATCAGCGCCGGGAACTCGACCAGCTTCTCGCCCAGCTTCACCAGGTCCTCGGCCGTGGAGACCGTGGAGGCGGTGAGCCCGGAGGGGTCGGTGTACGTGGTGTTCTTCATGCCCAGCTCGTCGGCGGTGGCGTTCATCTTCGCCACGAACGCCTTCTCCGAACCGGCCTCCCAGCGCGCCAGCAGCCGGGCGACGTTGTTGGCCGACGGGATCATGAGGGCCGACAGCGCCTGCCGCTCGGTGAGGTAGTCGCCCTCCTTCACCGTGTTCAGCGTCGACTCGCCCTCGGTGTAGAGCTTGCCGTCCGCCTCCGCCTTGGCGTCGACCTCGATCTTCGGGCCCTCCTCGCCGCGCTTGAGCGGGTGGCTCTTGAGCACGATGTACGCCGTCATCGCCTTGGCGACGCTCGCGATCGGCACCGGCTTCTGCTCGCCGAACGAGCCGATCCGGCCGAGGCCGGTGGCCGCCATGTAGCCCTGGCCCTGGTCGGGCCACGGCAGCTTCGGGGTCTCGCCCTCGAATGAGTACGTCGTCTTCGCCGTCATCGCCAGCGACGGGTCCGGCAGCGGGCGCACGATCTGTACGATCGCAAACACGAGGAGCAGCAGCAGGACGAGCGGTGTCCAGATCTTGACCCTGCGGACCGCCGTGCGGACCGGGGTCTCCGGCGGCGGCGGGGTGTTCGTCAGCTCGGCGAGCAGGTCGAGCGGCGGCTTGGGCGGCATCGGCTGCTGCCGGGTCCGCTCGGCACCGCTGAGCGCCGCGTCCGGCGCGGGGCTCTCGGGTCTGCGCGGCGGGGGCGTGGTCGCCGGCCGCACGTCGTCGGAGCGCAGCGGTACGAAGGTGCTCCCGCGCTCCGTCAGCGACTCGGACTCCGCCGCGACCGGCCGGCCCGACGGGGACCGGGTGATCTTCAGCGCGGTCGTCGGCTGGTCGACCTTCGGCAGCCGGGGCGCCTTGAAGACGGCCGTGGGCTGATCGACGGGCGGCTCAGCGTCAGCGGAGCCCTTCGGCTCGGCGTCGTCGGAGCCCTTCGGCTCGGAGGCGGGCTTCTTCGGCTCGGCGTCGGGCGACTTCGGCTTGGTGGCGGGCGCGGGGTCGCCTGCGGCGGGCTTCTCCGGCTCGGCGTCGGGCTTCTTCGACTCGGCGCCGGGCGACTTCGTCTCGGCGTCGGGCGCGGACTTCGCGCTGGTGGGCGCGGCCCCGGGCTCCTGGTCGCCGGCTTCAGGGTCGCCGGCCTCGGAGGTGTCCGCCTCGGAGGTGTCGGCCTCGGGGGCGTCCGCCTCCGGCTCCTCCTCTTCGGCGGGCGGCACGGCCTCGCCGGTCGGCGCCTTCGCGGACTCCGGCGCCTTCGGGGCCTTCCGCTCGGCCTCGCCCGCGACCTCGTCGCCCGCAGCATCGTCGCCCCCGGCGGTCCCGCTCTCGTCGTCCGCCGTCGAGACCCAGGCGGCCACCGCTGCCCGGAGGCGCGCGTCGCCGGGCTCCCCGGCCTCGGGCTCACCGGCCTCCCCCGCGTCCTCGGGCGCACCGGACCCGCCGGACGTCCCCTCGGGCCCGTCCTGAGCGTCCGCAGGCCCCTCCGGCGCCTTCTCGGGCGTCCCGGCGGGGTCCGGAGCGCTCCCGGCGTCGTCGGCGGCCTCGGGAGCGCCTGCGGTCTTGCCGGTCTCCGGGGTCTCGTCGGTCTCCGGCGCCTTGCCGGCCTCCGCCGTCCTGCCGTCGTCCGGTGCGTCATCGACGTCCGGGGCCGCGTCCGCCTCCGGCGCCTTCCCGGCGTCCGTGGCGGACGCACCGGGGGCCACCCGGTCCTCGTCCCGTTCACGGAAGACGCCGAGGCGCGGGTCGCGCTCGTTCCGAGTCGTTCCCGACGACTGCTGCTGCTCCGACTTGTCGGGGGACTCGCCCGCCACCGATGCCTCCTCCATGCGGCGCGGGGAACCACCCGCGCTGTCCGAACCGTCTACCAGTGTCCCGTGCGAACCCTTGGCCGGGCTGCTAGACGAGAACGACATACCTACTGGTTCCCGTACAAAGCCACCAGGCACCCTCGACAGACAGATGTGAGAGGGGTCACCCTGTCATTCATCCACGCGGGGAGGCATGGATGGGCAGGAGCCGCAGAACAATTCCGGAGGAGCTTCTGCTGCTCGCTCTGGACCCGACCACGGGTACCACAGCGCAGCCGCAGTCGCTCGACCTCGGTCTCGCCGGAGCCCAGCTAGTGGAGCTGGCCCTGGCAGGACGAATAGCCCCAGACGGGGATCGTATCGCCGTGGTGATGCCACGGCCGACAGGAGATCCGACCCTGGACTCCGCACTGGAACTGCTGCGCAGGCGCGGCAGCCCGGTACGGGCGGTCCACTGGATCGGCGGACCCCGGCTGGGGCTCCGTCAGATCTACCTCGCTCACCTGGAGCGGTGCGGCATGGTGCATGCCGTGGCGGGCCAGATGTGCGGGGTGCTGCCGACGACTCGCTACCAGGCGACGGACACGGCGATCAGCCGGGACATCAGGGCCCGGCTGGACAGTGCGATCCGCACCGGCGTACCACCGGACCCGCGGACCGCGGCGCTCGCCGCGCTGGCCCACGCGGTCGGACTCGGCAAGCACCTGTACCCCGGGAACGAGGGGCGTTCATCGCGCTCCCGGCTCCGGGATCTCATCAGGCACGACCCGATGGGCGGTCTCGTGGCGCACGCCGTGATGGACGTCCAGAACGGGGCGGTCGCGCAGCCGCGCCGCGGCCAGGCAGCCGCTGCTCCGTTGCAACCGCAAGCGCAGCCCCCGTCACGCCGAGGCGGCATGGCGCACACCGCGGCCCACTAGGACCGCGTCGCAGGCAACCCCCGTAACACCCGCACCACCGCGTCAACGCACCACGCCACACGTCAACAACCGAACACCGCCGCACCGTCGTTCTCGCGCGTCGCCGAGACCCGGTTCGGGAGCCGCACCAGACGCGGGGCAGCCGGATTCACCGGCTGCCCCGCGTCGTCGTGTGTGGCCGTTTCCCAGCGGGGCCGGTGCCAGGGGTGGCAATCTGCTGAGCAGTAGATACGCACAGCTACATAGCCGGAGGTGCCGTTTCCGTGCCGTCCAACGTCAATCCCACCGTCAGGCGACGCCGGTTGGGTCAGGAATTGCGCCGACTGCGCGAGCTCAAGGGAATGACCGCCGAGGAGGTGGCGGAACGGCTGCTGGTCTCGCAGTCGAAGATCAGCCGCCTGGAGAACGGCCGCCGCTCGATCAGCCAGCGCGACGTGCGCGATCTGTGCGGGGTGTACGAGGTCGAGGACCACCGGGTCGTCGACTCGCTGATGCAGATGGCCAAGGACTCGCGCCAGCAGGGCTGGTGGCACGCGTTCGGGGACATCCCGTACAGCGTGTACATCGGACTCGAGACCGACGCGGCGTCCCTGCGGGTGTACGAACCGCAGGTCGTCCCGGGCCTGCTCCAGAGCCGCAAGTACGCCGAGGCGCTGATCGCCGGCGGGCTGCCGGAGGCGCCGCAGACCGACATCGACAAGCGCGCGGGCGTCCGCACCCGCCGCCAGGAGCGGATCACCGACCCGGAGCGGCCGCTGCGGATGTGGGCGGTGATCGACGAGGCCGCGCTGCGCCGGATGGTCGGCGGCAAGCAGGTCATGATCGAGCAGCTGGAACACCTGGTGGAGCTGTCGCACCTGCCGCACGTCACCGTGCAGGTGCTGCCGTTCGAGGTCGGCGCCCATCCGGGGGTCAGCGGGCAGTACGCGATCCTGGAGTTCCCGGACACCACCGACTCCAGCGTCGTCTACATCGAGGGCGTGACGAGCGACCTCTACCTGGAGAAGACCAACGACGTACAGCGCTACAGCGTCATGTACGAGCACCTGCGGGCGCAGGCGCTGAACGTGGAGCAGAGCCGGCAGTTCATCGACCGGATCGCGAAGGAGTACACCCGGCTGACCACGGAGTGATTCCGGCCGGTGGCGCTCGCTCAACCATGTCCGTTTTGCTAGGGATTGACAGAGGTGGCGGTAAGGCGGCGGCAAGATACACCGCCGCCGCCTTACCACGGAAGGTCTGAGCCCTGAGACCACCCGTTCGGGTGAAGGGCCGCTTCACGTGGGGGAGTTGGCGAGTAGCGTCGATCAGGCCAGTCGGAGCCTCGCTGGCACACCCCACACAACTCTCTGGAACCGGAGTGAACATGGCTATCCGCCAGGGCGCCACCACCACATGGACGAAGTCGTCGTATTCCGGGCCGAACGGAGCCTGCGTCGAGGTCAGGTCCCCGCTCGCGCGGGCGGTCGACGTGCGTGACTCGAAGGCCCCCGAGGGCCCGTCGGTCACCTTCGTCCCCGGCGCGTGGAGCGCGTTCGTGCGCGAGGTCGCCAAGGGTGTCGCCGACGCCTGACCGATGCCCCCCTTACCGACCACCGCACCGACCGGCACCACCTCAGCCCTCTCGACCGGCCCGCCGTCCTGGCCGAGAGGGCTTCCGCCTTCCCGGACACACCCCGGACACCCCCGGCCGCCCTTCCCGCAGTTCCCCTCCTTCTCGACCGCACCGGACCCGCATCCCGTGCGGTCTTCTTCGTTTTTCTCCGCATTCCGTGCACCCTCGGCCTGGCGAAGCGCCCGCTCATCGTGTGGGCGCCGCCGCGTTCACGACAACGCTTCCGTGAGTCAAGAACAAGCAAAATCGTTCTGCTTGCTGATCTGTGTTCACAGATATGACCCGAGGAGTCCTTGACCGGGGTGCCGGGCAGACGGTTCAATCCCCGAAGTCCCCGCTCCCGCACGGGGATGCCGCCGAGCGGCCGTACTGGCGAAGTGCGTACCCCGTTCATAAGGCGGACCCCCGGAGGGGACACATGAACAGTCTCGACTGGGTCGTGCTCATCGGCTATTTCGGCGTGATGATCGCGATCGGGCTCTGGTCCCACAAGCGTGTGGACGACGTCGGCGACTTCTTCACGGCGGGCGGCCGGATGCCCTGGTGGCTGTCCGGCATCTCGCACCACATGTCGGGATACAGCGCCGTGATGTTCACGGGCTACGCCGGCATCGCGTACCAGTACGGCGTCACCTCGTTCGTCACCTGGTCGCTGCCGATCGCCATCGGCATCGGCATCGGCGCCAAGCTGTTCGCGCCCCGGCTGAACCGGCTGCGCTCCCGGCTGTACGTGGCCTCGCCGCTCGAATACCTCAAGAACCGCTACAACATCCCCACCCAGCAGGCGCTCGCCTGGTCCGGGCTGCTGCTGAAGATCGTGGACGTCGGCGCCAAGTGGGCGGCCATCGCCACCCTGCTGTCCGTGTTCACCGGGATCAGCCTCACCCAGGGCATCTTCATCACCGGCATCATCACGGCGATCTACTGCACGGTCGGCGGCCTGTGGGCCGACGCGCTCACCGAACTGGGCCAGTTCGTCATCCAGTTGCTCGCCGGGATCGCCATGCTGGTCACCGTCATGCGCGAGCTGGACGGCTTCAGCACCCTGTGGACGGTCTGGGACAAGCTGCCCGAGGGCCACGCGGACCCGACGGCCGGCCCGTACACCGTGACGTTCCTGCTGGCGTACCTCTTCATCAAGACGTTCGAGTACAACGGCGGCATGTGGAACCAGGCCCAGCGCTACATGGCCACGGACTCCGCCGCCTCCGCGACCCGTTCGGCGCGGCTCTCCGCCGTTCTGTGGCTGGTCTGGCCGACCGTCCTGTTCTTCCCGATGTGGTGCGCCCCGCTGCTCGTCGACGCGCAGAAGCCGGACGCCTCCGACAGCTACGCGCTGATGACGGAACAGCTCCTGCCGCACGGCCTGCTGGGTCTGGTCGTCGTCGGGTTCTTCTCGCACACGATGGCCATGTGCTCGTCCGACGCCAACGCGATCGCGGCCGTCTTCACGCGGGACATCGCGCCGGTCGTCTCCAAGGCGGCCCGCAGGTGGGACAGCCGCGCCGGGCTGCTCGCCGCCCGCCTGTCCACGCTGGGCTTCCTCGGACTGTCCATGGCGCTGGCGACGCAGATCAACTCGCCGACGTTCAAGGACATCATCTCCGTCGTCATCAAGTGGGTCGCCGGGCTGATGGGCCCGATCGCCATCCCGTTCATGCTGGGGCTGCTGCGCACCTTCCGCCGGTCCGGTCCGACCGCGGCGCTCACCAGTTGGGCGGCGGGCCTGCTGGCGTTCTACTTCACCAACTACGACCTCGACGGCTCCGTGAAGGAGGGGGTCGCGCTCCAGTACCAGGTGGCGCTCCCGCTGGCGATCTCGCTGGTGCTCTACATCGTGATCGGGCTCGTCCGCCCCGAGGACACCCCGGAACGCGACGCGCTGATCGAGCGGATCAACGCGGACGGCGACGGCCCGGAAGCAGCCGCTACGGCGGGCGCGGCCGGCGTCCCGGCCCAGGGCGGACCGAAGGACGCGGCGGTCCCCGGCGACGCGAAGGGGCCGGATCAGCGCGGGTAGCGGGCCAGCCAGCCCGGCGCCGCGCGGTCCGGGCCGTGCAGGGCGGCACCCTGGGTCATCTCCAGGGCGAAGTCGTCGGCGAGTTCGAGGAGGGTGGCCCGCCCCTCCAGCTCGGCGAGCCAGCCCGGCGGCAGCGCGGTCTCGCCGTGCATCGCCCCCAGCAGCGCCCCGCACAGCGCGCCCGTGGCGGCGGACGGCCCGCCGTGGTTCACGGCCAGCCGCAGCCCGTGCCGCACGTCCTCCCCGACCAGCGCGCAGTACACCGCCACCGCCAGCACCTCGTCGGCGGAGTCGGTGGCGCCCAGGGACTCGACGAGCGCCGGGCCCGGCACCCCCCGGCGCACGGTGTCCAGCGCCCGGCGCAGCGCCCCGGCCACGGGTTCGTGGCCGGGGCGCTCCGCGAGCAGCCCGAGCGCGTGGCCCACCGAGCCGTCCAGGGTTCCGCCGCGCGCCAGGCCGTGCACGATGACGGCGAAGGCACCGGCGGAGAGCAGGGCGGTGGGGTGGCCGTGGGTGTGCGCGGCGCACTCGACGGCGAGCTGGAGCACGAGCTGCGGCTCCCAGCCGACGAGCAGCCCGAAGGGAGCGGACCGGGTGAGCGCGGCGGCGTCGTGCGCGGCGGGGTGCTTGGGCCGGTCCAGGGTGCCCATCGTGGTGTCGCCGAGGCCGTTGAGGCATTCGCGGGTGGGCGCGCGGCGGTCGTAGAGCCATTCCTGCCCGGCGAGCCAGCCGTTGTCCTCGCGGCGCTCGTCGGGGCCCCAGTCGTGCTGGGTGGCGGCCCAGCGGAGGTGGGCGCGGTGGACGTCGGTGGGCGGATGCCAGGCGCCGGTGTCGCGGCGGACCTGGGCGCGGATCAGTCCGTCGACGGTGAACAGGGTGAGCTGGGTGGCGGCGGTGACGGTGCCGCGCGCGCCGTGGGCGGGCACGAAGTCGGTGACGGCGTCGGGCCCGAGCGCGGCACGGATCTCGTCCAGGGTGAGGGTGCTGACGCCCGCGCCGAGCGCGTCGCCGATGGCGCCGCCGAGGAGGGTGCCGCGGACCCGGCTGCGGAAGTCCTGCTGCTCGGCACGGCCCCAGACGGCCGTGATCCCTGTGCTCACCGCGCCACTCCCGTATGCCGTGGTTTCGTTCCCCTGTGCGACTGTGCGGTAACCGGACAGCACTGTAATCGAACGGGTGCGGTGAGCCAGGGGGACAAAACGCTTTTCTACGGCTCCGAGGCGCGTCGAATTCCGTTGCGGCGGGCGGGCACGGGGCGGATGATCGCCCGATGCCCTCTTCGTACCCCGCTTCCCCGCCCGACGGCCGCGCGGGCATCGACGCCGCGCTCGTGGAGCGGCTGATCGCCGCGCAGTTCCCGCACTGGACGGGGTTGCCCGTGGTCCCCGTCGAGGTCGACGGCTGGGACAACCGGACGTACCGGCTGGGCGACGCGATGACGGTCCGGCTGCCCACCCACGCCTGGTACGCGCCCGCCGTGGAGAAGGAGCACCACTGGCTGCCGCGCCTGGCCCCCTCGCTCCCGGTGCCCGTGCCGCCGGTGCTCGCGCTGGGCGCGCCCGGCGAGGGCTACCCCTTCCCCTGGTCGGTCCGCCGCTGGCTGCCCGGCGAGACGGCGGCGCGCGAACGCATCGGGGACCTGCCGGGCTTCGCGGTGGCGGTCGCCGGATTCCTGCGCGCCCTCCGGGGCTGCGACGCGGCCGGCGGTCCTGCGGCGGGCCCGCACAGCTTCCACCGGGGCGCGTCGCCCGCGCGCTACGACGAGGAGACCCGCGGCTGTCTGGCCGCCGTCGCGGACCGCGTGGACGCGGTCCGGGCGACCGCGGTCTGGGAGGCCGCCCTGGCCGCCGAGTGGCGGGGTGCGCCGGTGTGGTTCCACGGTGATCTGGCGGCCGGGAACCTGCTGGTCCGGGACGGCGAGCTGGCGGCCGTCATCGACTTCGGCACCTGTGGGGTGGGCGACCCGGCCTGCGACCTCGTGATCGCCTGGACCCTGTTCGACGGTGACAGCCGGGAGGCGTTCCGGGAGGCGGTGCGCCTGGACCCCGGCACCTGGGCGCGGGCCCGCGGCTGGGCGCTGTGGAAGGCGCTGCTCAATCTGACGCGGGACGCGGGGGTGCACGGGGCGCCGGAGGAACACGAACGGGGCGTGATCGAGGCGCTGCTGGCCGACCACGACGCGTTCGGCTGAGCGGCGCGCCGCCGGGGGTGACAGCCGTCAGCCGGTCATCGTGCGGGCCGCCGTGTACAGGTCCAGGACGGCCAGGCAGAGCGGGATCAGGGCCAGGAGCAGCAGCATCTCGGCCAGGTCGGACAGGCGGCCCCAGAACGGGGAGAGGCCCTTGCGGGGGACGATCAGCGCGACGCCGGTGAGCAGGGCGGCGCCGCAGGTGACGGCGACGGCGAGCCACAGCGTACGGGGGTCGGAGGCGGCGCCGGCGGGGGTGTGCAGGGCCAGGCCGGTCACCAGCAGGCTCAGCGCGGCGGCGCCCGCGCCCAGCACGGTGGCGACCTGGGCGGTGTGGCGGAAGAGGCGGGCGCGCAGCAGCACGGCGAGTCCGGCGACCA
>NZ_JAKRGC010000176.1 GCF_022347745.1 Streptomyces sp. OfavH-34-F
CGCCCGGCCACGGGGCCTGGCTCGCCGCCGCCCGCGCCCTGTTCGCCCACCGCCCCCTGCCCGTACGCCACCTCATCCTCGTCACCGACGGCAGCGGCCACGACCCGGCCGACGGAGCGGACCGCGACGACAGCCCGCTGCGCGCCGAACTCGCCGCCTGCGCGGGAGCGTTCAGCGCCGACGTGCTGGCGCTCGGCACCGACTGGAACCCCGCCCCGCTGCTCGCCCTCACCGAGTCCCTGCACGGCACCGCCGACACCGCGCCCGACCGGTTCGCCCCCGCCGTCACCGCGGCACTGGGGAGGCTGCGCCGGGTCCGCAGCCCCGAACTGCCCGTCGTCGTCACCGCACGCCCCGCCGTGACCGGGGTGACGCTGACCGAGACCGCCCCCCGGCCCCTCCTGCTCACCGCGGACACCGCCGCCGGGGACCGCCACCGGTACGCGTTCCCCACCCACCAGTGGGAGCCCGGCACCCGCGACTACCTCCTCACCCTGGCCGCCGACGCCGGCACCGAACCGCTCGGCGTGCTCCTCCAGCTGGCCGCCGTCTCCGTCGGCGACGCCGTCGCCCCGCTGCTGGTCCGCTGGCTGCCGCCCGGCGTCGCGGTGGGCGCGGGCGGTACCGGCCCGGGAGCCGGCGGCGGCACCGTCGACGCGGTCAACGCCGCCACCCGGATGCGCGCCGCCCTCAACCGCGGCTACGCCGCCCTGGACCCGATGAGCCGCGAGGAGGCGGAGCGGCAGTTCGGCCTCGCGGTCCGGCTCGCCAACGAGATCGGCGCCGCCTGGGTGCTGGCCGACGTCCGCCGGGTCGCCGACATCCTCGACGGCGCCCGCGGCCTGGTCCGGGTCGGCCCCACCGTCGACCGGGGAACCGTCCGCGAGGGACGGCTGCACGTCGCCTCCGGCCATCTGCTCGACCTGCCCGCCCACACCGCCGGCACCCCCCTCCGGTGCGCCGGCTGCCGCCACCTCGCCGGGCCGCACGCCCGGTACTGCATCGCCTGCGGGAGGCCCCTGTGACCCGACTCCTGCGAGCCCGCAGACGCACCGGCTCGCGCACCCGGCGCCTGCTCGAACTCCACCTCCTCGTCGCCGTGTTCAGCGCGCTCCTGGCCATGACCGCCCTGCTCGTCTCGTACCGCGAGGTGCAGAACGCCGCCGGCGAGATGCGCACCCACGCCGCGCCCGCCGTCCAGGGCGTGGCCTCCACCCAGCTCGCCCTGCTCCGCGCCCACCGCGAGGCCGTCACCTCCGTGGACCACGGCATCGACCGCGTCGTCGGCGCCGGAGCGCGCTACGAGGCCCAGCTCGCCGCCGCCAACCAGGGCCTGTCCCGGCTCTCCGACGTACAGATCGACGGGGCGCGCGGCCGGGGCATCCTGGAGACCGTCAACGGCGTACTGACCTCGTACAGCGGCTCCATCACCCCCGGCACCGCCAAGTACGTGGACGACGAGCTGATGCAGGCGCAGAAGCTCGCCGAGGCCAAACGGCAGCTCGACCGGCCCGGCACCGGCGTCGTCCCCCGGCTGGACGTCCTCCAGCAGCACCAGATGCGGCGCATGACCCGGATCAGCACCCTGGGCCCCCTCCAGCGCACCGGCTGGGCCGTCGCCGAACTGGGCCTGCTGGTCCTCGCCCTGACCCTGCTCAGCGCGCTGCGGCTGCTGCGCACCCGCTGCGGCCGCAGCCTGGAACCGTGGCTGCTGACGGCCCTGCTGCTGACCGCCGCCCTCGCCGTCCTGCCGCTGCGGGCCACCGTCGCCACCCAGGAACGGCTGGACGGCGCACGCCACGCGCTGACCGCCATCGACGAACGGGCCGCCGACCACGACCGCCTCGCCGAGGCCCAGTCGTACGTCACCCGCACCTCGCTCGACCTGCGCGACCGGCTGGCCGCCGAGAGCTGGCAGAGCTGGACCTACTACGGGGCGCTCGGCGCGGGCGCCCTGGTCCTGCTGCTGCCGGTCGCCGGCCTCGGCCGCAGGCTCACCGCCGACTACTACTGGAGGGCCGGATGAGACGCCTCCCGAAGCCCCTCCTGCTCGCCCTCGCCCTGCTGCTCACCGCGACCGGCTGCGGCCTCGCGGCCCCCGGCGGCGGCGACACCGAACCGAAGGTCACCATCCTCGGCCCGTGGACCGACGTCCAGGAGGAGCAGTTCACGGACGTCCTGGACGGCCTCGGCATCCCGTACACCTACCAGGGCACGGCGGCCACCCGCGAGGTGCTGCTGGCCGAGGTGCAGGCCGGCAACCCGCCGGACATCGCGATCCTGCCCGGCGTCGGCGAACTCGTCGAGTACGCCGAGGAGGACCGGCTCCAGCCGCTGACCGGCCTGTACGACGAGAAGGAGTACGGCAGGCCGTGGCTGCCCGAGGCCCGGGGCCTTGGCCGGCACCTGTGGGTGCCGCTCAAGGTGGACCTCAAGTCCATCGTGTGGTTCCGGAAGGGCGAGACCCCGCCGGCCGGGCCCGCCCCCCTCGGCGACTGGTGCCTGGCCATGGGCGACGACGGCTCCTCCGGCTGGCCCGGCAGCGACTGGATCGAGGACCTCCTCCTCCAGCAGGCCGGCCCCGTGCTGTACGCGCGCTGGGCGACCGGCGAGCTGGCGTGGACCGCCCCGCACGTGGTCCGGGCCTGGCGCACCTGGGCCGGGCTGCTCGCCCAGGGCTCGGCCGCGCGGCGCGAGGCCGTCCTCACCGGCGACCACCGGGGCGAGGAGGACGGGCACGGGCTGCTGTTCGGGGCCGGCGGCTGCTCCCTGGAACACCAGGGCTCCTTCGCCCGCGTCCTGTACGGCGACCGGGGGGACCGGGCCGACTTCGTGGACTCGGCGCGGCTGCTGCCCGGCGGACCGCATACGGTGAAGGCGCACGAGGTCTCCGCCGACTTCGCGGCGCTGTTCGGCAAGGGCGACCGGGCCCGCGCCCTGCTCTCCCGGCTGACCTCCGAGCGGGCGCAGGCGCAGTGGGCCCGCGAGGGAGGGGTGTTCTCGGCCAACTCCGCGGTCACGCCGCGCACGGGGGCGGTGGCCGCGAAGGTGGGCCGGCGGCTCACGGACCAGCGGGTGCCGTTGTGCCTGGACGCGTCGGACGTGATGCCGGCGGCGGTGCGGGACGCCTTCTACGAGGCGGTGCTGCTGACCGTGGCGCATCCGGACGAGCCGGTGCTGCCGCGCCTGCGGGACATCCAGACGGTGCAGAACGAACAGCCCGCCACCACCCCCCGGCTCACCGGCGTGTGCGGCAGACCACAGTGAACGCTTTGTGAGACCCCCACAAACGATGCGGGGTACCGGCTGGTACTTCGCCTGCATCGTCGTGGGCTTCTGTCAGGCTCCACCAGTAAACCGGGCAGGAGACTGTACGGAGTCAACGGCACGATTCCCTTGGCCGGGTTCGTAGGGTCGGTACATGACCGTTGTGGACGAAACCCAGGGCGAGCCGAGCGACACCCGCGGCCGCGTGGCCGAACTGCTGGCACTGCGCGAGCAGGCCCGCCGCGGACCCAGCGACCGGGCGACCGAGGCGCAGCACGCCAAGGGCAAGCTGACGGCCCGCGAGCGCATCGAGCTGCTCCTGGACCCGGACTCGTTCCACGAGGTCGAGCAGCTCCGCCGCCACCGGGCGACGGGTTTCGGCCTGGAGGCGAAGAAGCCCTACACGGACGGTGTCATCACCGGCTGGGGCACGGTGGAGGGCCGCACGGTCTTCGTCTACGCCCATGACTTCCGCATCTTCGGCGGCGCGCTGGGCGAGGCCCACGCCACCAAGATCCACAAGATCATGGACATGGCCATCTCGGCCGGTGCCCCGCTGGTCTCCCTGAACGACGGCGCCGGCGCCCGTATCCAGGAGGGTGTCTCGGCGCTCGCCGGCTACGGCGGCATCTTCCAGCGCAACACGAAGGCGTCCGGCGTCATCCCGCAGATCAGCGTGATGCTCGGCCCGTGCGCGGGCGGCGCGGCCTACAGCCCGGCCCTCACGGACTTCGTCTTCATGGTCCGCGAGACCTCGCAGATGTTCATCACCGGCCCGGACGTCGTCAAGGCGGTCACCGGCGAGGAGATCACGCAGAACGGCCTCGGCGGCGCCGACGTGCACGCCGAGACCTCGGGCGTCGCGCACTTCGCGTACGACGACGAGGAGACCTGCATCGCCGAGGTCCGCTACCTCATCGGGATGCTGCCCTCCAACAACCGCGAGAACCCGCCCGCCACCGCGAGCGACGACCCGGCCGACCGCCGCGGCGAAGCCCTGCTCGATCTGGTGCCCGCCGACGGCAACCGCCCGTACGACATGCACAAGGTCATCGAGGAGCTCGTCGACGACGGCGACTACCTGGAGATCCACGAGCGCTGGGCCCGCAACATCATCTGCGCGCTCGCCCGCATGGACGGCCAGGTCGTCGGCATCGTCGCCAACCAGCCGCAGGCCCTGGCGGGTGTCCTGGACATCGAGGCGTCCGAGAAGGCCGCACGGTTCGTCCAGATGTGTGACGCCTTCAACATTCCCATCATCACTCTTCTGGACGTACCCGGCTTCCTGCCCGGCGTGGATCAGGAGCACGGTGGGATCATCCGGCACGGCGCGAAGCTGCTCTACGCGTACTGCAACGCGACGGTGCCGCGTATCTCGCTGATCCTGCGCAAGGCGTACGGCGGGGCCTACATCGTCATGGACAGCCAGTCCATCGGTGCCGACCTCACCTACGCCTGGCCCACCAACGAGATCGCCGTGATGGGCGCCGAAGGTGCCGCCAACGTCATCTTCCGCCGGCAGATCGCGGAGGCCGAGGACCCCGAGGCCATGCGGACCCGCATGGTCAAGGAGTACAAGACCGAGCTGATGCACCCGTACTACGCCGCCGAGCGCGGGCTCGTCGACGACGTCATCGACCCTGCGGAGACGCGCGAGGTCCTGATCGCCTCGCTCGCCATGCTCCGCACGAAGCACGCCGACCTGCCGGCCCGCAAGCACGGCAACCCCCCGCAGTAGAAGACGGAGAAACACCCATGACCACTGCCACCGCCGAATCCGTCCTGCGCGTCGAGAAGGGCCTCGCCGACCCCGAGGAGCTGGCCGCCATCACCGCGGTCCTCCTCGCCCGCGCCGCCGCCCAGCCGGCCGAGACCCCCCGCCCCCACCGGAACACGGCCGGCTGGCGCCGTCTGGAGCGCACCCCGGGCTTCCGGGCGCCCCACAGCTGGCAGGGCTGACCCCGCCCCGCGCACGAGCGCACCGCAGCACGGCGAAGGCCCCGCACTCCTCGGGAGTGCGGGGCCTTCGCCGTACGGGAACGCCTAGCGCAGGCGGGCCATCAGGGCGTGCTCGACCAGCGTGATGAGCGCGCTCTTGGCGTCCGCGCGGTGCCGCGCGTCCGTCGTCAGGATGGGCGTGTCCGGCCCGATCTGGAGCGCCTCGCGCACCTCGTCGGGGGTGTAGGGCTGGTGCCCGTCGAAGCCGTTGAGGGCGATGACGAACGGCAGCCCGCTGTTCTCGAAGTAGTCGACCGCCGGGAAGCAGTCCGCGAGACGGCGGGTGTCGACCAGCACCACCGCGCCGATCGCCCCCCGCACCAGGTCGTCCCACATGAACCAGAAACGGTCCTGGCCCGGCGTACCGAAGAGGTACAGGATCAGATCCTGGTCGAGCGTGATGCGGCCGAAGTCCATCGCCACCGTCGTGGTGGTCTTGTCCCCCGTGTGCGTCAGGTCGTCGATGCCCGCGGACGCGGACGTCATCACGGCTTCGGTGCGCAGCGGATTGATCTCCGAGACGGCACCGACAAACGTGGTCTTACCCACGCCGAAGCCCCCTGCCACCACGATCTTCGCCGAGGTAGTGGAGCGGGCCGCTCCGCCGCTAGAGCTTGCGAAGTCCACTGAGCACCCTTTCGAGCAGTGTCACATCTGGCTGGCCGCCGGCGGACTCGTCGCCGCCGGGCTGATGGATAGCGACGAGTCCGGCCTCGGCCAGGTCGGCAACGAGAATCCGGGCAACGCCGAGAGGGATCGAGAGGAGGGCCGAGATCTCGGCCACCGACTTGATCTCGAAGCACAGCCGGCAGATCCGCTGGTGCTCGGGCAACTGCCCTTGCAGCCGGGACGGATCAGCCGTGGTACTGACCAACGCCTCAATGGCGAGTTGGTAGCGCGGTCGGGTCCGGCCGCCTGTCATGGCGTACGGACGGACCAGTGGGTTGTGCGCGGCCGGAGCGGCCGGCTCGGGAGCCCGCCGCGGCTGCTGCACCGGCTGGATGCGGGGCTGCTGCTGCGGCGCGTCGAAGCGGTGGGGACGGCGTGGGTGCTGGGGCTGCTGCCCGGGCTCCTGCTGGGGCCAGTCGGGGCCGGGCCGGTACTGCGGCTGCCCGTACGGGGGCTGCTGCCCGTACTGCGGCTGCCCGTACGGCTGGTAGGGCTGCTGAGGCTGCTGAGCGCCCTGTCCGCCGGGTGCGGAGGGGTAGTCGAAACGATCGTCCCCGTGCTCACCCGTCGCGTGCCGGTCACCGTCGTACCGGTGCCCGCCTGGGGGTGTACCCACGATTCCTCCTCCGCCTGCCGGTCCCGATCCCAGTGGGTCCGCGCCACCGCACCCTATGGTGCGGTGACGCGGAACGCACTGTCTGGTTACTGGATAAGACTAGTTAAGAAGACTTCCCTGGAGTTCGGCACGGAGGTCCGGCGTCAACACGCTGCCCGCACGGTCGACCAGAAGGGCCATTTCGTACCCGATGAGACCGATGTCGGCGTCCGGGTGTGCGAGAACGGCCAAGGACGACCCGTCGGATACGGACATGATGAAGAGGAATCCACGCTCCATCTCCACAACCGTCTGATTCACCGCGCCGCCCTCGAAGATCCGCGAGGCACCGGCGGTCAGCGAGGT
The DNA here is from genome assembly GCF_022347745.1 of Streptomyces sp. OfavH-34-F. Lineage (GTDB taxonomy): Bacteria > Actinomycetota > Actinomycetes > Streptomycetales > Streptomycetaceae > Streptomyces. Next base: position 6,896 of record NZ_JAKRGC010000176.1, read on the forward strand.
CAGACCGGAGGCGACCGCCGCCAGCTGGTCGGCGCGGTCGCGCGGAAAGCCTTCGGACATCGCCAGCAGGAGTCCGTCGGCGGAGACCACCACCGTGTGCGACACCCCTGGGGTGTTCTCCACGAAGTTGGTGATCAACCAGTTCAGATTCTGCGCCGCCTGGCTCATCGGGCTCACACTAACGCTCCTGGTTGTAGGTAGTACTTGTGTCCGCACCCGCGTTGCGTCCCCGCAGGACACCGCGCCGCAGGTTGCTCAGCCTGCCACGCACGTCCTCCGGGGCGCGGGAGACCTGGGGGCCCTCCTGCTGGGTCTGCTCCGCGGTGCCCTCGACCAGATTGGCCTTGGGCACCCGCCGGGGCAGACCGGACGGGGTTATCCCGCCCGCCTTGGGCTCCCGGAGCTTCTCGGCCCGCTCCCAGCGCTCGTCGTTGGCCGAGCGCCAGTCGTCGGAACCGTCGGTTCCGTTGTTTTCTCCGGTGGCCTGCCCCGCCGGGGCGGGCCGCTGCGGCGGTTCCTGCCGCGGGCTCTCCTGCGCGGTGCCGGGCCGGCCGTTCCCGCGGCCCGTGGGCTGCCAGTGCTGCTGGCTGCCCCGGCGCGGCAGACCGGCGTCGGTCAGCTCGTGTCCGGCGTTCGGGACGGGCCCCGAACGCTCGAAGCCTACGCGCTCCTGCGGCTCGGCGGGAGCGCTCGCGGCAGATTCCGCTTCCGGCTGCGCGACCGGCTCGAACCCGCCCTGATACGCGCTCTGATCAGCCCACTCCTCCTGCTGGGGCTGGACGCCGTACTGCTCGTCGTAGCCCTGCTGAGGGGTCTCGGGGGCCGCATATGCCGCCTCCGCATAGCCGTTGGCGGCGGTGTCGTAGCCGGGCTGCGCGGCATAGCCGGCGCCGCCCGCGTACGGGTCGTGGCCGCCGTCGTACGCGGCACCGGGGTAGCCGTCCTGGCCGCTCGCGGCGTAGGGGTCCTGCCCGTCGGCGGGGTAGGCGTCCTGGCCCTCGGCGGCGTAGGCGTCCTGGCCGTAGCCGGGCTCGGCGTACGCCTGTTGCTGCGGCTCCGGCTGCTGCCCGAACGGCCGGTGCTCACCGGCGCCCGCCTGGGCCTCCAGAGCCGCCCGGCGCTCCTCGCGGGCCAGCGAGCGGCCGACCGGGTCGAGCCGGCCGTCCTCCGCGGACGCCTCGTCGTAGCGCGAGTCGTCGAAGCCGAGCTCGGCCGCCGTGCGCAGCCGCTGGTGCGGCTGGGCGTCGAGGGCCTGCTGCGGGATGATCGAGGAGACGGTGAAGTCGTCCTGCTCGGGGGCCTCGCCGCCACCGCCGTGGGTGATCGCGTCCGGCAGCATGACCAGCGAGGTGGTGCCGGCCTGCTCGCCCGAGGGGCGCAGCTGGACGCGGATGCCGTGCCGGTCGGCGAGGCGGCCGACCACGAACAGGCCCATGCGCTGCGAGACGGCGGCGTCCACCGTCGGCGGGTTGGCCAGCTTGTGGTTGATGTCGGCGAAGTCCTCGGCGGTGAGGCCGATGCCCTTGTCGTGGATCTCGATCATCACGCGGCCGTCGGGCAGCCGGGTCGCGGTGACCCGCACCTTGGTCTGCGGCGAGGAGAACGTGGTGGCGTTCTCCAGCAGCTCGGCCAGCAGGTGCACGAGGTCGGTGACGGACTGGCCGTGGATCTCGGTCTCGGGGACGCCGGACAGCTCGATGCGCTCGTAGGACTCCACCTCGGAGGAGGCGGCCCGCAACACGTCCACCAGGGGCACCGGCTGGTTCCAGCGGCGGCCGGGCTCCTCGCCGGCGAGGACGAGGAGGTTCTCGCCGTTGCGCCGCATACGGGTCGCCAGGTGGTCCAGGCGGAACAGGCTCTCCAGCTGGTCCGGGTCGGCCTCGTTGTTCTCCAGGTCGGTGATCAGGGTCAGCTGGCCCTCGATGAGCGACTGGTTGCGGCGCGAGAGGTTGGTGAAGATCGCGTTGACGTTGCCCCGGAGCATGGCCTGCTCCGCCGCGAGCCGGACCGCCTCCTGGTGGACCTGGTCGAAGGCGCGGGCGACTTCGCCGATCTCGTCCCGGGAGTTGATCGGGATGGGCTGCACCCGGGTGTCCACCCGGCCGGGGTCGGTGCGCGAGAGCTGGTCGACCAGCGCGGGCAGCCGCTGCTCGGCGATGCCGAAGGCGGCCGTACGCAGCCGGCGCATCGAGCGGCTCATCTGGCGGGCCATGAGCCCGGCCACGATGAACGCGGCCAGCAGGGCGACGAGCACGATCGTGGCGTCGACGATGGCGTCGGTGCGGGCGTCGGAGGAGATCTCCGCCGCCTCCGTGACCGCCTTGTCGACCAGCTCGTCCTCGACGGTGGTGTAGCCGTCGAACTTGGCTGTCGCGGCGGCCATCCAGGTCTCGGGCGTGATGCCCTTGGCCTTCAGCTGCTCGGGGGAGCGGCCGAGACCGATCTCCTGGGCCATGCCGTCGTAGACCGAGCCGTCGATGGTGGGCGGGGCCACGAACGGCACCCCGGCCGCCTCGGCCTTCGCCTTGGCGGCCTTCAGCTCGGCGGCGCCGGCGGCGGCCTTGTCGCCCATGACCTTCTTGAGCCGGGCCGCGTCGGCCTCCGTGCCGCCGGAGGTGAACTCGCCGAGGGCGATCTGCTCCAGGTAGTTGTACGAGCCGAACGCCTTGACCTGGTCGTTGAACTTGCCCTCGTCCTTGCTGGGGCGGACCAGGAGGTGCATGCCGATGGAGCGCTGAAGCGATTCTGCAGCCTTGGCCAGCTCGATCGCGTAGACGGTTCGGCCGTAGCTGGTGATGTTGCCGGTGCCCAGACCCAGTTCGTTGCAGAACTCCATGAGGGAGTGCTGGACCTGGACGTAGCCCTCCTCGGTCTTCACCGGGTCCATGGCCGCGGTGTAGGCCGCCTTGCGCAGCTGCGGGAGCTTGGGCTCCTCCAGCTTGAACAGCTTGAGGCGGCGCTGGAGGCCCTCCTTGGCCGGCATGCCCTTGACGGCCTCGTCGAACTTCTCGGCGGCGGCGTCGGTGACGGCCCGGGTGCGCGTGACGGCCTCGTCCTCGCGCTCGTTCGACAGCAGCGGCTGCGCGGTGAGGTCGCGCTCGTTGAGCAGAGCCTGCCCGTACTCGGCCGCGGCCCGCACGATGAGCGCGGTCTTCTCCGCGTCCTGGGCCTCCTGCCAGGTGTTGATCGAGCCCTTCACCTGGAAACCGCCCATGACCAGGCCGACCAGGGCGGGGATGAGCAGGATCGCGTTCAGCCGGGTGGGCACCCGCCAGTTGCGCGGTGACAGCCGACTGGTGCTGCCACCTGCGGACGGTGCCCCTTCGGACACATCGGCGGACGGCGCCGCGGCACGGGGCGGCGGGGTGAAGTTGCCCCGCTCCGCCTGCGCCGGGGAGCCCTCGTTGTTACGCCTCACTCGACCAACAACCTCTCGGCTCGGCACCTACGCTGTGCCGTTTCTTCGTTCAGGGCCGTACTACTCGGGAGTTGGTCGAATTGCAGCACGGTCCGGGGCCGCGTTCCAAACAGTCGGAATCGGCGATTCCGAGTGGCTCACGCCTCAGATAAATCGGGCATAAAGAGCGAGCCCCGCCAAAAGGCGAGGCTCATGTGAGCGCAGTGACACCGCTCGTACGCATCCGGTGTCGATTGCGGGGCAATTCTCTTTCGAAACGTTATGAATGCGGGGGCGGATCGTGTCAAAGGACACAGCCCGCCCCCGTGTGACTACCGTAACTGCCGTACGCAGATACCGACTTGCGGCTACTTCAGCCGGGCCATCAGCGCGTGCTCGACCAGCGTGATCAGACCACTCTTCGCGTCCGCGCGGTGCCGCGCGTCGGTGGTGATGATCGGGGTGTCGGGTCCGATCTGGAGCGCCTCGCGCACCTCGTCGGGGGTGTAGGGCTGGTGTCCGTCGAAGCCGTTGAGGGCGATGACGAACGGCAGCCCGCTGTTCTCGAAGTAGTCGACCGCCGGGAAGCAGTCCGCGAGACGGCGGGTGTCGACCAGCACGACGGCGCCGATCGCGCCGCGTACCAGGTCGTCCCACATGAACCAGAAGCGGTCCTGGCCCGGCGTACCGAAGAGGTACAGGATCAGGTCCTGGTCGAGCGTGATGCGGCCGAAGTCCATCGCCACCGTGGTGGTGGTCTTGCCACCGGTGTGCGTCAGGTCGTCGATGCCCGCGGACGCGGACGTCATCACGGCTTCGGTGCGCAGCGGATTGATCTCCGAGACGGCACCGACAAACGTGGTCTTACCCACGCCGAACCCACCGGCCACGACGATCTTCGCCGAGGTGGTGGCCCGAGTCGCCGCGCCGCCGTTAGAGCTTGCGAAGTCCACTGAGCACCCTTTCGAGCAGTGTCACATCCGGCGCGCCGCCGGCCTCTCCATTGCCCGGCTGGTGGATGGCCACCATGCCGGCTTCCGCCAGGTCCGCCACGAGAATCCGGGCCACACCGAGGGGCATCGACAGCAGGGCCGAGACCTCGGCCACCGACTTGACCTCGCGGCACAGATGGCAGATCCGCTGATGCTCGGGGAGCAGCGTCCCCATGTGCGCGGGATCGGCCGTGGTGCTGACCAGGGCTTCTATCGCTAGCTGGTAGCGCGGTCGGGTCCGGCCGCCTGTCATGGCGTACGGACGGACTAGCGGCTGGTCGCCCTCACCGTCGTACGACGCGTGACTGGACGCGCCGTACGGATCGGGTGAGGCGGGTGGCGGGGTCATGAATCCTCCGGGCGTGACAGCAGGGTGTCGGCTTGCCGTCTGAAGGGGCCGGTGGGGGGCTGTAAGCGGCCGGACGGGCGAGGGTTGAGTGTTCCTTGAATGATCGTCTGTGTCACTGGTTCACGGCCGCCTAGTGGAGCAGGCTGCCCTGGAGCTCCGCACGGAGGTCCGGGGTCAGGACGGTGCCCGCCCGGTCCACCAGCAGGGCCATCTCGTAGCCGACCAGGCCGATGTCGGCGTCCGGGTGGGCCAGCACGGCCAGCGAGGAGCCGTCGGAGATGGACATCAGGAACAGGAAGCCCCGTTCCATCTCGACCACGGTCTGGCTGACGGCGCCGCCCTCGAAGATCCGGGAGGCACCTGCCGTCAGCGAGGTCAGTCCGGACGCGACGGCCGCCAGCTGGTCGGCGCGGTCGCGCGGGAAACCTTCGGACATCGCCAGCAGCAGGCCATCCGCCGAGACCACCACCGTGTGCGACACCCCTGGGGTGTTGTCCACGAAATTGGTGATCAGCCAGTTCAGATTCTGCGCGGCCTGACTCATCGGGCTCAACTAACGCTCCTGCTGGTGAGTGGGGCCGAGGGGGAAACTTCCGGTCTGGCCGCTGCCCGCCTGGCGCCCCTGCTGGATGCCCCGGCGGAGATTGGTCAGACGCCCGCGTACATCATCGGGCGCCCGCGAGACCTGCGGGCCGGACTGATGGTTCTGCTGCTGGGCGGCGCCCGGCACCAGGTTGGCGCGCGGAACCCGCCGAGGCAGACCGGATGTGGTGATTCCGCCCGCTGCGGGCTTCTTCACGCGCTCCGCCTGCCGGACGATCTCGTCGTTCGGCGAGGCGCGCCAGGCGCTCGTCGCACCGGTGTCCCCGAGGGTCCGCTGCGGCTGGGGCGCGGGAGCCGCGGGCTCCCGGGCCGGCTGCTGCGCGAAGTCCTGGGACTGCGCCGGTGCGGCGGGCTGCTGCTGCGGGGCCCCCTGCTGCGGACCGCGGAACCAGTTGGTCTCCAGCGTGTCGTACAGCGGGGTGCGGCCGTCGCCGGGCCCGGAGGCCGGCGGCAGCGCCTCGGGCTGCTGCGGCTGCTGCGGCAGCGCCGGACGGAACGGGGCCTCGGGGGCCTGGCCCGCCATGGGCGGACGCGGCGCG
>NZ_JAKRGC010000177.1 GCF_022347745.1 Streptomyces sp. OfavH-34-F
CGCCGCGACGCGCCGGGTCACCGGGCAGCCGTCCGGCCCGTCCGGCGGCGCGGTCACCCGCACCAGGCCGTGCGCCCGCGCGTCCACCTCGTCGTCGCCGAGCAGATGCGCGGTGATCCGGTCCGGGACGCGCAGCACCCGGGACAGCAGCGGGCGTTCGGGCTCCAGGATCTCCACCAGCCCGGCCGCGACGAGCGGCGCGGACGGGGAGAACCGGAACCGGCCGGGGCCCGCGCAGGGCAGCCCGCACAGTTCGAGGGCCAGGCCGATCGTGGCCCGGCGCCGGGTCAGGTCGTCGTTGAGATAGCCGTACAACCGCTCGAACCGGGCGTCGATGTCCGGTGCCATGGCGACCAGCAGCAGATCGAGGTCGGGCCCGGCCAGCCCGAACCGGGCCGCCAGCTCACCGATCCGGCCGTCCCCAGGTGACGGCGGCGGTGCCGGGTCGTTCGGTCCGGGGCCGGGCACGGGCCGGAACGCGTCCCGCGACTCCAGCACCCGTTCGGCGGCGGCGGGCGTGAGGTACTGCCCCCGGAACGGATCGTCCGGCTCCGGATCGGTTTCGCGGCGCAGGGCGACGGCGTACCGCACCCGCCGTTCGACCTCACCGAGCCGCGCCCAGAGTTCGGCGACGGCCGCGTCCGGCCCGCCGAGCCCGGCGGGTGCCTGCTGTACGGCGGTCACCGGGCGCCGCCCCCGTGCCGGCTGCCGCGTACCGTCCTCACCGCACTCCACCCCCGCGCCTGCGCCGCCCCGGCGGCAACTGCCGTTCGCGTTCGGCCGCGAAGCCCTCGCCCCGCCGGTCCGGCGCGGCGTTCTCGTACCGCAGCCGGCGGCCCGGTCCGTCGGCCTCGCCGTCCACGGCGGCGGCCGTGCGCACCACCAGGCCCTCGGTGACGGGCGGCCCGGCCGGTTCCAGCTCGCCGGAGAGCGGCGCCCAGACCCGCAGGTCGATGGCGGCCTTCAGCTCGCCGCCCAGCGCCGACCACACATCGACGGTGGAGGGGCGGTCGCCCGAACCGGCCGACGCGGCCTCCAGCTCGACCGTGAGCCCGAGTTCGGCGAGGCTGCCCGTCAGCATGCGGCGGGGCAGCACGCTCGTCCGGATCAGACAGCGCAACACCTCGGACAGCAGCCGGTGTTCGTCCTGCGGCCGGTTGGTCCAGGCGGTGACCAGGTATGTCAGCTCGAACCAGCGCGCGGGCGCCCGGCGGCCGGTGACGACGCCCTCCTCGTCGTACTCCTCGGCCGTGCCGCTGCGGCGGCGCGCCGCGTCCTCGCGGATGCCGTACAGGAACACGCTCACCGTGGGGGCGTTGCGCCGCGCCGACCAGTCCTTCGTCGGGGCGTCGAAGACCAGCTCGACGCCGCTGTCCTGGAGACCGGCGTCGACCAGCAGCAGCCGCAGCCCCTCGTCGACCTCGTGGATCACCGGCGCCCCATCTCGTCCGGCGGCACCAGGTTGCCCGTGACCACCAGGAAGTCCGTGTCCACCGGCGAGAAGCCGGGGCCGGACGCGATGATGGTGCGCGGCCCGGTCCGGTCCTTGACCATGATCAGCAACTGGGCGGTGAACGTCCCGTCGGCGGCCGGCCGGGTGGGCGCGGCGGCGGCCGTGATCCCGGGCTTCCAGGTGAGCTTCACCGGCACGCCGGGCGGGAAGTCCTTGCCGCGCACCGAGGTCACGAAGCCGGGCTTGCCCACCTCGGGCACCGACACGATGCGCGGCTGGAGGATGCGCAGCGGGATGCGCGAGACGTTGTCGTCCCGGTCCGCGTCGGTGCCGCTGGTCGTCAGGGTCGCGGTGATCGTGGTCCGCAGGGCGCGGTCGGGGGCGAGCACCACCCGCAGCACGGAGGAGGCGCCCGGTTCCAGGTCGGGGAGCGCGCACACCCCGCCCGTGCAGCCCGGCGGGAGCGTGGCCACGGGGATGCGGCCGGGCAGCCCGAGCCGCAGCCGCAACCCGGTGGCCAGCGCGTTCTTCCCGTTGCGCACGGTGTACGTGACCACGACGCGTCCGCCGACGTAGCCGGGGCTCGGCTGCGCCCGTACGGCGACGCCGGGGCCGGCCTGCGGTTCGGGCGCGGGCGGTACGGCGGGCGGCTGGGCGGCCGGCGGCGGGAACGAGGGCGGGGTGGCCGGTCCGGGGGAGGGCGCGGGCGGCCGGGGCGCGGTGCGGACCCGGACGGCGGTGCCGGTGGCGTTGTCCGTGGGGTCGGGGTCCAGGACGGTGCCGGTGACGGACCAGCCGAGCTGCCAGGGGCCGTCGGTGACGCCGGTGAGCCGTGCGGTGATCGTCACCTGCGCGCCGGGCCCGAGCAGGCCCAGGTCGCAGCTCGGCGCCCCCGGCTCGCAGGTGCCCGCGGTGCTGGTCAGCTCCTCCAGGCGGACGCCCGGCGGGAGGTCGGCGACGAAGGTGGTGCCGGGCGAGGGTGCCGGGCCCCGGTTGGTGACGGTGACGGTGACGGACGTCGAGGAGCCGTTCTCCACGGCGGGCACGGTGGGCGGCGCGGTGACGGCCAGGTCCACCTTCCACTGGAACGCCGGTTCCTTCTGCCGGCCGGGCAGCTTCGCGGTGAGCGGGGTCAGGGTGCCGGTCGCGAGGTCCAGCTGGGACAGCTGCTCGGGGGAGTTCGGCGCCCGGCCCCGGCGGTGGCTGACGACCAGCCGGGAGGCGTCGGGTGACCAGGCCACGTCACGCGGCTGGTACGGCCCGGTCGTCTCCACGTCCGGGATCTTCTGCCCGCACGCGGCGGGGTCGCCGCGCCGGTCGGCCGGCAGCACGACCCGGCAGTTCTCGCCCTGCGGCGAGGTGACGACGACACTGGCCCGCTGGTTGATCTGGTCGGCGCGGTCCTTGCGGTTGAAGGCGATGGACGCGCCGTCCGGCGAGAACGCGGGGCTGTCGTCGATGACCTTGCACTCGCCGGGGCAGCCGGTCCTGCTGAGGTCGCGCTGGTCCTTCAGATCGGCGACCGGGGCCGTCCAGACGTGCTTGATGCCGCCGAGGCCCCGGATGATCTCGTTGCGGGTGAAGGCGATCAGGGTGCCGTCCGAGGACCAGGCGGGCTGCGCGTCGGAGCCCTGCACCCCGTCCCGGGGCGGCACGATCCGGCCGGTGACCCGGCCGGTGCCGAGGTCCGCGATCAGGACCTGGCTCGTCCGGGCGCCGCCCGCGCCGGGTGTGGAGCGGGTGAACGCCAGCCGGGTGCCGTCCGGGGAGAACGCGGGGTCGGTGTCCCAGTCGTCCGGGCCCCGGCCGAGGTCCAGCGCCTTCCCGTTCCGGCCCTCGGTGTCGGTGAGCCAGATCCGCTGGATGCGCTTCCCGTTGTCCGTCTCGAACCGGGTCACGGCGATCTGCCGCCCGTCGGGCGTGTACGTCTGCCGCTCGGTCCACGGGTCGTAGCCGTCAGCCGGGTGGAACAGCGGGTCCTCGGCGGGGTCGTCGCTGGTGTTGGCCTTGGCGCGCGGGTCCTCGCGCAGTACGTCGAGCCGCAGGTCGCGCGGGTCGGAGCCGTCCTGCCGCATGTCCTGGAGGGTGACCAGGGCGGCGTCCTTCGTGGTCCGCCGGGTGACGACGGTCGTCCACGAGGAGGGCGTGCCGAGCACCGTCGGGGCCTCGACCTCGCGGTCCTCGGTGAGCACCATCTGCGGGTCCGCCGGGTCGCCCGGCGAGCCGATCCGGTAGACGTGGTCGTACACGGAGCACCCGCAGTCCGTGTTCGGGCTCAGGAACAGCAGCCCTTCGCCGTCCGGCAGCCAGGCCGCGGACCGGGTGCCCCAGTCCTTCCCGAGCCCGCCGAACACGGGCCGGGCGGTGCCGGAGCGGTCCGTGATCCGCAGCCGGTGACCGGTGTCCGTGTCCGACTGGGGCTCCACGCGCAGCGTGTAGACGACGCGGTCACGGCGGGCGGTGTCGTCCGACGGGTTCCACTCGGGCTCGTCCGCGTCGCCCTGCGTGCTGTCGCTGAGGCACGTCACCTCGCCGCCGTCCACGTCGCGGGCGTAGATCTGCGTCCCGCGCTCGGGGCCGCCGTCGCTGGCGTACGCGATCCGCTTGCCGTCGGGGGAGAGCGTCGGGGACGTCTCGTTCGCGGAGGTGTCCGTCAACTGCTCCGGCTCGCCGCCGTTCACGCCCACCGACCACAGGTCCCGCTGCCCGGTGTCGTCGGCGGAGTCGAACACCACCGTCTTCCCGTCCACCGAGAGTTCGGGGTGCGCGGCGTCCATGCCGGAGGTCAGCTTGCGTACGTCGCCCTTCGCGTCGCGCAGGTACACCTGCGGCCGCACCTCGTCGCGCAGGCTGGTGAAGACCAGCGTGTCGCCGCGTCCGAACGCGTCCTCGTCGAAGTGGGCGGCTCCCGAACCGAACAGGTCCGCGGTCGCCGTCTGCGAGGTGGCCCGGCCCAGGCTGCGGTGGCCGGTCCCGGCGAACACGATCCGTCCGGTGTCCGCCGGCTTCACGTCCGACGCGGCGGCGGCCGGCTGCGCGGCCTGCGGGGCGGACACGGACCCCGCCACCAGCAACGGCGTCAGCAGCACCAGCGCACCCCCGAGCCGCCGCCACCGAGCACTCCCCGCCGGGCCAGCAGGACCGCCCACGGTCCACCTCACAGTCTGGTCGATGGTTCTCCACATCGAGCATGGCGGCCGAGAGGGCGCGGGAACAGGGCCCGGAGTACCGGGGGCGGGGAAGCCCGGGTGCCCTTTGGGGGCGGGTGGCTACTTCTTCCTCCGGTGGCGCTCGGCGATACGCCCCTCCTGAGCGGCCTTGACGTCCATCCGGACGTTCTGGAGGAGGCGGCCGATGTGCTGGAGGTCGCCCTGCAGTTGCTTGTAGTCCTTCTGCGCCTGGATGTCGCGGAACTCGACCCGCCGGTGCGCCGGGTCGGCGTCGTCCATGTGCTCCAGGTTGACGGCCTGGTAGTGCAGCCGGTCCTCGGGGTGGGCGCTCACCTTCTCCCGCAGGTTCGGCGTCGCGTCCTGGTGCAGGGGCAGCGTCCGCATGTGCGCCTGGAGGCGCCGTACCGCCCCGGGCAGGTCCACGTCGCCCCGCTCCGCGGCCTCGTGGATCTCGCCGAGCAGGGTCTTCACCCGCTCCAGGTGGGCCTCTCCCTGGGGGAGGTCGCCGGTCCACGGGGCGTTGACCGTGTCCTTCGCGCGCGCTCCCCTGCCGAAGTGTTCGACCCAGCTGTCCCAGTCCTCCTCCCACTGCCGCATGGACTGGACGAAGAGTTCGACGCTGCCGCCGAACGCCGACTCGCTGTCCAGGGAGATGTGCCCGCCACCGCCGAAGACGCTCTGGTCCACGCGCAGGCCGCAGCTCCTGGCCAGCTGGAAGATGTGGTGCTCCACGATGTACCGCACGGGGGCGGCGTGCAGGTCGGAGATGCGGGTCGGGTCGGTCCGGGTCTCCAGGCAGGCGTCGTCCATGGTGATCTCCCACCACCACGTCATGCCGTTCCCGGTGTACGTGAACCTCCGTGCCTCCTGGCCCTTGACGGTGGTGGTGCTCACCTCCAGCCCGAAGCCCTCCGGTCGCCCGGCGTCGCGGACCCGCCCGGCCCAGTCGACCATCTTGTTCCTGGCGTAGGTGATCGCCGACCGTGCGCGGGCGTCCGCCTTCCCGGTCAGGCCGCTGATGTCCACGCGCAGCGGGTTGCCCCCGTCGACGCCGTTGAGGGTGTCGTCCGTGAAGGTGAACTCGGTGCCCACGACGGCCCGGGGCAGCGGATTGTCGAAGTCCAGCGGCTCTCCGACCTTGTCCGCGGTGAGGTTCTCCTGCTCCAGGATGTTCAGCTGCCTTATGACGTCGGTCAGTTGGGAGTCCACCGACGCCGCCGCCTGCTCCGGGGCCTTGGCCGCCTGCCAGACGACGGACCACGCGGCCTGGATGCCCAGGTCCGCGACCACCTTGGGCAGGGACTTCCCCGTCAGCGGTGCGTAGGCCTCCAGGATGGCCCGCCCCCGGGAGGCCACGTACGCCAGCGCCTCCTGGCGCCAGGCGGCCGCGTTGTCGCCGCTCGCCTCCGGCGCCATGAACCGCTGCACGGTCTCCGGCCCCGCCCGCCCCGGACCCGCGACCGGCTCCCCGGACTCGTGTGCGGCCGGAACCGCCCCCCGCATCACGCGGTGCGCGTTGGCCTCGGCCGCCCGCTCGAAGCGGTCCGCCGGGTCGGAGATCCGCAGCCCGTCGCCGTGGTCGGTCCCGGCGACCGCGCCCCGCCGCTGCTGGATGACGTGGGTCAGCTCGTGGGCCAGCGTGTGCTTGTCGGCGCCGCCGTCACCGATGACCACGTGGTGGCCGCTGGTGTACGCCCGCGCCCCGACCTCCGCGGCGGAGGCGCGGGCCGCCGAGTCGTCGTGGACGCGGACGTCCGAGAAGTCCGCGCCGAGCCGGGCCTCCATCTCGGCGCGCAGCGACGCCTCCAGGGGCCGGCCGCCGCCGCTCAGCACGTCGTGCACGGCCGTCCGCTGCACGGCGGGCTCCCCGCCCGCCCGTTGCAGGAGGCGCAGGGCCGCCGCGTTGCCCAGGGTGCGCTGGACCTCCATGAGCGGTGACCGGTCGGTGGGGGCCTGGCCGCGCGCGGGGGCCGGCCGGGTCTCGGCGGTCCGGGCGCGCTGCTGCTCGTGCTGGGACAACGGTCTGCCTTTCGACGGGCGGTCCCCTCCACGACACCGCCGTGCGGGGCCCGGGGCAAGGGTCACCGGGGCAGCGGCCGGGACAGGCACTGCGGCCCGCCGTCCGGGCCGGGGCACCCCGGGGGCAACGGCGGCTGCCCCCGGGGTGCGCCCGCGCGCCGTCCCGGCCGGACGGCCCGGCCGACCGGCCGGAACGGTTCGCGTCAGATCAGCCCGTGCCGCATCGCGTACCCCACCGCGTGGGCCCGGTTGCGAAGGTTCAGCCGCGTGGCGACCTCGTGCAGCACGTTCTTGACGGTGCGTTCGGAGTACGAGGTCTTCTGGGCGATCTCCGCGGTGCCGTAGCCCTCCGACACCAGCCGGATCATCTCCGCCTCGCGCGTGGTGAGCGTGGACAGGGAGAGCCCCCTCGGGTCCAGGACCGAGCGGTGCAGGCTGCTCACGTGGTCGATGAGCTTGCCGAGGAGGTCGCCGGGAAGGACCCCCTCGCCCTTCGCGACGGCCGTCACGAGGTGGACCAGACGGTCCTGGTCGGCCTCCCCGCGCCGCAGCACGGCCGCGACGCCGTACTCGATCAGGGTCTGCAGGGCACCCGCCTCGAAGTAGCCGACGACCAGGCCGGTGCGGGTCGCGGTGTTGCGCTGGAGGCGGTGCAGGAGCTGGACGGCCGGTTCGTTCACCATGTCCACCACGACGAGGGAGACCTGCGCGCGGTCCGCCTCCTCGTCCGGTACCAGCTCGATCTCCGGGCGCTGGCGCAGCTGTTGCACCACCCCGGTCCGGAGTATCAGGTCCTCCGCGTACACCGCGACCGAGATCCGGCCGAGCGCCCGGGTGGGCGCGGCGGGTGCGGGGACCGGGGGCGGGGAGGGGGCGCGCAGGCCCGCCGCCTCCTTCGTCATCGTCATGTCTGTCGTGAGGGTCGTCATGTGCTCGTCCTTCTGGGCCGCTTCCGTCGCTGTCCGTTCCGTCCGGTGCCGTATGCGTTCGTCCGGCGTACGCAGGGCGACCTGGCCCGCGGATGCGGTGCGGGCATCCGGCGCGGATGGGCCGCCGGGGCACCGCCCGTGCCCGCACATTGCCCTCGCGCCCCTGCTGCCGGGAGCGCGGTGCGGCCTAGCGTCGCATCGTGACCACATCTGCCGAACTCGACATGCCCACGGTGACGGTGTCGCCCGGCGCCGAAGCGACGACCACGCTGACCGTGCGCAACGACGGCGACATCGTCGAGGCGTACTCCCTCGACGTGGTCGGCGACTGCGCGGCATGGACCACGGTGGAGCCGGCGCGGGTCTCGCTCTATCCGGGCACCTCGGAGACCGTCACGGTGCGGTTCGCGCCGCCCCGGTCGCACGAGGTGCGGGCCGGTGAACTGCCCCTGGGCATACGGGTGCTGCCCGCCGAGCACCCCGAGGCGGTGGCCGTCCCCGAGATGACGGTGGTGGTCGAGCCGTTCCACGAGCTGCGGGCGAGCCTGGAACCGGGGCGCCGCCGGGGCTGGCTGGGCGCCCGCTTCCGGACGGCGGTGCAGAACCGCGGGAACGCTCCCATCGACATCGCCCTCGCCGCCCGGCAGCAGGGCGAGGAACTGCGGCTGGCGTTCACGCCGGAGCGCCGGCGCCTGGAGCCCGGAGAGTCGGCGGAGGCCGGGCTGAAGGTCCGGGCCCGGAAGCTGATCTGGTTCGGTGCCCCGGCGGCCTGGCCGTTCGAGGTGGTCGTCGGTGAGCCCGAGAGCGAGGGCGGCGCGCCCGTCGAGGACGCGCGGGCCGACCGGGCGCGGCCCGAGACGCTGGAGGGCGAGTTCGCCCAGCTCCCGCTGCTGCCGCGCTGGCTGCTGATCCTGCTGGCCGCGATCCTGGCGCTGCTGCTGGCCTGGTTCGCGCTCGTGCGGCCGACCATCCGTTCCACCGCGCAGGAGGCGGGTGCCAAGGCGGCGCGGCAGGAGAACCGGCAGCCCGGTCAGCAGGAGGGTGCCGCCGCGTCCGGCGGTGCCACCGGAGGCGGCCAGGGGCAGCCGAAGGGGCAGGGTCAGGGGAGTACGGCGGGCGCGGACGGGACCGGCGGAGGCGGCGGCACGGGCGGCTCGGGCGGGACCGGGTCCACCGGCGGAGCCGGCGAGGAGCAGAGTTCCGCGACGATCGACGTGCGGACGCGGCCGGGGAGCAGCGACTCCGGCACGTATGTGGTCCCGGAAGGCAAGATTTTCGGTGTCACGGACATCGTCGTGGCCAATTTCCAGGGCGACGAAGGGTTGCTGACCATCTCCTTCGGCAAGCGGAAGATCACCACGATCGCGCTGGAGACGTTCAGGAACCAGGACTATCACTGGGTCACCCCCATTCAGATTCCGGAGAAGGCCGCGGTCACCGTTTCCGTGACCTGTTCCAAGCCTGGGACTCCGGCCACCGGTACGCAGGCTTCCGGGTGTCACCAAGTGCTCAATGTCAGCGGTGTGCTGAGCGATGTCTCGCGAGAGGAACGATAGCGCCGGGAGCCTCCCCTTCTGTTCCGGAGATGTGAACAGAGTCCGGCTCGACCTGCGCTGATGATCCGTCCGGAGTTCATCCGGATGTGGTGCGTCCCACATCGGGACACACGCACAAGTGCTGGACGCGTAAATGCGCGGAGGACGGGCAGCGGGTGAATGAAGCCGTTTCCGGGGCCATTCCAGGGCATTTCCGGATGCGGTGAATGGACTGGACCACTCCGGTGCGTGCGGGCCGGAGCGGATTCGGCTTCCTCCGGTTGCTCCGGACCACAGGGGAAATCCAGCCGATTTCCCCGCTACGGGCCGGTAATTTCTGGCTGGAATTAATCCCTCGCGGCGGTGCCGGCCTGTGACCGGCCCCACAGGCCCGGAAAGGCAGCGGCCCTGCCCCCCGGCCAGGACTTTGGGGCCTACTGCCCGCGCGCACCCGCTGGGAAGACTGGGCGGGCGAACGACTGACCAGCCGAAGGAGCGAGCATGCCGTCGTACCTCACCCCAGGTGTTTACGTGGAGGAGGTGCAGTCCGGAGCACGGCCCATCGAGGGAGTCGGCACCGCGGTCGCCGCCTTCGTCGGCTTCGCTGAGACCGGCCCGTTCCACCGGCCGACGCTGGTGACCAGCTGGGACCAGTACGTTTCGACGTTCGGCACCTTCACCCCGGACACGTACCTCACGCTCGCCGTCCACGGCTTCTTCAGCAACGGCGGTGGCGCCGCGTACATCGTGCGGATCGGCGGCCCGGCCGAGGGCGCCGCCCCGCGCGAGACCGCCCCGGCGCCCTCCGTGGCCATCGGCGGCTTCCTGGTCTCCGCCCGGCCCGGCGCGGGCGACGGCATCTCCATCGAGGTCGCCGACGCCGAGGGCGAGAACCCGCCGGAGGACCGGTTCCGGCTGCTGGTGCGTCAGGGCGGCAAGGTCGCGGAGACCTTCGACACCTCCGTACGCAAGAACGTCAAGGGCTACCTGGTCACCCAGGCCCGCCAGTCCAAGCTGATCGAGGTCACCGAGCAGCCGGGTGCCGCCCAGAGCCGCCCCGAGAAGCAGAGCCTCACCCTGGCGCCCGCCACCCCGGACACCGGCACCGGCCGCACCGGCGCCGTCGAGTTCATCGGTGACGCGGCGGAGCGCACGGGCATCGCGGCCCTGGAGGCCATCGACGAGATCACCATGGTGGCCGTCCCCGACCTGATGAGCGCCCACCAGCGCGGCGACCTGGACGACGAGGGCGTCCGGGCCGTGCAGCTGGCCGTCATCGCGCACTGCGAGCAGATGGGCGACCGGGTCGCCGTCCTGGACACCCCGCCCGGCATGAACGCCCAGCGCGTCCGCACCTGGCGCAACGACGACGCCGGCTACGACTCCCGCTACGCGACCGTCTACTACCCCTGGCTCAAGGTCCTCGACCCGGCCTCCGGCCGGCAGACCCTGATGCCGCCGAGCGGCCACGTCGCCGGTGTCTGGGCGCGCAGTGACGGCGAGCGCGGAGTCCACAAGGCCCCCGCCAACGAGGTCATCCGGGGCGCTCTCGACCTCGAACTGCGGCTCAGCCGGGGCGAGCAGGACCTCCTCAACCCGATCGGCGTCAACTGCGTGCGCGCCTTCCCCGGCCGGGGCATCCGGATCTGGGGCGCCCGCACCCTGTCGTCCGACCCGGCCTGGCGCTACCTCAACGTCCGCCGCCTCTTCAACTACCTGGAGGAGTCGATCCTCCTGGGCACCCAGTGGGTCGTCTTCGAGCCCAACGACGACCGCCTCTGGTCGAGCATCCGGCGCAACGTCACCGCGTTCCTCTCCGAGGAGTGGCGCCGGGGCGCGCTCTTCGGCCGTACGGCGGAGGAGGCGTTCTACGTCAAGTGCGACCGGGACAACAACCCGCAGGAGTCCATCGACCTCGGCCAGGTCGTGTGCGAGATCGGCGTCGCCCCGGTGAAGCCCGCCGAGTTCGTCGTCTTCCGCCTCTCGCAGTTCTCGGACAGCACCAGCCTCGTGGACGAGTGACCCACCCCGTCGCACGGTGACCCGGCAGGCAACAGACAACGAACGGAACAGGTGACACACAGTCATGGCAGAGGGCGATGCTCTTTCCACCCACGTCTTCGGCGTGCAGCTCGGCGGCTACCTCGTGGAGTCCATCCAGGAGATCAGCGGGCTGACCGTCGAGGAAGAGGTGGTCGAGGTCCGGCAGGTGACCTCCACCGGCAAGCAGATCATCCGCAAGCAGCCCGGCGCGCGCCAGGCGGGCGAGGTGACGATCACCCGCGGGCTCGACAAGAGCAGCGAGTTCACCAAGTGGATCAAGGAGACGCTGAACAACGGCGCCGTCGACACCGCGCGGCAGAACCTCACCATCGAGATCAAGGACTCCACGGGTGAGACCGTCCGCCGCATCCAGCTGATGCAGGGCTGGGCCAGCCGCTGGGAGGGCCCCTCCCTCAAGGCCGGCGAGTCCAGCGCGGCCACCGAGACGGTCACCATCACCTTCGAGGAGATCGTGGTCGAATGAGGCGCAGGACCGTTTCCGGCGGCGGCCTCGAAGAGGTCCTGGACTCCCTGGCCGCCGCCGCGCCCGCGCAGCGCGAGGCCGCCCCGGCGGCCCCCGCGCCCACCCCGGCCCCGCCCGTCCGCCGGCCCGACGAGTTCGACTTCGAGCTGCCGCGCGGCTACGTGGACGACGAGGGCCGGGTCCACCGGACCGGCACGATGCGGCTGGCCACCGCCCGCGACGAGCTGCGCCCGCAGATCGACCTGCGGGTCAAGGAGAACCCGGCCTACCTCAGCGTCGTGCTCCTCAGCCAGGTCATCACCCGGCTCGGCACGATCACCGACGTGCACGCCGGGGTGGTGGAGCGGATGTACGCCACCGACGTGGCGTTCCTCCAGGACTTCTACCGCCGCATCAACAGCGAGGGCCACACCCACGCGGCCGTCACCTGCCCGCTGTGCCACGGCTCCTTCGAGGTGGACCTGTCGGGTGAGCGCCTGGGGGAATCGTGACGTACGCGCCTTCCCGGCTGCGGGAGGAGCTCGCGTACATCGCCTACCACTTCCACTGGCAGCGTGAGGAGATCCTCGACCTCACCCACGGTGAGCGGCAGGAATGGGTGAGGGAGATAGCGCGGATCAACACCCGCGTCAACGAGAGCGGGTGAGGGGCGTGGAGTTGAAGGGCTGGTTCCGGCGCGACCGGGACGCGGGCCGCGCCGGGCGCGGTACGGAGGCCGCGCCGGCCGCGTCCGAGCCCGCGCCGCCCTCCCCGCCTTCCGGCACTTCCGGCACTTCCGGCACTTCCGGCACGGACTGGGACGGCGGCTGGCGCCGCGTGGCCCCGCCCGAGGTCACGGTCGCCCGCTCCTCGATCGGCGTCAGCGACGGTCTGCGCTTCCGCTCCCGCCTGGCGTCCTGGCAGAACGTCGCCTACAGCGACGGCGAACTGGGCCACGCGGTCCTCCCGACGGCCCCGGTGGGCCGCATCCACGGCGTGACCCGCACCCCGGGCACCCCGCGCACGGCACCCGAGGGCGCCCCGCTGGTGCTCCGCACGGTGTCGGCGTCCGAGCCTGCGGAGGAGCGCCCCGCGCCCTCGGCCGGGGTGACGGGGACGAGCCCGGCGCCCCGGACCGGCCGGGTCGCGGCCGTGCCCCG
>NZ_JAKRGC010000178.1 GCF_022347745.1 Streptomyces sp. OfavH-34-F
GCGGGTCGTCGAACGGCCCCACGTCGTCGAACGGCGCAGCCCGGTCCGGGGACGGCGCCCCGCACGCGGGCGACCGCGCCGGTGGAGGCGCCCCGGCCGCCCAGGAGCCCTCGGCCGTCCAGGACTCCCCCGCCGGCCGGGGCGAGCCGCAGCCGCACGACGTACGCCCGCAGCAACTGCCCGCCGCCACCTCGGACTTCGTGGCCGACGACGCACAGCTCGCCGCCCTGGAGAGGGCGCTCACCGGTGGCCGGGAACGCAAGGCGGTCGGGGTGGCGGTGATCACCGGGAAGCCGGGCACCGGCAAGTCCACCCTGGCCGTGAACCTCGGGCACCGGCTGGCCGAGACGGGGTTCCCGGACGGTCAGCTGTACTGCGATCTGCGCGGCACCGGTACCCCGGCGACCACGCTGGAGGTGCTGGGCCGTTTCCTCCGGGCCCTGGGCATACCGGGCCAGCTCATCCCGGACTCGCTGGACGAGCGGGCGGAGATGTACCGCACCCGGCTCGCCTCCCGGCGGGTGCTGGTCGTCCTGGACGATGCCGCGACGGAGAGCCAGGTGCAGCCGCTGCTGCCGGGGAGCCGGGACTGCGCGGTGCTGGTGACCAGCCGGGCCAGGCTGACCGCGCTGCCGGGCGCGTACCGGGTGGAGCTGGACGTCCTGGACGAGGAGCGGGCGCTGCGGCTGCTGTCGCGGATCATCGGGGAGGAGCGCGTCGAGGGCGAGGCCGCGTCGGCGGAGGCGCTGGTGCGTACGGTGGGGCGGTTGCCGCTGGCGCTGCGGATCGTGGCCGCCCGGCTGGCCGCCCGCCCGCACTGGACGCTGGCGTCGATGGTGCACCGGCTCGCCAACGAACGGCACCGGCTGGACGAGCTGGCGCACGGCGAGATGACGATGCGGGCCAGTCTCTCCCTCACGTACAACGGGCTGGCGCCGGAGGACCGGGGGCTGTTGCGGCTGCTGAGCATGGCGCGGACTCCGACGCTGCCGGGCTGGCTGGCGGGTGCGCTGCTCGACGACGACCGGCCGGTTCCGTCGGATCTGCTGGAGCCGCTGGTGGACATGCAGATGCTGGACGTCGTCGGGGTGGAGCGGACCGGCGGCTACCGCTACCAGTTCCACGAGATCATCCGCGTCTACGCGCGCGAGCAGCTGGCCGCGCAGGACACCCCGGAGGTGCGCCGGGCGGCGCTCCAGCGGATGGCGGGCGGCTGGATGTATCTGGCGCAGGAGGCCCACCGCAAGGTGTACGGCGGTGACTTCACCGTGCTGCACGGTGACGCGCCGCGCTGGGCGCCGCCGCCGTCGTACACGGGTGATCTGCTCGCCGATCCGCTGGCCTGGTTCGACGCGGAGCAGGGCGCGCTGTGCGGCATGGTGGAGCACGCCGCCGACGAGGGTCTGCACGATGTGAGCTGGAACCTGGCGACGACCCTGGTCACGCTGTTCGAGGTGCGGGGCCACTACGACCTGTGGGAGCAGACCCATGTGCGGGCGCTGGCCGCCGTGCGCAAGGCCGGCAATCTGCGCGGCACCGCCGCCGTACGGGCCTCGCTCGGTTCGCTGTACATGTGCCGCAACGAGTTCGACATGGCCCGCCAGGCGCTGAGTTCGGCGCTGGACGTCTTCCAGGCGCTGGACGAGCCGCAGGGCGAGGCGCTGTGCCTCCGCGACATGGCGCTGATCGCCCGGACGAACGGCGAGGACGATGTCGCGTTGGAGCTGTACGAGCGGTCCCTGGCCGACTTCGACCGGGCCGGTGACGTGGTGGGGCGGGCGATCGTGCTGACGCAGAGCGCCCATATCCGGATGCGGCGCGGTGAGACGGACGCGGCGCAGGCGCAGTTGGACGAGGCGCTGGAGATCTACGACGGGGTGGGCTATCTCGGCGGCCGGGCGCGGACGCTGCGCCGGGTGGGCCAGCTCCTGCTGGAGCGGGGCGAACTGGATCTCGCGGTGCTGACGTTCACGGAGGTCCTGGAGCTGTGCCGGGATTCCGGTGACGTGATCGGCGAGGGGCATCTGCTGCGTGACCTGGGTCATGCCTTCGTGCTGATGGGCCGGCCGGACCGGGCCACGTACTTCTTCGACCGGGCGGTCGCGGCCCGGGAGCAGATCATGGACTTCGGTGGCGGTGCGCTGGCCCGCCTGGATCTGGCGCGGCTGCTGGCGGACGAGCCGGGGCGTTCCCGTGAACTGCTGGCTCCGGCGCTGGAGGTCTTCACGAGCCGGGGTATGAAGCGGGAACTGGCGGAGACCCGGCGGCTGCTCGGCGCGGGGTAGGCGGTGCCCGGCGCCCTTCCGGGGCGGGAGCGGCGGTGCCCGGCGCCCTTCCGGTGCGGGGGCGGTGCGAGGGGGCCGGTCAGTCCCAGGGGTTGTTGTCGGTGGAGCCGGTGGTGGTCGGGGCGGGCGTCGGGGTGCTGCTGGTGCCGGTGGGCTGGGTGCCGGTGCCGGTGGCGTCGTCGGCCCAGCCGGTCTGGACGCCGATGCCGGTGACGATCACGACGGCGACGGTGGCGAAGGCGGCGCGGAGGGCGTTGCGGGTGGTGGTGTTCTTCGTCATCGGACTGTCCCTTCGTCGGTGTTCCGTTTCCTTCTGGACACCAAGCTAGGAAAAGCCGGATTCACGGCACCGCCCCCGCCACTATCGCCCCGCTATCACGGCGCTTGAGCCCGCTTTCACCGGCCGCGCTCCCCCTTTCGTACGCCGCTGACCTGCGCTTTCCCGGTGCGGGCGCGCTATCGCGGAGCCGGCCGGGCCGGTCGTGGCGGCGTTGGCGGCGCGATGCCTTCCGGATAGGCGGTGCGCGGAGCATGGCGGCAGCAGCAAGGCACGACAGCCGTCCGCCACGGCACCCCGGCCCGCAGCCGCTCACGGGGTGCCCCTCCCCGACGAGCAGGAGTCCTTTCATGACGCTCAGCCACCCCCCGCAGGACACCCCGGCCGCCACCGCGTCGCTCGGTTCCCTGATACGCGGCCACCGGCTCCGCATCGGCCTCACCCAACGGGAGCTGGCCGACCTGTCCACCATCAGCGTGCGGGCCATCCGGGACCTGGAGAAGGGGAAGGCCCAGCGGCCGAGAACGGACACGGTGCGGCTCATCGCCGACGCGCTGAGGCTGGGCCCGAGAGCCCGCGCCGCGCTGGAGGCGGCGGCCCGCAGCGGCCCGCGCGGCGGGGGCGAGGTGCGCCGGCTGTCCATGGAGCGGGCCGCGCCGCCCGTACCGCTGTATCCGCTGGTCGGCCGGGAGGCGGAGACCGGGATCGTGGTGGAGGAGCTGGGCTCGGGCTCCGAGCGGCTGGTCACGGTCGTCGGACTGAGCGGCGTCGGCAAGACCCGGCTCGCGCTGGAGGTGGCGGCCCGCCTGTACGACGCCGGGCTGCCGGTGCTGTGGCACAGCGGCGACGGGACCACCGCCGACTGCCTCCGCGCCGACGACGACCCGCTGCCCCAACTCGCCGACGCCTGCTCCCGGTTCCTGCGGGGCCTGGGCGAGCCGGAGGAGCTGCTGCCCGAGCTGGCGGAGGCGCTGGCCGCCCTGCACGACGGCGGTCCGGCGGCGCGGGGTGCCGTGCTCGTCCTGGACGGGGTGGACACGGCCGCCCTCGACTTCGGCCGGCTGAGCAGGCTGTTGCGCGCCTTCCCGGGGCTGCGGCTGCTGGTCACCGGGGAGCGGCCGTGGAACGTACCGGGTGAACGCCTGTTCCTGCTCTCGCCGTTGGAGGCGCCCGTGCCGTCCGCCGGGCACACCGACGCACCCGCCGTGCGGTTCTTCCTCAGCCAGTTGCGCCGGGTGCGGCCGGACATCGTGCCGGACGCGCAGGCGCTCGCCGACATCACCTGGATCTGCCACCGCCTGGACGGCCATCCGGCGGCGCTCGGCGCGGCCGCCTCCTGGCTGACCGTCTGCGACCTGACGACCCTGCGCAACGTCGTCGACTCGGACCCGGCCCCGCTGCTCGACCACCTGGCCGGCGGCCCGGAGGGTTCCCGTCTGCAGGTGCGGGTGAGCCGCACGCTGGCCGCGCTGCCCGCCCCGTACCGGACGCTCATCGGCGAGCTGTGCCGGGAGGGCGACGGGGAATTCCTCTTCCAGGACGTCGTACGGCTCACCGGGCGCACGCTGCCGGAGTGCGGGCGGCTGATCCGGGAGCTGCTGGTCGGCGGGGTGATCCGGGCGGGCGGGGACGGCGGGCGCTCGGCGTTCCGGGTGCTGTGCGTGGTCCGCGCGGCGGCGGGCGCGACCACTGCCGTGGTGTGAGCGCCGCCGCGTTCTGAGCACCGCTGCGGGCGGGACGCGCGTACGGGCGGGGCGCGCGTACGGAGCGGCGGTGGCGCCGGGTACGGCGGCTGCCTTCCGACTGCCGCAGTGCCGTCGAACTGCTGGCCTCCCGCCGGAACAACTGCCGCTCCGCGCCCGGCCCCGGCAGTTGTATGGCACTGCCCGCCCGGCCGGGCACCGCGTCCTCCCCGCACCCGCCCCGTCCCGCCGCGACCCACACAGGAGACCCCATGCCGTCCGACGCGACCGTCGCACCCGCTCCGGCCACCTTCCGGTTGCCGCTCTCGGTGGCCCAGCGCGACATCTGGACGGCCCATTCCCTGGACCCCACCGGCCTCAAGTACACCGTCGCCGAGTGCCGGGACATCCGCGGCCCGGTCGACCCGGAGCTGATGGCCGCGGCCTGGCGGCGCCTTACGGAGGAGGCGGACGTCCTGCGCATCCGCCGCTTCGAGGACGACGGCGAGCAGGTGTGGCAGCTCATCGACGCCGGCCCGGGCGACCGCACCCTCCCGTACACCGATGTGAGCGGCGAGGCCGACCCGGAGCGCGCGGCCTGGGACGTGCTGGACGCGCTGACGGGGGTGCCGTTCGACCTGACCGGCGAGGCCCCGGTCCGCTGTGCGCTGATCAAGCTGGCCGAGGACCGGTTCTTCTACTACTGCGGTTTCCACCACCTGGTCACGGACGGTGCGGGCCTGGGGATGCTGCTCCAGCGGCTCGTCGAGCTGTACGAGCAGGCGGTCGCCGGTGCGCCGTGGAGCGCGTCCCCGTTCGGCCGGCTGGCCGAGGTATACGCCGAGGACGACGCGTACCGGGGCTCGGACGAGGCCGCCGCCGACCGGGCCTGGTGGCGGGAGCACCTGAGCGGGGCGCCGGAGCGGTTCCCCAGCCTCGTCCGGGGTTCCGGCCGGGCCGCCCCGGCCCGGGGTGTGCTGCCGTTCTCGCGGCGCACGGTCCTGATCCCGGCGGGGGAAGCCGACCGGCTGCGGGCCGTCGCACGGTCGGAGCGGGTGTCGTGGGCGGTGCTGGTGGTCGCCCTGTTCACGGTGTATCTGCACCGCGTCACGGCGCTGGACGAGCTGACGGTCGCGCTGCCGGTGCCGGGCCGCACCACGCGGACCGCGCGCAGCACGCCCTCGATGGCCTCCAACATCGTGCCGCTGCGGCTGGCCGTGGACGGCGGTGAGACGCTGCGCGGCCTGGTGCGGGCGGTGTCCGCCGAGGTGAAGAACGGGCTGCGCCACCAGCTGACCCGGTTCGAGGACCTGCGCCGGGACGCCGGCACGCTCACCGGCGGCCGCAGGATGACGGGCCCGGTGCTCAACATCATGGGCTTCAACGCGGACCTGACCGTGTGCGGCCACTCCACGGTCAACCACAACGTGACCAGCGGCCCGGTGGAGGACCTCAACGTCACGGTGTACGACCTGGGCGCGACGGACGGCCTCCGCATCGACTTCGACGCGCCCGTGGACGGTGTCGACCCCGAGGCCGTCGCCGCCCACCAGGACCGGCTGGCCGCCTTCCTCGTCGCGGCCGTCAACGCGGCGGAGCCGGGTGACCGGAGGGTCGCGGAGCTGGAGGTGCTGTCGGAGGGTGAGCGGGAGTTGCTGCTCGGGCCGTGGGCCGGGGCGGTGGTGGAGCGGGACGATGTGTCGCTGGTGGCCCGCTTCGAGGAGCAGGTCGCGCGGTTCCCGAAGTCGGTCGCGCTGATCGACGGGGACAAGCGGCTGACGTACGCGGAGCTGAACGCGACCGCCAACCGGTGGGCCCGCCACCTCCGTGCGCGCGGCCTGGGCCGGGGCAACCTGGCCGGCATCCTCCTGGAACGGGGTGCCGACTTTGCCGCCGCGCTCATCGCCGTACTCAAGACCGGCGCCGGACACGTCCTGCTCGACCCCGACTTCCCGGACGAGCGACTGCGGTCAGCCGCCGAGGAGGCGGCGATCAGCCACCTGGTGACCCGGCCGGTGCTCGCCGACCGCCTCACGGGGCCCTGGACCACCTGCGCCGACCACCCGGAAAGCCTCACCGACCACAACGCCGGCAACCTCGATGTGCCCATCAGCGGCGACGACCTGGCGTGCGTCATGTTCACCTCTGGGTCCACCGGCCGGCCCAAGGGCATCCTCTCCTCGCACCGCAACCTCGTCTCCACCCTGGTCGGACAGACCTACCTTCCGACCGGTCCGGACGAGGTGTACCTCCAGTCCTCGCCGATCTCCTGGGACGCCTTCAGCCTCGAATTCTGGGGCCCGCTCCTCCACGGCGCCCGGGTCGTTCTCCAGCCGGGACAGAAGCCCGAGCCCGCACTGATCGCGGAACTGGCGCCCAAGCACCACGTCACGACCCTGCTGCTGTCGGCCAGCCTCTTCAACTACCTCACCGACGAACACCCCGAGACGTTCGACTCTGTGACGACCGCGTACACGGTCGGTGAGGCGGCGTCCCCGGCCCATGTGCACAAACTGCTCACGACGCGGCCGGGGATCAAGGTGCTCAACGGGTACGGCCCGGCGGAGGCGATGATCTACGCCACCACCCACACCATCGAACCCAGCGACGCACCGCACACCCTCATCCCGATCGGTACGCCCCTGGTCAACAAGCCGCTCTACGTCCTCGACACGGCCCTGCGGCTGTGCCCGCCCGGCGCCACGGGTGAGCTGTACATCGCGGGTGACGGGCTCGCCCACGGCTACCTCAACCGCGCCGACCTCACCGCCACCGCCTTCGTCCCCAACCCCTACGGCCCCGCCGGCACCCGCCTCTACCGCACCGGCGACCTCGCCCACTTCGACACCCACGGACGCCTCCACTACGAAGGCCGCGCCGACCACCAGGTCAAAATCCGCGGCTTCCGCATCGAACCCGCCGAAGTCGAAGCCGCCCTCCTCACCCACCCCCACGTCACCCAAGCCGTCGTCACCAAACACCAGGATCAGTTGTCGGCCTACCTCGTCACCACCGGCGCGTCCATGGACGATGTCCGCCGCCACGTGGCCGACCGTCTCCCCGAACACCTCGTCCCCGCCTACCTCACCCCGCTCGACCGCCTCCCCCTCACCCCCAACGGCAAAGTCGACAAGCGGGCGCTTCCCGAGCCGGTCGCGGTGGCGTCGGGTGGCCGGGCCCCACGCACGCTGCTGGAGGAGACGCTGGTCGGCCTCTTCACCAGCGCGCTCGACGCACCCTGTGAGCTGACGATCGACGACGACTTCTTCCACAACGGCGGGCACTCGATCCTCGCCGCCCGGCTCACCAACCGGATCGCGCAGGTGCTCGGGGTCCGGCTGACGATCCGGGACGTGTTCGAGAACCCGACCGTGGTGCGGCTGGCGGGGAAGATCAGCACGGAGAAGGGTCTGCCCGCGCTGCCTCCGCTGTCCGCCGGAGAAGCGCCGGACCCGGCTTCGGCCCCGATGTCGTTCGCCCAGCGGCGGTTGTGGCTGCTCGCGGACCTGGAGGGCAGCAGCACCGCGTACAACGTGCCGATGGCCGTACGGCTGGTGGGTGCCCTGGACGCCGATGCGCTGGAGGCCGCCGTCAACGACGTCGTCGCCCGCCACGCGCCGCTGCGCACGCTGTACGAGACCGTCGGGGACGAACCGCGCCAGCGCATCCTCCCGGCCGGCGAGGCACGGGTGGCGGTGGAGCGCCGCGAGGTGACGGCCGGCGAGCTGGCTGCCGCGATGGCCGAAGCGGGGCGCCGTCCCTTCGACCTGCGGGGTGAACTGCCGCTGGCCGTCACGCTGTTCCGGCTGGACGAGGACGTCCACCACCTGGTCGTCGTGATGCACCACATCGCCACGGACGGCCAGTCGAGCGAGGTGTACGTCACGGATCTCGCCTGCGCCTACGAGGCACGTCTCGCGGGCGCTGACACGAACGTCCTGGAGCCGCTGCCGGTGCGGTACGCCGACTACGCGGTGTGGCAGCAGCGGGTGTTGGGGTCGGCCGATGACGCGGACAGTGTCCTCGCGCGGGAGTTGGCCTTCTGGCAGGACGCCCTGGAGGGGCTGCCGGAGGAGCACTCCCTGAATCTGGACCGTCCGCGCCCCGCCCGCGCCTCGCACCGAGGCGGGCACATCACGGTGGACCTGGGTGACGACCTGTTCGCCCGGGTGGGTGAGCTGGCCCGTGCCGAGGGCTGCACCCCGTTCATGGTCGTCCACGCTGCCCTGGCGGCGACGTTGACCCGGCTCGGCGCGGGGACGGACCTGGCCATCGGCTCCCCGGTCGCCGGCCGCACCGACGAAGCACTCCGCGATCTGGTGGGCTTCTTCGTCAATACGTTGGTCCTGCGCACCCACACCGACGGCAACCCCACCTTCCGCCAACTGCTGGAACGCGTCCGGGCCACCGACCTCGACGCCTTCGCCCACCAGGACGCACCCTTCGACCTCGTCCTCGACACCCTCAACCCCACCCGCACCCTCTCCCGCCACCCCCTCTTCCAGATCTGCCTCACGCTGGAGACCAGCACCCCGGTGCTCGCTCTCCAGGGCGTGCGGCCGCAGGCCATGCAGACGTTCGCCAATGGAGCGGCCAAGTTCGACCTGGAATTCCTGCTCCGCACGGAGGACGGTCAGGGCCTGAGCGGCATGGTCGTCTTCGCGGAGGACCTGTTCGACCGGTCCACCGTCGAGCGCATGGTGTCCTTGCTCGGTGAGGTGCTGCGCCAGGCCCTGGCCGACCCGGAGACACGCCTCGGCGACGTCGAGGTGCTGTCGGAGGGTGAGCGGGACTTGCTGCTCGGGCCGTGGGCCGGGGCCGTGGTGGAGCGGGACGATGTGTCACTGGTGGCCCGCTTCGAGGAGCAGGTGGAGCAGTTCCCGGAGTCGGTCGCGCTGATCGACGGGGACGAGCGCATCACGTACGCGGAGCTGAACGCCACCGCCAACCGCTGGGCCCGCCACCTGCGTGCGCGCGGCCTCGGCCGGGGCGACCTCGCCGGCATCCTGCTGGAGCGGGGAGCCGACTTCGCCGCCGCGCTCATCGCCGTACTCAAGACCGGCGCCGGACACGTCCTGCTCGACCCCGACTTCCCCGACGAGCGACTGCGGTCAGCCGCCGAAGAAGCCGCGATCAGCCACCTCATCACCCACACCGACCTCGCCGGCCGCCTCACCGGCCCCTGGACCACCTGCACTGAAGGGCCGCAGAACCTCACCGACCAGAATCCCGGCAACCTTGATGTGCCGATCTGCGGCGACGATCTGGCGTGCGTGATGTTCACTTCCGGGTCCACCGGCCGGCCCAAGGGCATCCTCTCCTCGCACCGCAACCTCGTCTCCACCCTGGTCGGACAGACCTACCTTCCCACCGGTCCGGACGAGGTGTACCTCCAGTCCTCGCCGGTCTCCTGGGACGCCTTCAGCCTGGAGTTCTGGGGACCTCTCCTCCACGGCGCACGGGTCGTCCTTCAGCCGGGACAGAAGCCCGAGCCCGCGCTGATCGCGGAACTGGCGCCCAAGCACCACGTCACGACCCTGCTGCTGTCGGCCAGCCTCTTCAACTACCTCACCGACGAACACCCCGACACCTTCGCCACCGTCACCACCGCCTACACCGTCGGCGAGGCCGCCTCACCCGTTCACGTACACAAGCTCCTGGCCGCCCGGCCGGGCATCAGGGTGCTCAACGGGTACGGGCCGGCCGAGGCGATGATCTACGCCACCACCCACACCATCGAACCTAGCAACGAGCCGCACAGCGTCATCCCGATCGGCACACCCCTGGTCAACAAGCCGCTCTACGTCCTCGACAGCTCGCTCCGACTCTGCGCACCGGGTGCGACGGGTGAGCTGTACATATCGGGTGACGGCCTCGCCCACGGCTACCTCAACCGCTCCGATCTCACCGCCACCGCCTTCGTACCCAACCCCTACGGCCCCGCCGGCACCCGCCTCTACCGCACCGGCGACCTCGCCCACTTCGACACCCACGGACGCCTCCACTACGAAGGCCGCGCCGACCACCAGGTCAAGATCCGCGGCTTCCGCATCGAACCCGCCGAAGTCGAAGCCGCCCTCCTCACCCACCCCCACGTCACCCAAGCCGTCGTCACCAAACACCAGGATCAGTTGTCGGCCTACCTCGTCACCGCCGGCGCGTCCATGGACGATGTCCGCCGCCACGTGGCCGACCGTCTCCCCGAACACCTCGTCCCCGCCTATCTCACCCCGCTCGACCGCCTCCCCCTCACCCCCAACGGCAAGATCGACAAGCGGGCGCTTCCCGAGCCGGTCGCGGTGGCGAGCAGCGAGCGGGCGCCTCGGAGCCAGCTCGAAGAGATCGCGGTGGCCCTGTTCAACCGGGTGCTGGGCACCGAGGACCCGGTGGGCGTCGAGGACAGCTTCTTCGCGCACGGCGGGCACTCGCTGCTGGCGGCCCGGCTCACCAACCACCTCGCCGACGCCCTCGGTGTGCGGCTGACCATCCGGGACGTGTTCCAGCACCCCACACCCGCACGCCTCGCCGCGCACATCGCCTCGTTGAAGGGGCGGCCCGCACTTCCGGCCCTGGTGGCCGGGGAAGGGGAAGGGGAAGGCAGCGACAACTCCGGCAGCCCGCTCTCCTTCGCTCAGCGCCGGCTCTGGCTGCTGGCCGAACTGGACGGCGCGAGCACCGCGTACAACGTGCCGATGGCCGTACGGCTGACCGGTGTGCCGGATGTCGACGCGCTGGAGGCCGCGCTCAACGACGTCGTCGAGCGGCACGCTCCCCTGCGGACCGTGTTCACGACCGTTGCCGGGGAGCCCCGGCAGCGCGTCCAGCCGACCGACCGGGCCGGGATCGTCATTGAGCGCCGGCCGTCCACGCCGGAGCAGCTGGACGGTGACCTGGACGCGGCGACGCGGCAGCGGTTCGACCTCACGACGGAGAGCCCGCTGCGGGCCACCCTGTTCGAGCTGGGTGACGGGCAGGCCGTTCTGTTCCTGCTCTTCCACCACATCGCGACGGACGGACGCTCGGCCGGTGTGTTCTTCGACGACCTCTCCGTGGCGTACGCGGCCCGGGTCGCCGGCGCCGACACGAGCGTCCTGGAGCCGCTGCCGGTGCGGTACGCCGACTACGCGGTGTGGCAGCAGCGGGTGCTGGGGTCAGCCGACGACGCGGACAGCGTCCTCGCCCAGGAACTCGCCTTCTGGCAGGCCACCTTGGCCGACCTGCCGGAGGAGCACGGGCTGACCCTGGACCGCCCGCGCCCGGCGGCAGCTTCGCACCGGGGCGGGCAGATCGCCGTGGACCTGGGCGACGATCTGTTCGCCCGGGTGGCTGAGCTGGCCCGTGCCGAGGGGTGCACCCCCTTCATGGTCATGCACGCGGCCCTGGCGGCGGTGCTGACCCGGCTCGGCGCGGGAACGGACCTGGCCATCGGCTCACCGGTCGCCGGACGCACCGACGAAGCACTCCGCGACTTGGTGGGCTTCTTCGTCAACACACTCGTCCTGCGCACCCACACCAACGGCAACCCCACCTTCCGCCAACTCCTGGAACGCGTCCGCACCACCGACCTCGACGCCTTCGCCCACCAAGAGGCACCCTTCGACCTCGTCCTCGACACCCTCAACCCCACCCGCACCCTCTCCCGCCACCCCCTCTTCCAGATCTGCCTCGCCCTGGAGGCCGGAGAGGCGCCCACGCTGGATCTGGGGAGCGGGGGCACAGCGACGGTGCGGGGGCTGACCAACGGAGCGGCCAAGTTCGACCTGGAATTCCTGCTCCGCTCCGACGACAACAGGCGCCTGCACGGGGTGGTCGTGTTCGCGGAGGACCTGTTCGACCACGCGACCGTCGAGCGCATGGTGACCCTGCTCGGCGAGGTGCTGCGCCAGGCCCTGGCCGACCCGGAGACGCGCCTCGGCGAGCTGAAGGTGGTGTCGGACGCCGAGCGGGAACTGCTGCTCGGACCGTGGTCCGGGACCACCGCACCCATCGAGGACACCTCGCTCGTCGCCCGCTTCGAGGCACAGGCCGCCCGCACCCCCCAGGCCGTCGCACTCATCGACGGGGACACGCACCTCACGTACGCCGAGCTGAACGCCACCGCCAACCGCTGGGCGAACACGATGCGGGCCCGTGGGCTGCGGCGCGGCGACGTGGCCGGCGTCCTGCTGGAGCGCGGCGCGGTCTTCGCCGCCGCCGTGATCGCCGTGAGCAAGGCGGGGGCCGGTTACACGCTGCTCGACCCGGACTTCCCGGACGAGCGGCTGCGGTCCGCCGCGCACGATGCGGGCATCGCCCTCCTCGTCACCGACGACGTCCTGGGGCAGCGGTTGGGGGGCGGCGGCCCCTGGACCGTGCTCTCCTGCTCCGGAGGGGCCCCGACCGACGCGTCGGAGAGCAACCTCGGTGTGCCCCTCGGCGGGGACGACGTGGCATGCGTGATGTTCACCTCCGGGTCCACGGGCCGGCCCAAGGGCATCCTGTCCTCGCACCGCAACCTCGTCTCGACCGTCACGGCCCAGACC
>NZ_JAKRGC010000179.1 GCF_022347745.1 Streptomyces sp. OfavH-34-F
CGCGGGCCCGGACGGCGGCCCGGTCGAGGGCCAGGCGCATCCGGTCGCCGCCGGTGCCCTCCGCGAGGACGCCGGCCATGCCGCGCAGGAGCTGGGCGAGGATCGTGCCGGAGTTGCCGCGGGCGCCGATGAGGGCGCCGTGGGCCATGGCGCGTACCGCGTCGGCGGCGGAGGGCACCGAGGTGCCGCCGGTCTCGTGGGCGGCGAAGACGGCTTCGACGGCCGCCGCCGCGGATTCCACGGTGAGGTAGAGGTTGGTGCCGGTGTCCCCGTCCGCGACCGGGTAGACGTTGATCGCGTCGATCGCCTCCCGTTCCCGGCCGAGGGCCTCCAGGGCCAGGGAGCACCAGGTCCGTACCGCGACGGCATCCGGTTCGTCGGCGGTCTGCGGCACCTCGGGTCCTCCTCGGAACGGGGCTCGGGACGAAGCTCGGGACGGGCCCGGCAGCGGGGGCACGGGCGGCTGTCCGCACCGCAGGGTAGTCCCGGCCGGGGGGCGGGCCGGTCCGGGGGCGGGGAGGGCGGCGGCGGAACCCATGGTAGTTTCGTATCTCCGGAGCAGGCGTTGTATGCTGCTTCGGTTGCCCGACGAGAGTCGGGACATTCCCCCGGTACCGCCACTTCATTCCTTGAATCCGGCGTACCGGAATTCACTGTAAGTGCATCTGAAGTCTTTGGAGTGACCCGTGGCTGCCAACTGCGACGTTTGCGGCAAGGGGCCGAGCTTCGGCAACAACATTTCGCACTCGCACCGCCGTACGTCCCGTCGCTGGAACCCCAACATCCAGCGCGTGCGTGCCGTGGTCGGTCGGACGCCGAAGCGGCTCAACGTCTGCACCTCGTGCATCAAGGCCGGCAAGGTCGCGCGCTGACGTTCCCGTCGTAGCGCAGCCCTACCGGTTGCCCGAAAAGCCGGTCCACCTCGGTGGACCGGCTTTTTGCTGTGCGCGCGAAGACCCGGGCTCCGGGGCCGGGGCCCGGCGGTCAGTCCGCTGCGCGCAGCCGCCAGCCGTGGCGGACCGGGCCGATGCCCGCGCCGAGCGGGAAGCCGGCCTCGATCGCCCCGGTGACGTACTCCTTGGCGGCCCGGACCGCCGCCGGCACCTCGGCGCCCCGCGCCAGGTGGCAGGCGATGGCGGAGGCCAGGGTGCAGCCGGTGCCGTGGGTGTGCCGGTTGTCGTGGCGGGGTGCGCGCAGCCAGTGCTCCTCGCTGCCGTCGGTGAGCAGGTCCACGGGGTCGCCGGGCAGGTGGCCGCCCTTGACGACGACCCAGCGGGGGCCGAACGCGAGCAGCGCGCCGGCGGCCCGGCGCATCCCGGCCTCGTCGGTGACGGTGATGCCGGTGAGCTGTGCCACCTCGTCCAGGTTCGGGGTGGCCACGGTCGCGACGGGCAGCAGCTTGGTGCGGACCGAGGCGAGGGCGTCGGCGGCCAGGAGCGGGTCGCCGTGCTTGGAGACGCCTACCGGGTCCACGACGACGGGGGCGCCCGTCTCCGCGAGCAGTTCCGCGACGGTCTCGACGAGGGCCGCGGTGGCCAGCATCCCGGTCTTGACCGCGTCCACGCCGATGTCGGAGACGACGCTGCGGTACTGGGCGCGGACGGCGTCGGCGGGCAGTTCCCAGGAGCCCTGGACGCCGAGGGAGTTCTGCGCGGTGACGGCGGTGAGCACGCTCATCCCGTGCGTGCCGAGCGCCAGCATGGTCTTGAGGTCGGCCTGGATGCCCGCACCGCCGCCGGAGTCGGAACCGGCGACGGTGAGCACACGGGGCGGTACGGGTGTGATGATCGGCATGGGCCGCAATCTACTGGGCGTCCTCGATGTCGCCGAAGTGGTCCCAGCCGTTCTTGCTGGTCCAGGGCGCCCCGTCGACCGTCACCTGGGGCAGCGCGGACGGGTTGAGGACCTCGCCGATGATCTTCCAGCGGGCCGGCAGCTTCACGTCGGGCGGGAAGGTCGCGACGATGGCGTGGTCCTCTCCCCCGGTGAGCACCCACTGGAGCGGGTCCACGCCGACGGCCTGCCCGATGTCCGACATCTGGGACGGCACGTCGATGAGCCCGGACCGCAGGTCGATGCGGACCTTGCTGGCCTCGGCGATGTGCCCGAGGTCGGCGACGAGCCCGTCGCTGACGTCGATCATGGCGGTGGCGCCGAGCCCGGCGGCGGCGGGGCCCGCGTGGTACGGCGGTTCGGGGCGGCGGTGGGCCTCGACGAAGGCGCGCGGCGAGCGGAAGCCCCGGGAGAGGACGGCGTACCCGGCGGCGGACCAGCCGAGCCAGCCGGTGACGGCGACGACGTCCCCGGGCTGGGCGCCGGCCCGGGTGACGGGTTCGTGGTTGCGCAGGTCGCCGAGCGCGGTGATGGAGACGGTGATGGTGTCTCCGCGTACCACGTCCCCGCCCACCACGGCCGCTCCGGCGACCTGGCACTCGTCGCGCAGCCCGTCCATCAGCTCGCCGGCCCAGGTGACCGGGAGATCGGCGGGGACGACGAGGCCGAGCAGCAGCGCGGTCGGCACGGCGCCCATGGCGGCGATGTCGGCGAGGTTCTGCGCGGCGGCCTTGCGGCCGACGTCGTAGGCGGTGGACCAGTCGCGCCGGAAGTGCCGTCCCTCCAGGAGGATGTCCGTGCTGGCCACGACCCTGCGGTCGGGGGCGCTCACGACCGCGGCGTCGTCGCCCGGGCCGAGCCGGACCGCCGGAGTGGTGGTGAGCCGGGACGTGAGCTCTCTGATGAGCCCGAACTCCCCCAACTCGCCCACGGTTGCCTTCACCGAGTGTCACCTCTCATCTGTCGGGCCGGACGCTCCGGCCTGTCCCCCGTGCGCGCCGCCCCACTCGCGGTCGCGTGCCGTCACTGCTGTCGGTACTGTCAAGAGTTACGTCAACTTGTGCGTTCTGTACGCCACGCTGATGACGTCATCCGGCCCGTGGGTCTCCCCGCTGCGCGCGGCGACGCGATAACGTGGCGTCCCTTTCCCCCACATGATCCTCGTGGCCGTCCTGGAGGTTCCGTGGTACAGGCGTACATCCTCATTCAGACCGAGGTGGGCAAGGCGTCGACCGTCGCCGAGACCATCTCCCAGCTTCCGGGAGTCATTCAGGCAGAAGACGTCACCGGTCCGTACGACGTGATCGTGCGCGCCCAGGCCGAAACGGTGGACGAACTCGGGCGCATGGTGGTGGCGCGGGTCCAGCAAGTGGACGGCATCACCAGAACCCTGACCTGCCCGGTCGTGCACCTCTAGCCCCCGTCTACGCTGGGCCGGTGACGTACTCCAGCCGCCGGCTCCTCCGCCCCGTGCTCCGCGGTCCCTCCGCCGCCCTGCTGCTGCTGGCAGCGGCGGGCTGCTCACCGGGTGACGCGGCGGCGTCGGTCACGGTGCCCACCCCGTCCACGGAAGCCGCAGCCTACTGCCGCGCGCTGGACAGGGAGCTGCCGGATTCCGTCGCCGGCCTGGAGCGGAACGATCCCGAGCCCGGTTCGGAGCTGACCGCCGGGTGGGGGGACGGGGCGATCGTACTGCGCTGCGGCGTGGAGCGTCCCGCCCGGATGGACGACGACCAGTCCAAGGGGATCACCGCGAACGGTGTGAACTGGATGCTGGAGCAACGGGACGGCGACGGCCCCCGGCTGACGACCACGTTGCGCGTGACGTACGTCGAGGTGTCGCTCTCGCAGGAGTACGCCCACGACACGACCCCGCTCGCGGCTCTCGCCCCCGCGGTGGAGAAGACGGTGCCGAAGCGGCTCTAGGGCCTGTCCGGCGGATCGGGGCGTGCGCTCCTCTCGCGGAGCGCACGCCCTTCGCCGTGTCCGGTGGGTCAGCGCAGTCCGGTCGGGCGGGTGAGCGCGGCCTGGATGAGCCGGTCCACGAGCTGCTGGTAGTCCACGCCGCTCTCCTGCCACATGCGCGGGTACATGGAGATCGGGGTGAAGCCCGGCAGGGTGTTGATCTCGTTGATGACGAAGGTGCCGTCCTCGGTGAGGAAGAAGTCGGCGCGCACCAGCCCTTCGCAGGAGCAGGCGTCGAACGCCTCGACGGCGAGCCGCTGGACCTCGGCGGTCTGCTCGTCGGTGAGCGGCGCAGGCACGATCCCGGAGGCGGCGTCGATGTACTTGGCCTCGAAGTCGTAGAAGTCGTGCGCGGTGACGGGCGGGATCTCGGCCGGCACGCTGGCGCGCGGCCCGTCCTCGAACTCCAGCACGCCGCACTCGATCTCACGGCCCCGCAGCAGTGACTCCACGAGGAATTTGGGGTCGTGGCGGCGGGCCTCTTCGATGGCCGCGTCCAGGCCGGAGGCGTCGTCCACCTTGGTGATGCCGATGGAGGAGCCGGCGCGGGCGGGCTTGATGAAGAGGGGCCAGCCGTGCTCGGCGGCGAAGCCGGTGACGCGGTCGCGGACGGCGGCGGGGTCGCGGTCCCACTCGCGGGGGCGGACGACGAGGTAGGGGCCGACCGGGAGACCGAAGGAGGTGAAGACCCGCTTCATGTACTCCTTGTCCTGGCCGACCGCCGAGGCGAGGACGCCCGCGCCCACGTACGGCACGCCGGACAGCTCCAGGAGTCCCTGGAGGGTGCCGTCCTCGCCGTACGGGCCGTGCAGGACGGGGAAGACGACGTCGACCTCGCCGAGCGCCTTGGGCACCGCGCCGGGCTCGGTGTACACCACCTCGCGGCTGCCGGGATCGACGGAGAGCACGACCCCGCCCTCCTCGGACTCGGCCAGCTGCGCCACGTCCGGCATGGTCCGGTCGGCGATGGCCATGCGTTCCGGTTCGTCGGCGGTGAGCGCCCAGCGGCCGTCCGTCGTGATGCCGATCGGCAGGACGTCGTACTTGGTCCGGTCGATGGCGCTCAGGACGGCGCCGGCCGTGACCACCGAAATGCCGTGTTCGGAGCTGCGGCCGCCGAACACGACGGCCACACGCGGCTTGCGGAGCTGGTGCTCCGTGCTCTGGGGGAGGTTCTCGCTGCTCATATCGCGTTGAGCGTACCTGCTGGTACGAGTCGCGTCAGCGCGGCGCGGGCCGCCCGGCGGGTGAGCCGGGGCGGCCCGGCCGCTCAGTGCCGTTCGGCCTTCGCGCTGCGCGACATCAGCTCCTTGAGGGCCACCATCGGCGGTTTGCCCTCGTGGACGATGCCGGTGACGGTCTCGGTGAGCGGCATCTCGACGCCGTGCCGGCGGGCCAGATCGAGCACCGACTGGCAGGACTTGACGCCCTCGGCGGTCTGCTTGGTGACGGCGATGGTCTCCTGGAGCGTCATGCCGCGGCCGAGGTTGGTGCCGAAGGTGTGGTTGCGGGAGAGCGGCGAGGAACAGGTGGCCACGAGGTCGCCGAGACCGGCGAGTCCGGAGAAGGTCAGCGGGTCGGCGCCCATGGCCTCGCCCAGCCGGATCGTCTCGGCCAGGCCGCGGGTGATGAGCGAGCCCTTGGCGTTGTCGCCGAGGCCCATGCCGTCCGCGATGCCGACGGCGAGCCCGATGACGTTCTTGACGGCGCCGCCGAGTTCGCAGCCGACGACGTCGGTGCTGGTGTACGGGCGGAAGTACGGGGTGTGGCAGGCGGCCTGGAGGCGCCGGGCGACGGACTCGTCCCGGCAGGCGACGACGGTGGTGGTGGGGCGCCGTTCGGCGATCTCCTTGGCGAGGTTGGGCCCGCTGAGGACGGCGACGCGCTCGGCGCCGACCCCGGTGACGTCCTCGATGACCTCGCTCATCCGCTTGGCCGTGCCGACTTCGACGCCCTTCATCAGCGAGACCAGCACGGTCTGCGGCTCCAGGTACGGAGTCCAGTCGGCGAGGTTGGCGCGCAGCGTCTGGGAGGGCACGGCGAGGACCGCGAAGTCGGCGCCGCGCAGCGCCTCGGCCGCGTCGGTGGTGGCCCGGACGGTGGCGGGCAGCTCGATGCCCGGCAGGTAGTCGGGGTTGGTGCGGGTGGTGTTGACGGCCTCGGCGACCTCGGCCCGGCGGCCCCAGAGCGTCACCTCGCAGCCGGCGTCCGCGAGGACGATGGCGAAGGCCGTGCCCCAGGAGCCGGTACCGAAGACGGCGGCCTTCACGGGGTGCGTCACGTGCGTCCCTCTCCTTCGGCCCTGCGCCGCTGTTCGGCACGGGCCCTGCGGTGATCGTAGGGCTCGGCGGGTGCCTGCTCGCCCCGGATCTCCTCCAGTTGCGCGGTGACCGCGCGCATGATCACCTCGGTGGCCTCGCGCAGCAGCTCGGGCGTGGGCTCCTTGCCGTAGAACCGGGAGAGGTCCACGGGCGGCCCGGCCTTGACCCGGAGGGTCTTGCGGGGCAGGAGACGGAGCTTCTTCTCCTTGGCGTACGGCGGCATCGCCTCGTTGGCGCCCCACTGCGCGACCGGGATGACGGGGGCGCGGGTCATCAACGCGACGCGGGCGGCGCCGGTCTTGCCGGCCATGGGCCACATGTCGGGGTCGCGGGTAAGGGTGCCCTCGGGGTAGAAGCAGACGCACTCGCCGCGTTCGATGGCGTTCACGGCGGCCCGGAAGGCGTCCAGCGCGTTGGTGGTCTCGCGGTAGACGGGGATCTGGCCGGTGCCGCGCAGCATCGTGCCGACGAAGCTGCCCTTGAAGAGGCCGGCCTTGGCGAGGAACCGGGGCACGCGGCCGGTGTTGTACTGGAAGTGCCCGTACGAGAGCGGGTCCAGGTACGAGTTGTGGTTGACGGCGGTGATGAATCCGCCGTCGGCCGGAATGTGTTCCATTCCCCGCCAGTCGCGCTTGAAGAGAACCACCAGCGGCGGTTTCGCGATGACCGCCGCCAGGCGGTACCAGAAGCCGATTCTGCGGCGGGACACTCGGACACCTTCCTCTGTGAACGGAATCGTGGAGCTGATCACTGTCTGACTACCGAGGGTCAAGTCTCGCCCCAGGCCCCTGCTCTGTCGAGAACACCGTACGCCTCACCTCCGCAGGCACCCCGCCGGGTCGGGGCGCAGGCAGGCGAGAATAGGCGGCGATGCGTAACGAGTCAGGCACCGCCACGAGCACCGACCCGGCCGGGCGCTGGTCGCTGGTCGTCCCGCTGAAGCCGCTGGGGCGGGCCAAGAGCAGGCTGGCGGCCGCCTCGGGCGCGCTGTTGCGCCCCCGGCTGGCCCTCGCCTTCGCCCGGGACACGGTGACGGCGGCGCTGTCCTGCCCGGATGTGGCGAATGTGGTGGTCGTCACGGACGACACGGCGGCGGGGGCCGCGCTGGGCGCGCTCGGGGCCCTGGTGGTGCCCGATTCCCCGGCCGCCGGGCTCAACGCGGCCCTCGCGCACGGTGAGCGGGTGGCCCGGGCGGCCAGGCCGGACGCGCCACTCGCCGCGCTCAACGCGGATCTGCCCGCGCTGCGTCCGGCGGAATTGTCCCGGGTCCTCGAATTCTCCGCCGCTTTTCCGCGCGCATTTGTCGCCGATGCGTCGGGAATCGGAACGACATTTCTCTCGGCCGGTCCGGGTACGGAATTGCGGCCGGCTTTCGGGGGTCCGTCGCGGGCACGGCACCTGGCGTCGGGCGCGGTGGAAATCACGCTGCCGGGGATCGATTCGGTGCGCCGGGACGTGGACACCGGCGAGGACCTGCGGGTGGCGCTGGCGCTGGGGGTGGGGCCGTTCACGGCGGGCCGCTGGGCCGCCGGGGTGCCCGCCCGGGACCGATAGTCTGCACCCATGCAGGCGACCTCGTACACGTACGACCCCGTGACCCGCAGCGGCAGTGTGCTGCTCGACGACGGCACCCCGGTGGAGTTCGGCACCGCCGCGTTCGACGCGGGCGGGCTGCGGCTGCTGCGTCCGGGGCAGCGGGTGCGGATCGAGGGCGAGGGCGAGGGGGCCGGGCTGCGGATCACCCTGGTGACGCTGCAGACGTTCTGAGCCGTACGCCGACGGGGGTCCGCCCCGCCGGACAGCCCGCGGGCCGGGCTCCCCGAGGGGAGCCCGGCCCGGCGCGTGTGGGGGCCGTGCGGCCCGGTGTCACTTCTTGCGCGCGGTGGTCTTCTTGGCCGTGGTCTTGCGCGCGGTGGTCTTCTTCGCGGGCGCCTTCTTCGCCGTGGTCTTCTTGGCGGGCGCGGTCTTGGCGGCGGTGGTCTTCTTGGCCGCCGTCGACTTCGCCGCCGGGGTGGCCTTCTTCGCGGCCGCCGTCGTCTTGGCCGGCGACGTCTTCTTCGCGGTGGTCTTCTTGGCGGCGGCGGTGGTCTTCTTCGCCGGAGTCGCCGTCTTCTTGGCGGTGGCCTTCTTCGCGGTGGCCTTCTTGGCGGCGGCCTTGGCCGTCGTACGGGCGGAAGAGCCGCCCGAGAGGCTGCCCTTGGGCGCCTTCTTCACGGCCACGTCGTTCTTGGGGAGCTTCTTGGAGCCGCTCACCAGGTCCTTGAAGCCCTGGCCCGCGCGGAAGCGGGGCACCGAGGTCTTCTTGACCCGGACGCGTTCACCCGTCTGCGGGTTGCGCGCGTAGCGGGCGGGGCGG
Organism: Streptomyces sp. OfavH-34-F; assembly: GCF_022347745.1. Classification (GTDB taxonomy): domain Bacteria; phylum Actinomycetota; class Actinomycetes; order Streptomycetales; family Streptomycetaceae; genus Streptomyces. Next base: position 8,476 of record NZ_JAKRGC010000179.1, read on the forward strand.
TCCACCTTCTCGAACGAGCCGAAGCCGGTGACCGAGACCCGGTCCCCCGCGACAACCGCCCGGACGATCGCGTCGAGCACCGCGTCCACCGCGTCCGCGGCCTGCTGGCGGCCGCCGACCTTGTCGGCAATCGCTTCTACGAGCTGCGCCTTGTTCACGTCTTCCCCTTCGGAGACATTGCCGGAACCAATCTGTTCAGGCTTTTTCGCACGTTAGGCAGATATATACCGCAAATCAAACACGAAACGGGCTAATCACCCTAGTGCCGCAACGAAGTCGACCGCCGCGCAGTTCCGCGGAGTCAGTCACCTTCGGGGAATCGGCCCTCGTCGAGGTCCTTCATCAACCGGTCCAGGCGCTGCGCCGCGCCCGGAAGATCGTGCTTCGCCGCGGCCGTGACGGCCAGCAGCTTCCGGTTCAGCGCCATCCTTACGCCGTCCGGGACTTGCAGTGCGCGCACCCGTGAGTGCGCTTCCTTCAATCGGTCGGCGACTTGGCCGTAAAGCTTGAGTTGGCTGTCGCGTTCCATGCACCGATTGTGCCATCTGGGGCGAGTTGTCGCCCGACGGGGGCCCAACAAACGACTGCGCCCCCTACCAGAAGGCAGGGGGCGCCGTCTTGAAAACGGGTTGATCAGGCCGAAATTGTACGGGGCTTGTGGGCCGGGCGGGCCGCCTCGTAGGCCGCGATGTCGGCTTCGTTCTGCAGGGTGAGGCTGATGTCGTCCAGCCCGTTGAGCAGCCGCCAGCGGGCGTTCTCGTCCAGCTCGAAGTCGGCGGTGATGCCCTCGGCGCGGACCTGCCGGGCCTCCAGGTCGACCGTCACCTCGGCGGCCGGGTCGGCCTCCGTCAGCTCCCAGAGGGCGTCCACCGTCTGCTGGTCCAGGACCACGGTCAGCAGACCGTTCTTCAGCGAGTTGCCGCGGAAGATGTCGGCGAACCGGGAGGAGATGACGGCCTTGAACCCGTAGTTCTGGAGGGCCCAGACGGCGTGCTCGCGGGAGGAGCCGGTACCGAAGTCGGGGCCGGCCACCAGGACCGTGGCGCCCGCGCGCTCGGGGCGGTTGAGGACGAACTGCTCGTCCTTGCGCCAGGCCTCGAACAGCCCGTCCTCGAAGCCGTCCCGGGTGACCTTCTTGAGCCAGTGGGCGGGGATGATCTGGTCGGTGTCCACGTTGCTGCGGCGCAGCGGGACGGCCCGGCCGGTGTGCGTGGTGAAAGCTTCCATGGTTATCGGACTCCGGCAGGCGTACGGGCGTCGGACAGGTCGGCGGGCGAGGCCAGATGGCCCAGCACCGCGGTGGCGGCGGCGACCTGCGGGGAGACCAGGTGGGTGCGGCCGCCCTTGCCCTGCCGGCCCTCGAAGTTGCGGTTCGAGGTGGAGGCGGAGCGCTCGCCGGGGGCCAGCTGGTCGGGGTTCATGCCGAGGCACATCGAGCAGCCCGCGTGCCGCCACTCGGCGCCGGCGGCGGTGAAGACCTTGTCCAGGCCCTCGTCCACGGCCTGCAGGGCGACCCGGACGGAGCCGGGGACGACCAGCATCCGTACGCCGTCGGCGACTTTGCGGCCCTCCAGGATCGCCGCGGCGTTGCGCAGGTCCTCGATGCGGCCGTTGGTGCAGGAGCCCACGAAGACGGTGTCCACGCTGATCTCTCGCAGCGGCTGTCCCGCGGTCAACCCCATGTACTCCAGGGCCTTTTCGGCGGCGTTGCGCTCCGAGGCGTCCTCGTACGAAGCGGGGTCGGGGACGTTGGCCGACAGCGGCGCGCCCTGGCCGGGGTTGGTGCCCCAGGTGACGAACGGCGCCAGTTCGGCGGCCTCGATGACGACCTCGGCGTCGAAGACCGCGTCGTCGTCGGTGCGCAGCGTCTTCCAGTACGCGACGGCGGCGTCCCAGTCCTCGCCCTGCGGGGCGTGGTCGCGGCCCTTCAGGTAGGCGAAGGTGGTCTCGTCGGGGGCGATCATGCCCGCCCGCGCGCCGGCCTCGATCGACATGTTGCAGATGGTCATGCGGGCCTCCATCGAGAGCTTCTCGATGGCGGAGCCGCGGTATTCGAGGATGTAGCCCTGGCCGCCGCCGGTGCCGATCCGGGCGATGATCGCCAGGATCAGGTCCTTGGCGGTGACGTCCTCGGGCAGTTCGCCGTCGACGGTGATCGCCATCGTCTTCGGGCGCGCCATCGGCAGCGTCTGGGTGGCCAGCACGTGCTCGACCTGGCTGGTGCCGATGCCGAACGCGAGGGCGCCGAACGCGCCGTGCGTCGAGGTGTGGGAGTCGCCGCAGACGACGGTCGTGCCGGGCTGGGTCAGGCCCAGCTGCGGGCCGACCACGTGCACGACGCCCTGCTCGACGTCGCCCAGCGGGTGCAGCCGCACGCCGAACTCCGCGCAGTTCTTGCGCAGCGTCTCCAGCTGGGCCCGCGAGACCGGGTCGGCGATCGGCTTGTCGATGTCGAGGGTCGGGGTGTTGTGGTCCTCGGTGGCGATGGTGAGATCGAGGCGCCGCACCGGGCGCCCGGCCTGTCGCAGACCGTCGAACGCCTGCGGGCTGGTCACCTCGTGCAGCAGGTGCAGATCGATGAAGAGGAGGTCGGGCTCGCCCTCGGCGCGCCGGACGACATGGTCGTCCCAAACCTTCTCCGCGAGTGTCCTACCCATCGCTTTCCCTCCGGCCGGCGTCATCGCCGGCCCAACTAGAGATTCGGTGCGCCCCCGTCCGGACCCCCGTACCGGGCGGTGGCTACGGGCCGTTGTGGGGCCGCCGGTACAGGTTCGCAACTTCGCCGGAAATTTGAACTTGCGTTTCACAGAGTGAGACGCGAGTATCGTCGTATGGACAACTCTAGCGGCGTCGGCGTTCTCGACAAGGCGGCTCTGGTTTTGAGCGCCCTGGAGTCCGGACCGGCCACCCTCGCCGGGCTGGTCGGGGCGACCGGGCTGGCACGACCCACGGCCCATCGGCTGGCCGTGGCACTGGAACACCACCGGATGGTGGCGCGGGACATGCAGGGCCGGTTCATTCTCGGCCCACGGCTCTCCGAGCTGGCGGCGGCCGCGGGCGAGGACCGCCTGCTGGCCACGGCCGGCCCGGTGCTCACACATCTGCGCGACATCACGGGCGAGAGCGCGCAGCTCTACCGCCGGCAGGGCGACATGCGCATCTGCGTGGCGGCGGCGGAGCGGCTGTCCGGGCTGCGGGACACCGTGCCGGTCGGCTCCACGCTCACCATGAAGGCCGGTTCCTCCGCGCAGATCCTGATGGCCTGGGAGGAGCCGGAGCGGCTGCACCGCGGCCTCCAGGGCGCCCGCTTCACGGCGACGGCGCTCTCCGGCGTACGGCGGCGCGGCTGGGCCCAGTCGATCGGCGAGCGCGAGCCGGGCGTGGCCTCGGTCTCCGCCCCGGTGCGCGGCCCGTCGAACCGGGTGGTCGCCGCCGTCTCGGTCTCCGGACCGATCGAGCGGCTGACCCGGCACCCGGGCCGGATGCACGCCCAGGCCGTGATCGACTCGGCGGCCCGGCTGAGCGAGGCGCTGCGCCGCAGCGGCTGACCCCGGCCGCGCCTCCCGTCTCCTCCGTGGCCGCCCCAGCGTCGTGGCGGCCCCCTTCTCCCCTCCCCGCCATGCCACTTCGCGCCCCGGGGGCGCGCGGGCGGCGCCGCACGGCGCACGCGTCGCGGGCAAGCGAAAGGCCCCTCACCGAAGTGAAGGGCCTCTGCCTCGTGCTCTGTTGTACCCCCGACCGGATTCGAACCGGCGCTACTGCCGTGAGAGGGCAGCGTGCTAGGCCGCTACACAACGGGGGCTTGTCCTACAACTTGCTGTACTGCGCTGGGCTACCAGGACTCGAACCTAGAATGACGGTACCAGAAACCGTAGTGTTGCCAATTACACCATAGCCCATGGTGTTGCAAGTACCCCCGACCGGATTCGAACCGGCGCTACTGCCGTGAGAGGGCAGCGTGCTAGGCCGCTACACAACGGGGGCCCTAGCGATCCTGCATCGAGACCGTGGGTGCGACCCAGGTGGTCTCGCGGGAAGGATCTGTACCCCCGACCGGATTCGAACCGGCGCTACTGCCGTGAGAGGGCAGCGTGCTAGGCCGCTACACAACGGGGGCTTGTCCTACAACTTGCTGTACTGCGCTGGGCTACCAGGACTCGAACCTAGAA
>NZ_JAKRGC010000017.1 GCF_022347745.1 Streptomyces sp. OfavH-34-F
CTCTGACGCCCCCACGGCCGGCGCCCCCCGGTTCGCCGTGCTGCCGCTGCTCGCCGACCCGCTCGACGTGGCCCTGCCGGCCGGCCACCCGCTCGCGGCCGCGCCCGGACTGCGGCTGGCCGACCTGGCCGCCGAGCCCTGGATCTACGGCGGCTCGGGCCCCTGGTCGGAGATCACCCTGTCCGCGTGCCGGGCGGCGGGCTTCGTGCCCGTCCAGGCCCACAGCGCGTCCGGCTGGACCGCGATCCTCGCCCTGGTCGCCGCCGGGATGGGCATCGCCCTGGTCCCGCGCATGGCGTCGGCGGACCGGCACGGCCGGGAGGGCGTGGTGATGCGGGTCCTGGACGCGGACCGGCCCCGGCGCCACGTCGTCGCCGCCGTCCGGCGCGGCGGCGAGGAAGCCCCGGCGGTGGCCCGGGTCCTGGCCGCCCTGCGCGAGACGGCGGAGGCATACCGGGACGAAGCAACCGTGCAGCGGAACTGAACGATGCGTACGGAAACTTTCGATGGACCTATCGAGTCCCGCCGTACGACAGTGAGCGCATGACCACCGAACAGGACGAGAACCGGCACGACGATCCCCACGCCAACGACGCGGCCCCGTACGGCGGCGGCGACCCCTACGCCGACTACCGCACCGCCGACCTCCCCTTCACCGACCTCGTGGACCTCGCCGACCGGCGGCTCGGCGCGGGCGTCATCGCCGCCAACGACGAGTTCTTCGCCGAGCGCGAGAACCTGCTGCTGCGGGAACGCGCGGTCTTCGACCCCGAGCGCTTCGGGCACAAGGGCAAGATCATGGACGGCTGGGAGACCCGCCGCCGGCGCGGGACCGACGCCGCGCATCCGTTCCCGGCCCCCGGCGACCACGACTGGGCGCTGATCCGCCTCGGCGCACCCGGCATCGTCCGGGGCATCGTCGTCGACACCGCCCACTTCCGGGGCAACTACCCGCAGCGCGTCTCCGTCCAGGCCACCTGCGTGGAGGGCGCGCCCGGCCCGGAGGAGCTGCTCGCCGACGGCGTGCGCTGGGAGGAGATCGTCCCGCCCACCCCCGTACGCGGCCACGCCGCCAACGGCTTCGAGGTCACCGGCGGACGCCGCTGGACCCACATCCGGCTCTGCCAGCACCCCGACGGCGGCATCGCCCGCCTCCGGGTGCACGGCGAGGTGGTCCCCGACCCGTCCTGGCTGGCCGCGCTCGGCACCTTCGACCTGATCTCGGTCCTCAACGGCGGCAGCTACGAGGACGCCTCGGACCGCTTCTACTCCTCGCCCACCCAGATCATCCTGCCCGGCACCTCCCGCAAGATGGACGACGGCTGGGAGAACCGGCGCCGCCGGGTCCGCGACACCCACGACTGGGTCCGCTTCCGGCTGCCCGCCCAGGGCGCCGTCCGCGCGGTAGAGATCGACACCGCCTACCTCAAGGGCAACGCGGCCGGCTGGATCGCCCTCCAGGGCCGGGACGGCGAGAGCGGCGACTGGTTCGAGATCATCCCGCGCACCCGCCTCCAGCCCGACACCCCGCACCGCTTCCCGCTGCCGGCCGAGGCCGTGGTCACCCATGTGCGGCTCGACGCCTTCCCGGACGGCGGCGTCGCCCGGATGCGCCTGCACGGCTCCCTCACCGAATCCGGCGCGGCCGACCTCAGGGCCCGCTACGCCTCCTCGGCCCCGTAAGCCCCGCTCCGCCCGGCGGCCGGTTGCGCTCCGCATCCGCCCGCCGGGACGGTTTCATGTGTGAAGAGCCCGTGAACGGGCACTCGGGTGTTCGTGTCTTCCTCGTTCCGCTCCTGCGGCCGTTCCACCCGCTGCCACGAAACGCCAGGTGGCGTGGTGTGCCGTGCCACGCCGGAGCGAGCCCCGGAGGTGCCGGGGCATGGCATACGCTGCGAGTGACGAGAGCAATGGGCTTGAGGTACAGGGAGTCAACCCGGTGACGAAACAAGAGATACCGGCCAGACTGGCCGAGTTGTTGTCCCAGCAGCGGGAAGCGCTCGGCGGGGCCTGGGTGGAGGCGGTCGCGCGCAGCCTGCGCGGACGCATCTCGCTCGCGGAACTGGACCGGGAACTGCGCGAGTTGTACGGGGCACTGGTCCAGGGCCTGCGTGTGGACGGGCTGAACTGGCAGGGCGACGCCTACGGCGAACTGCGCGCCCTGCTCACCGAACTCTCCCGGGCGCGGGCCCGCCAGGGGTTCACCCCGACCGAGACCGCCACCAGCGTCCTGACGGCCAAGGACATCCTGGCCCCCACCGAGGACACCACCCCCGAGGACCTCAGGGTCTACCTGCAGTTCAGCAAGCTGATCGACGCCCTCGGCCTCTTCACCCTCGAGGTCTACGCGAAGACCCGCGAAGAGGTCATCAGCGCGCAGGCCGAGCAGCTGATGGAGCTCTCCACCCCGGTCGTGAAGCTGTGGGACGGCGTGGTCGCCGTGCCCCTGGTCGGCACCCTGGACTCCGCCCGGACCCAGGTGGTGATGGAGAAGCTCCTCCAGGCACTCGTCGACACCGGTTCCGACCAGGCCATCATCGACATCACCGGGGTTCCGGCCGTCGACACCGAGGTGGCCCAGCACCTGCTCAAGACCGTGGTGGCGGCCCGGCTGATGGGCGCCGACTGCATCATCTCCGGCATCCGGCCGCAGATCGCCCAGACGATCGTCGCCCTCGGCATCCAGTTCAGCGACATCGTCACGAAGTCGTCGCTCGCCGACGCCCTCAAGCACGCGCTGCGCCGCACCGGCACGGCCTACACACAGCCGGGCGGCCCGGCGTGAGCGAACGCGTACCCGTACTGAAGATCGGAGACGTCCTCCTCGTCTCCATCCAGGTCGAGCTGGAGGACCAGGTCGTCCTCGAGCTCCAGGACGACCTCGCCGCGCGGATCGTCGAGTCCGGCGCCACCGGCGTGATCATCGACATCACCGCCGTGGAGATCGTCGACTCCTTCGTGGGCCGCATGCTGGCGACCACGGCGTCCATCTCGGGACTGCTCGACGCACAGACCGTGGTCGTCGGCATGCGGCCGGCCGTCGCGATCACGCTCGTGGAGCTGGGGCTCTCGCTCGGCGGTGTGCGGACGGCCCTCACTCTGGAGAAAGGGCTGGAGATCCTGGCTCGGCGCGGCGACGCCAGTCCGGCCGAGCGATGAATGCCTTCGAGCAGGACTCCGAGGGCGAGGACGAGACGGTCTCCATCGTCACCAACGACGACGTGGTCCGTGCGCGGCAGCTGGTGCGCACGCTCGCCCAGCGCTGCAAGCTCTCCCTGGTCGACCAGACCAAGCTCGTCACCGCGGCGAGCGAACTGGCCCGCAACACCCTGGTGTACGGCGGCGGCGGAGTCATGCGCGCACGCCTGGTGCAGCGCGCCGGCAAGTCCGGCGTGACCGCGGTCTTCGAGGACTCCGGACCCGGCATCCCCGACGTCGAGCAGGCCCTGACCGACGGATGGACGTCCGGCGGGGGCCTCGGCCTCGGGCTGAGCGGGGCACGCCGGCTGGTGGACGACTTCCGCCTGGAGACCGAGGCAGGCAGCGGCACCCGGGTCGCGGTGACCAAATGGGCGCGCTGAACCTGCCCGTCCTGGACGCGGAGGACGTCGTCTGGCTCCGGGACCAGGAGGCGCTGCCGGCCGCGGCCCGGGTCGCCGCCGCGGCGCTCGCCCGGCGCATCGGCTTTGACGAGCAGCGGCAGGCCGAGGTCGCCCTCGCGGTGAGTGAGGCGGCCACCAACCTGCGCAGGCACGCCGTGGAGGGCTCCCTCCTGCTGCGCGCCGTACGGACGCCCAGCGACGCGGGGCTCGAATGCGTCACCGTGGACGAGGGGCCGGGCATGGCGGACGTCGTGCACTCCCTCTCGGACGGCACCTCCAGCGCCGGCACCCTCGGCATCGGTCTCGGCACCATCTCCCGTCTCGCCGACTCCTTCGACCTGCACTCCCTGCCGGGCCGGGGCACCGTGCTGGCCGCCCGGTTCTGGCAGAAGGAAGCGGCCGTCCGCATGGCCGCCCTGGGCCGCCCCGCCGTGGAGGGCCTGACCCGCTCGATCACCGGCGAGGAGGTGTGCGGCGACGCGTGGGCCGCGCGCCCTACGTCCGGCGGGCCTCTGCCCGACCGGGGGCCGGCTCCGCAAGGGGCCCCGCGCCCCTCCCGGGACGAGCGCTTCGACTGGGCCCGGCTGACCGGCTACCGGCAGCCCGGCACCGGCCCGGGGAGCGACGGCGGGACCGCGGCCCCGCAGACCCGGGACGCCGGGAACGGCCAGGCGCTCCTGATGCTGCTCTGCGACGGGCTGGGCCACGGCCCCCTCGCCGCGCGCGCCGCGCAGACGGCCGTCCACGCGTTCCGCGACACGGGCGCGGAGCAGCCGGAAACGATCATGAGGGACATCCACCACGCCCTGCGCGGCGGCCGGGGCGGCGCCGTCGCCGTCGTCCGCGTCGAACCGGAGGCCGGCACCCTCGCCTTCTGCGGCGTCGGCAACGTGAGCACCTTCGTGGTCGACCCCGCGACCGGCACCCGCCGCTCGCTGCCGTCGGCGCCCGGCATCGTGGGCCACCAGCTGCCGACCCTGCGCACCGTACGCCAGCCACTGCCCCCGCACAGCGCGGTGATCATGCACTCCGACGGCCTCACCGAACGCTGGCGCGCGGAGACGATGCCCGGCTTCCTGGAACGGAGCCCGCTCGTCGCCGCCGCCCAGCTGCTGCGCGAGGCGGGCGTGCGCCGGGACGACGCCGGGGTCGTGGTGGCGAAAGGACCCTGGTGAACAGCTTCACGGCGCTCGGTGTCGTCCCGCTCGTGTCCTTCCCCCTCGCGACGGAGCAGGACGTCTTCCTGCTGCGCCGCAGCGGCAAGTCGGCCGCCGAGGCGCTGGGGGTGGAGAAACAGGACCAGATCCGGCTCGCGACCGCGCTGAGCGAGCTGGGCCGGGACCTGCTGGGCTCCGACGGTCTCACCGTCGCCTTCGGGGTGGCCCGCCGCCCCGTGCCGGTCCTGCTCGTCGGCATGGAGTGGGCGCAGGACCGGGCCCTCGGCGGCGAGGCCCTCCAGGCCGCGTCCCGGCTCGTGACCGTGCGGTACACCCCGCCCCGGCACACGGTCACCGTCGAGCAGCCGCTCACCCCGGACGGCCGGACGGCCGAGGCGATCGAGCACGCGCGCGAGGCCGTCCTGGCCCACGCGGAGACCGGCGTGCCGGACGACACCCGGGCCCAGACCAGCGACCTGATCGCCGCACTCGTCGAGTCCCGGGCGCAGCGCGAGGAACTGCGCCGCCTGAACGAGGAGCTGGAGGAGACCAACCGGGGCGTCGTGGCGCTCTACTCCGAGCTGTCCGAGGAACTGGAGGAGACCAACCGGGGCGTCGTGGCCCTGTACGCGGAGCTGGAGGAGAAGTCCCGCCTGCTGCGCGAGGCCAGCGAGGCCAAGACGCGGTTCTGGGCCAACGTCAGCCACGAGCTGCGCACCCCGGTCAACTCGGTCGTCGGACTGGCCCGCCTCCTCCTCGAATTCGACGAGGACCGGCTGGACGAGGAACAGCGCCGGCAGATCGGCCTGATCTCCGCGTCGGGCGCCACCCTGCTCGCCCTCGTCGACGAACTCCTCGATGTCGCCAAGGCCGAATCCGGCCGCCTGGAACCCCACTGGGCGCCGGTGGACCTGCGGGCCGCCCTCGGCCAGCTGCGCGGCACCCTGCGCGGCTACGGTTCCCCGGGCGCCGCCGAACTGATCGTGGCCGGGTCCGCGCCGAACCTCGTCACCGACGAGGTCATGCTCACCCGGATCCTGCGCAACCTCCTCTCCAACGCCCTCAAGTTCACGCCCGCGGGAACCGTGCGCCTCGACGTGGCGCCGGAGCGGGCCGACGGGCACGACCGGGTCGTCTTCACCGTCTCGGACACCGGCATCGGCATCCCGGCGGAGGAGCAGCAGCAGATCTTCGAGGAGTTCTACCAGGTACGCGGCCCCCACCAGCGCGGCCGCAGCGGCACCGGCCTGGGCCTGCCCTACGCGCGCCGGCTCACGGAGCTGCTCGGCGGCAGCCTCGCGCTGACCAGCACGCCGGGGACCGGCACCGTGGTCACCGTGACGCTGCCCGCCGACGGGCGGCCCGCCGCCCGGTCCGGCGCCGGGGAGCCCGCCGGGGCCCCCGAGCCCCTCGTGGCCGTCCTGGTCACCGTGGACGACGACAGCGCCTTCCGCGCGTCGATCCGGCCGCTGCTCGACCAGCTCGCCGGCCGCGTGGTGGAGGTGTCCGAGGGTGGCCGGGCGAGCGCCGCGGTGCGCCGCGAACAGCCGGACGCCGTCCTCCTGGACCTCCACCTGCCCGACCTCGACGGCTACGCCGTCCTGGCGGAACTTGCCGCGGACCCGGCCCTGGCCGCCGTCCCCGTCCTGGTGCTGACCTCGACGCCGTCCGGCGAACTGGACCGGGACCGGCTGACGCACGCGCGCGCGGTGCTCGACAAGTCCGCGCTCAACCGGCCCGGCCTGGCCGCCGCGCTCACCGCGGCCCGCACGCCCACTTCTCCACACACGGGTCGGAAGGACGACACCGGATGACGATCCAACGGCAGCGGGACAGCGCCGCGGCTACGGTGCTGGTCCTGGACGACAACGAGACGAACCGCTACATCATCGGCAGCTGGCTGCGCCGGGCCGGCCACACCGTCGTGGAGGCCGCCGACGGCACCGAGGGCCTCGCGCTGCTCGCCGCGGCCCCCGAGGGCGCCCTGCCCGAACTCGCCGTGGTGGACGTCAAGCTGCCCGACATGAGCGGTTTCGAGGTCTGCGAGCAGATCAAGGCCGACCCCCGCACCGCCTCGCTGCCCGTGATCCACGTCTCGGCCACCGCGATCGAGCTGAGCGACCGGACCCAGGGCCTGCACCGGGGCGCCGACGCCTATCTCACCGAACCGATCGCCCCCGACGAGCTGCTGGCCACGGTCACCGCGGCGCTGCGCTACGCCCGCGCCCGGCGCCGCGCCGAGCGGCTGGCCGCCCGCGTGGCCGCCCTGAACAGCAGCACCATGGCCGTCTACGCGGCGAAGGACGGGGAGACGTTCACCGCCGCGGCGGCGGCCGGTGCCGCGGCCCTGACGGAGTCGCCCGCCGTCGTGGTCGGCCTCAGCCCCGACAACCACACGCTGCACCTGGCCACCGCCCCGAGCGGCACGCCCGCCCGCTCCGGCGGCCCCGCGACGTCCCACACGGTCCCGCCGGAGGACGGACTGCTGGAGCTGCTGGCCGACAAGGCCCTCGGCGACCGGACCGGGACGGAGACCGCGGTCCTGCCGGGCGCCGACTGGCGGGAACTCACCCGCCGGCACGACGGGCTCGCGGACGTGTTCTCCGGGGACGTCGCCCTCACCCTCGCCCGGACCAAGCGGGGCCGGCCCCCGGTGGCGTTCGCCGTCCGCGCCGACACCCTCACCGGCGCCGACGACCGTGAACTGCTCTCGCAGCTCGCCCAGGCGTGCGCGCTGGCCCTCGAAGCCCTGCGCACCCGCATCGAGGAGCACGCCCTCGTCCTCACCCTCCAGCGCTCCTTCCTGCCCGACCGGCTGCCCGAGGTGCCCGGCGTCGGCATGGCCGTGCGCTACGAACCGGCGGCCGACGACGCCGAGATCGGCGGCGACTTCTACGAGGCCATCCAGACCCCGGACGGCCTGCTGCTCGCCATCGGGGACGTGGCGGGACACTCGCTCCAGGCCGCCATGATCATGGGCGAGGTGCGGCACGCCCTGCGCGCGTATGCCATCGAGGGCCACGACCCGCAGTCCCTGCTGAAGAACCTCGACGGACTGCTGGTCCGGGTACGCCCCTCGACCACGGTCACCGTCTGCCTCGTCCTGGTCGAGCCGGGCGCGCGCCGCATCCAGGTGGCCAACGCCGGACACATCCCGCCGCTGCTCCGGTACCCGGACGGCACCACGCGCTACCTCACCGAGCACGGCCCCCTCCTGGGGCTCAACCTCCCGCACCCGCCGCCCGTCGCCCACGACGTACCGGAGGGCGCCACCCTGCTGCTCCTCACCGACGGCCTGATCGAGGTTCCCGGCGAGAACCTCGACGAGAGCATGCGGAAGCTGGACGACACCCTCGCCCGGACCCCGGCCGGCATCGAGGAACTCTGCGACCGGCTGCTGGCGACCTTCGGCACGGGGAAGACCGACGACATCGCGCTGCTCGCCGCCCGCCTCGGCTGAACCGGCCGCGACGCACCGAGGGGGCGCCCCGTCACCGGGGCGCCCCCTCGGGCGTACGTCCTGGGCCGGTTACGCGGTCGCGGCCGCCGCGTCCGCCTCCCGCGCCCGCAGCGCGCGCTCCACGCCCGAGCGGGACTCGGAGATCAGCCGGCGCAGCCCCGCGCCCGGCTCGGCCGCCGCCAGCCAGGCGTCCGTCGCGTCCAGGGTCTCCTGCGAGACCTGGAGCGCCGGGTACAGGCCGACGGCGACCTGCTGGGCCATCTCGTGGCTCCGCGAGTCCCAGACGCCCTTCACCGAGGCGAAGAACTTCTCCGCGTACGGGGCGAGCAGCTCATGCTGGTCCGTCTGCACGAAGCCCGCGATGACCGCCTCCTGGAGGGAGTTCGGCAGCTTGTCGGACTCCACGACCGACGCCCACGCCTCGGCCTTCGCCTCCTCGGTGGGCCGCGCCGCGCGGGCGGCTGCCGCGTGGCGCTCGCCCGCCGCCGTCCGGTCCCGCGCGTACTCGGCGTCGATCTCCTCCTCGTCGACCAGCCCGGTGGCCGCGAGCCGCTGCACGAACGCCCAGCGCAGCTCGGTGTCCACGGTCAGGCCCTCGATCGCCTCGGCGCCGTCGAGCAGCGCGCGCAGCAGGTCCAGCTGCTGCGGGGTGCGGGCGGTGGCCGCGAAGGCGCGCGCCCAGGCCAGCTGGTGGTCGCTGCCCGGCTCCGCCGCGCGCAGGTGCGCGAGCGTCGCCTCGGTCCACTGCGTCAGCCCCGCCTCGCGCCACTCCGGTGCCGCGTACAGGTCGATCGCCGTCTTGACCTGGCGGTGCAGCGACTGCACCACACCGATGTCCGACTCCTTGCCGATCCCGGCCAGCACCAGCGCCAGGTAGTCGCGGGCGGCCAGCTCGCCGTCCCGCGTCATGTCCCAGGCCGACGCCCAGCACAGGGCGCGCGGCAGCGACTCGGTGAAGTCGCCCAGGTGCTCCGTGACGACCCGCAGCGACTCCTCGTCCAGGCGGACCTTCGCGTACGACAGGTCGTCGTCGTTGAGCAGGACGACCGCCGGGCGCGCGGTGCCGGCCGGGAACGGCACGGCGGTGCGCTCGCCGTCCACGTCCAGCTCGATCCGGTTCGTCCGCACGAGCCGGCCGTCGCCGTCGAGGTCGTAGCAGCCGATCGCGATCCGGTGCGGGCGCAGCGTCGGCTCGCCCTTGGCGCCGGCGGGCAGCGCGGGCGCCTCCTGGAGCACGTGGAACGAGGTGACGTGACCGTTCCCGTCGGTCTCGATCTCCGGGCGCAGGATGTTGATGCCGGCCGTCTCCAGCCACGCCTTCGACCAGGTCTTCAGGTCGCGGCCGGAGGTCTCCTCCAGCGCGCCCAGCAGGTCGGCCAGCCGGGTGTTGCCGAAGGCGTGCGCCTTGAAGTACGCCTGCACGCCCTTGAAGAACTCGTCCATGCCGACGTACGCCACGAGCTGCTTCAGGACGGAGGCGCCCTTGGCGTACGTGATGCCGTCGAAGTTGACCAGGACGTCGTCCAGGTCGCGGATGTCCGCCATGATCGGGTGCGTCGAGGGAAGCTGGTCCTGCCGGTAGGCCCAGGTCTTCATGGAGTTGGCGAACGTGGTCCACGAGTGCGGCCAGCCCGAGCCCTCGGCGTACGCCAGGCAGGCGATCGAGGTGTAGGTGGCGAACGACTCGTTCAGCCAGAGGTCGTTCCACCACTCCATCGTGACGAGGTCGCCGAACCACATGTGGGCCAGCTCGTGCAGGACGGTCTCGGCGCGCGTCTCGTACGCCGCGTCGGTCACCTTGGACCGGAACACGTACTGGTCGCGGATGGTGACCGCGCCCGCGTTCTCCATCGCGCCCGCGTTGAACTCGGGGACGAAGAGCTGGTCGTACTTGGCGAACGGGTAGGCGTAGTCGAACTTCTCCTGGAACCAGTCGAAGCCCATCCGGGTCACGTCGAAGATCGCGTCCGCGTCCAGGAACTCGGCCAGCGACGGCCGGCAGTAGATGCCCAGCGGAACGGTCCGGCCGTCCTTCTCGTAGCTGCTGTGCACCGAGTGGTACGGGCCGGCGATCAGCGCGGTGATGTACGTGGAGATGCGCGGGGTGGGCTCGAAGGACCAGACGTCGTCCTTCGGCTCCGGCGTCGGCGAGTTGGAGATCACGGTCCAGCCGGCCGGGGCCTTCACGGTGAACCGGAAGGTGGCCTTCAGGTCCGGCTGCTCGAAGCTCGCGAAGACGCGGCGCGCGTCCGGCACCTCGAACTGGGTGTAGAGGTACGCCTGCTCGTCGACCGGGTCGACGAAGCGGTGCAGGCCCTCGCCCGTGTTGGTGTACGCGCAGTCGGCGACGACCTTCAGCTCGTTGGCACCGGCCTGCAGGTGGGGCAGGGTGATCCGGGAGTCGCGGAACACCGCCGCGACGTCCAGCGCCCTGCCGTTCAGCTCGACCTCGTGCACCGCGGGGGCGACCAGGTCGATGAAGGTCTCCGCACCGGCTTCGGCGGAGTCGAAACGCACGACGGTGACGGACCGGTAGGTCCCGCCCTCCTGCGCTCCGGAGAGGTCGAGATCGATCTCGTACGCGTCCACGGTCAGCAGGCGCGCCCGCTCCTGTGCCTCTTCGCGGGTCAGATTCGTGCCAGGCACGCGGTCATCTCCTTGCTCTGTGATGTTTCCGGCCATCCTTCCACGAGCCGCCGCGCATACACCAAGCGCCGGGCGGGCCGGAAATCCGGCCCGCCCGGCGCTCGGGGACGATCGGTTCAGCCGCGCAGCTCCGCCGCGACCAGCTCCGCGATCTGGACCGCGTTCAGCGCCGCGCCCTTGCGCAGGTTGTCGTTGGAGACGAACAGCGCCAGGCCGTTCTCCACGGTCTCGTCGGTGCGGATGCGCCCCACGAAGGAGGCGTCCTTGCCCGCGGCCTGGAGCGGCGTGGGGATCTCGGACAGCTCGACGCCCGGCGCGTCCCGCAGCAGCTCGTAGGCGCGCTCCACGCCGATCGGGCGGGCGAAGCGGGCGTTCACCTGGAGCGAGTGGCCGGAAAAGACCGGCACCCGGACGCAGGTCCCGGACACCTTCAGCTCCGGGATCTCCAGGATCTTGCGGGACTCGTTGCGGAGCTTCTGCTCCTCGTCCGTCTCGAAGGAGCCGTCGTCCACGATGGAGCCGGCCAGCGGCAGCACGTTGAAGGCGATGGGGCGCTTGTAGACGCCGGGCTCGGGGAAGTCCACGGCCTCGCCGTCGTGCGTGAGCTTGTCCGCGTCGGCGACGACCTTGGACGCCTGGCCGTGCAGCTCGGCGACGCCGGCCAGGCCGGAACCGGACACCGCCTGGTAGGTGGCGACGGTCAGCGCTTCGAGCCCCGCCTCCTGGTGCAGCGGGCGCAGCACGGGCATGGCGGCCATCGTGGTGCAGTTCGGGTTGGCGATGATGCCCTTGGGGCGGTCCGCGATGGCGTGCGGGTTGACCTCGGAGACGACCAGCGGGACCTCGGGGTCCTTGCGCCAGGCGGAGGAGTTGTCGATCACCACGGCGCCCTGGGAGGCGACCTTCTCGGCGAGCGCCTTGGAGGTGGCGCCGCCGGCGGAGAACAGCACGATGTCCAGGCCGGTGTAGTCGGCCGTCGAGGCGTCCTCGACGGTGATCTCGCGGCCCTGCCACTCGATGGTGGAGCCGGCCGAACGCGCCGAGGCGAACAGCCGCAGCTCATCGGCCGGGAACTCGCGTTCGGCCAGGATGCTGCGCATGACTGTGCCGACCTGACCGGTGGCGCCGACGATTCCGACCTTCACGGGAACTCCCTCAGACGTACGAACGGGCACGATTGCCGCTCCATGATGCGTATGTCCACGGCCGCCTTGTCCAATCCATTGTCCGACCTGCGGACCGCGTGTGCGCAGCGCAGCGGGGGCGGGCGCTCCGTGAGCACCCGCCCCCGCTGTCGTGCACGTCACACGGTGGACCCGGTGTGACTACGGGGTGACCTTCTGGATCACCACGCTGCCGGTGCCCGCCGCGGTGCCGCGCGCGTTCACCAGGCTGACCTCACCGAAGAACTGCCGGCCCTCGGGGGCCGCGCCGGCCACCCGCACCTCGGCGCCGACCTCGGCGGACTCGCCGGCGGCCAGGTTCACGGCCTTGGACTCGTCCACGGAGATGGTGCCGAGCGACGCCGAGTAGTAGACGTCGCGGTAGTCGTACTCGGTGGTGCCGGCCGGCACGTCGTAGCCGTCGATCAGCACCGTGTACGTGCCGGCGGCCGGCTTCAGCAGGCTGACCGACTCCTCGGAACCGGCCGTGGTGGAGGCGCCCACCTCGACGGAACCCTTGTACACGTACAGGTCGAGGTCGGCGTTGGCGTCGGAGGTGCCGCCGATGGCGACGTCCAGCTTCTCGACGCCCGCACCGATGGTGACCTCCTTGACGTACGTGCCACCGGTGGAGATCGACGGGCGCTCCACGTCGGCCGAGCCCAGCGAGCCGCCCTTGAGCCGCGCCTCCAGGGGCCCCGCGTTGTTGGTGACCGTCCAGTCGACCGCGGCCGGGGTGCCGATCTTCGCCTCGGCGAGGGTCTGCACCGCCGGGTCGAAGGTCGCGCCGAGCAGCGCCACGTTCAGCCGGTACGGGTTGTCCAGCAGCGGCGAGGTGCGCCGGGCCTCGACCTCGATCTCCCAGACGCCGGGCTGCGGGTCGGCGTAGGAACGCGCGTCCGGGCGGCAGGTGTTGGCCGGGTTCTCGTAGTTCGGGTAGCAGAACGGCGTGCTGCTGTCCTCCATCTGCACCCCGTACGGGTGGATGGAGATGAAGCGGGTCTGGCTGCCCGAGCGCAGGGCGCCCAGCGAGACCTCGAGGGTCCTGGCCCCCTCCGGCACGGTCACGAAGTACGACGTGGTGCTGTTGCGCTGCACCGTGCCGGACGCCGTGTACGCGTAGGACGGCTTCGCCAGCTCCTTGGAGACGACGACCGTGGTGAGGATCTGCTGGTCGGTGCCGGCGGTCTTCCTGTCGTCGAGCTGGAGGATCGCGCTGTGCACGCCCGCGGTGCGCGGCTTCGCCTGGACCTTGACGGTGACCGGCTTGCCGAGCGGCAGCGAGACCTTCTTGGGGCCGACGATCTTGAAGGTGCCGTCGCCGTACTTCCAGGAGAGCGTGTGCGCGACGTTGCGGTCGGGGCCCGTGGTGCGGGTGACCGTCACGTCGTACGTCTTCTTCTGGCCCGCCTTCAGGCCGCCCTCGCGGTCGTAGAGGCCGGTGCCGAAGCCCGGCGTCTTCAGCGCGAAGTCGATCGCGGTGTCCACCGGCGCCTTGACGGTGTACTCGTGCGCCGGGGTGCCCTTGCGGGAGATCAGCTTCCAGGCGTCCACGATGTCGATCAGACCGGCGCCCTGGGCGTGCGCGGGCACTCCCTTGATCTTGGTGGCGGTGCTGGTCAGCGCGGTGCGCAGGTCGGCCGGGGGCAGCTCCAGGTGCTTCTGCTTCGCGGCGGACAGCAGCAGCGCGGCGGCGCCGGCGGCCTGCGGGGAGGCCATCGACGTGCCCTGGAGCATCGAGTAGCCGGCGGGCAGCGAGTAGCCCGCCTCCTTGACCGGGCCGCCGGGCAGCCAGGTCTGCGTCGTGTTGATCGCCGCGCCGGGGGCGGTCAGGGTCGGCGCGAACCCGCCGTCCTCACGCGGACCGCGCGAGGAGAACGGCATCATGTCGTACTTCTTGGTGACGCCGGAGCCGTAGTTGGCGGCCCAGGTCTCCTTGGAGATGGACGCGCCGACGGAGATGACGTGGTCGGCGAGGCCGGGGTCGCCGATGGTGTTGACGCCGGGGCCGTCGTTGCCGGCCGAGATGACCAGCTGGACGCCGTAGATGTCCACGAGCCGCTTGTACAGCTCGGCGCGGGCGTTGTTGCCGTCGTTCAGCGGCGGCAGACCGCCGATCGACATGTTGACGATGTCCACGCCGCGGTTCACGACGAGGTCGATCATGCCCTCGGTGAGCGCGATGTTGGTGCAGCCGCCGGACCAGGTGCAGGCACGCGAGGAGACGATCTTCGCGCCGGGCGCGGCCCCGTCCATCGCGCCGCCGAACAGGCCGTTGGCGGCGGTGATGCCCGCGACGTGCGTGCCGTGCTCGGACTCGATGACGCCGATGGAGACGTAGTCGGCGGTGTCGCCCGCCGCGTTGTAGACGACGTCCTCGCGGTTCTCGACGACGAACGGGACGCGCTCGGCGACGTCGGTGCGCGGGTCGTCCTCGCCGAAGTAGGAGACCTGGTGCTTCTCCTTGTAGGGCTTGAGCGCGGTGTCGTCGCGGAAGTCCGCGTTGTCGTTCAGGTCGACGCGCGAGGTGCCGGTGACCGGGTCGTAGAGGACGGCCCAGGTGTCGGTGGTGTCGCCGTCGCGGTTCAGGTCGCCCGCCATGTCGCCGCCCTTGGTGGCGGCCTCGGCGAACACGCTGATCCGGTACGAACCCTTGGGTGCGTTGTAGGTGCGCCCCTTGTAGGTGAACACCGGGCCGGAGACGGCGTCCGTCATCCGCAGCCAGGTGCCGTCGCCGTCGCTGACCGGGTCGGTGGCGGTGACCCAGTCGACGATCTTGCGCTCACCGGTGGTGGTCTTCTGCAGCGCCGGGTGGGCGACGTCCACGCCCGAGTCCAGCACGCCGATGGTGATTCCGCGGCCGTCCGCCTCGGGGTGCTGCCGCACGAAGTCGACCGCGCCCGTCTCGAAGGACGGGTTGTACGGGTTCTTCGCCGGGGTCTTCCGGCCCGGCGCCGGGTAGCTGCCGGTGGCCTTGGTCCGCGCCTTGGAGCCGGTGGCCCGGTCGGCCGCGGGCGTCGGGTCGTCGAGCACGATCTCCTGCTTGAGATCGATGCCGTGGACGGAGCTGAGCTTCGACGCCGCCTTGATGGTGGCTTCGGCGGCGGAGGTCGGTACGGTCGCCCGGACGTAGCCGAGCTTGTCGTAGGCACGCCCCAGCACGGAGCCCTTGACGGCGTCCAGCTGCTCGGTGACCTGCTCGGTCGCGCCGGGGGCGGTCGCGACCATCATGGTGATGTTCTTCTCGCCCTTGGCCTTGGCCTTGGTCAGGACCTCGGCGTCGGCGGTGCCGAGCTTGTCCGCGGGAGCGGTGTCGGCCGCCTTGACGGGTGAGCCGGCCGGGTCGTCGGCGGCGAGGGCGGGGGCCATGCCGGAGGCGGCCAGCGCGGCCGCCAGACCGGCGACGGCCGCCGCTCGGGCCGCTCGTCTCGCGCCGGATATGGAACCGGGGGATTCGGAGGTCATCAGCATCCCTGTTATGTGAAAGAGAGAGTCCGGAAATCGGTACCGGTGACCGCTCACCCTTTCGCAAATGACAGGGGTTTGTGGAGAGTTGTGAGGGACTTGTTGAGTACATGGCGTAATCCCGCCACTGGTGCCGAAGCGTCAGCAGGGACGAACGGGCCGATACGCGACGCGTACCGGCCCGCCCGTCCCGCCCCTGACCTGCCTACGCCACCGAGTCGACCGCCTGCGCCCGCAGGGCGCGCGCCAGGTCGTCACGGGACTCCAGCACCAGCCGCCGCAGCGCCGGCGCCGCGTCGGGGTGGGATTCCAGCCAGGCGTCGGTCGCCTCCAGCGTCGCCGGGTCGTCCTGGAGCGACGGGAACAGGCCCCGCACCACGGCCATCCCGATCTGGATCGACCGGTCCGCCCACACCCGCTCGATCGCCTCGAAGTACCGCTCGGCGTAGGGCGCCAGCAGCTCCCGCTGCGAGGACTGCTCGAAGCCCGCGATCGTCGCCTCCACCAGCGCGTTGGACAGCGCGTCCGACTCCACCACGTCCGCCCACGCCCGCGCCTTCACCTCGGCGGACGGCCGGGACGCCAGGCACCGCACCCGGTGCCGCTCGCCGGAGGCCGTGTCGTCCCGCGCCAGCTCCGCCTCCACCGCCGCCTCGTCCGCCGCCAGGTGCGCGACCAGCGGCGACAGGAACGCCCAGCGCAGCTCCTGGTCCACGTCGAGACCGTCGATCCGGGCGGACCCGTCGAGCAGCCCGGACAGCAGCTGGAAGTCGGAGTCCGAGGCGGCGACCGACGCGAAGAACCGGGCCCACGCCAGCTGGTGCTCACTGCCCGGCGCGGCCAGCCGCAGCTCGCCCAGGGCGCCCTCGGCCAGCGCCCGGCCGCCCTCCTCGCGCCACCCGGGCGCCGCGTAGTGCACCAGCGCGCCGCGCGTCCACGCGTGCAGCATCTGGAGCACGCCGATGTCCGTCTCGCGCCCCGCGAACGCCAGCACCAGGGCCACGAAGTCACGGGCCGGCATCAGCCCGTCCCGGGTGAGGTTCCACAGCGCCGACCAGCACAGCGCCCGGGCCAGCGGGTCCGTGATGTCGCCCAGGTGCGCCCGCAGCGTGGCCAGCGACACCTCGTCGAACCGCACCTTGCAGTACGTCAGGTCGTCGTCGTTGACCAGGATCAGCTCGGGCCGCTCGGCCCCGGCCAGCTCCCCGATCACCGTACGCGGACCCGCGACGTCCACCTCGGCGCGCGCGTAGCGCACCAGCGCGCCCTCGGTGTCCCGCCGGTACAGCCCCACCGCGACCCGGTGCGGCCGCAGCTCCGGGTGGGACTCGGCGGCCTCCTGGAGGACGGCCAGCTCGGTGATCCGGCCCGCCGCGTCGTACGTCGCCACCGGGGTCAGCGAGTTGACGCCCGCGGTCTGCAGCCAGGAGCGCGACCAGGCGGTCATGTCCCGACCGGACGTCTCGGACAGCACCGACAGCAGGTCCCCGAGCGTGGTGTTGCCGTAGGCGTGCTTCTTGAAGTAGCGCCGGGCGCCCTCCAGGAACGCCTCCCGGCCCACGTACGCCACCAGCTGCTTGAGCACCGAGGCGCCCTTGGCGTACGTGATGCCGTCGAAGTTCAGCTTGGCGTCCTCCAGGTCACGGATGTCGGCCGTGATCGGGTGGGTGGACGGCAGCTGGTCGGCGCGGTACGCCCAGGACTTGCGGTTGTTCGCGAAGGTGATCCAGCCGTCCTCGAAGCGGGTCGCGCCGGTCATCGCGAAGACGCCCATGAAGTCCGCGAAGGACTCCTTCAGCCACAGGTCGTCCCACCACCGCATGGTGACGAGGTCGCCGAACCACATGTGCGCCATCTCGTGCAGGATGACGTTGGCCCGGCCCTCGTAGGCCGCCTGCGTCACCTTGCCGCGGAAGATGTACTCCTCGCGGAACGTGACGCAGCCCGGGTTCTCCATCGCGCCGAGGTTGTACTCCGGCACGAACGCCTGGTCGTACTTCCCGAACGGGTACGGGTAGTCGAAGTTGTCGTGGAAGAAGTCCAGGCCCTGCTTGGTGATCAGGAACACGTCGTCCGCGTCGAAGTGCTTGGCGAGCCCCTTGCGGCACATCGCGCCGAGCGGGATCTCCAGCGTCGTGCCGTCCTCGAAGGTGCGGCTGTAGGAGTCCGTCACGTAGTGGTACGGACCGGCGACGACCGCCGTGATGTACGTGGAGATCGGCTTCGTCTCGGCGAACCGCCACACCCCGCCCTCGCGGGACTCCTCCGCGCCGTTGCTCCACACCGTCCACTCGGCGGGCGCCGTCACCCGGAAGCGGAACGGGGCCTTGAGGTCGGGCTGCTCGAAGTTGGCGAAGACGCGGCGCGCGTCCGCCGGCTCGTACTGGGTGTAGAGGTAGACCTCGCCGTCCTCCGGGTCGACGAAGCGGTGCATGCCCTCGCCGGTACGGCTGTACGCGCACTGCGCGTCGACCACCAGGACGTGCTCGCCCTCCGGCAGGTCCGCCAGCGCCACCCGGGCTCCGTCGAACACGGCCGCCGGGTCCAGCTCGGCGCCGTCCAGCGTCACCGCGTTGACGGACGGGGCGATCAGGTCCGCGAAGGTGGAGGCGCCGCCGCGCCTCGTGCGGAAGCGGATCGTCGTCACCGAGCGGAAGGTCAGCGGAGCCTCCGCCCCCTCGCCCCGGCCGGGGGCGCCGACCGCCGAACGTACGTCGAGTTCGACGTCGTAGCCGTCGACGGTCAGCAGCTCCGCTCGCTCGCGGGCCTCGTCGCGGGACAGGTTCTCGCCGGGCACGGCACACTCCTTTGTGTCACGTTCGAATAGTTTGATCCTCGCATGCCGCCTCCCGGACCCGCGGGCGGGAATGGCCGGAGCGTCGTCCGGTGTTCTGCGCACGGAGCATTCGGCACAGGTTCGAGGAGAGAGATGTCTGACAACAGCACGGCCGCCGGCAGGACCCCCGTCGACTTCTGGTTCGACCCGGTCTGCCCCTGGGCCTGGATGACCTCCCGCTGGATGCTGGAGGTGGAGAAGGTCCGCGACGTCGAGGTCCGCTGGCACGTCATGAGCCTGTCCGTGCTCAACGAGGACCGGATCGACGAGCTGCCGGAGGAGTACCGCGAGATGCTGGAGAAGCAGGCGTGGGGCCCCGTACGGGTCGTCATCGCCGCCCAGCAGAAGCACGGCGACGAGGTCGTCGGCCCGCTCTACACCGCGCTCGGCACCCGCTTCCACAACCGCGGCGAGGGCGTCACCCGCGAGGCCGTCGAGGCCGCGCTGAAGGACGTCGGCCTGCCCGTCGAACTGGCCGACTACGCGGACTCCGACGCCTACGACACCGAACTGCGCGCCTCCCACCAGGAGGGCATCGAGAAGGTGGGCCAGGAGGTCGGCACCCCGGTCATCGCCGTGCCCGGCCCCGACGGCGAGCAGATCGCCTTCTTCGGCCCGGTCGTCACCCCCGCGCCCAAGGGCGAGGAGGCGGCGAAGCTCTGGGACGGCACCCTGATGGTCGCCTCCATCCCCGGCTTCTACGAGATCAAGCGGACCCGCACCCAGGGCCCGATCTTCGACTGAGCACCCCGGCGCGGGGGTCCGGCCGCCTCCGGGGCCCGGCCCCCGCGCCCTCTGCCCTCTGTGACGCCACCGTGACGCGATTTGTGACCTGGCGCACAGCACCGCCCCGGCCCGCTTTGATCTTCTGGACGGATGCGCCCCGCCCCCGTCCTCGCCCTGTGCGCCGCCCTCGCCGGCACCGCGCTGCTCACCGGCTGCGGGAAGGAGACGGCCGCCGGTGCCTCGCCCGCCGCCACCTGCGCATCCCTCGCCCCGGTCCCCGACCCGGCCGGCCGGACCTGGGACGACGTCCGGGTCGTCAGCGGCAAGTGCGGCCCCTCCGGCGCCCCCTCCACCGGGTTCGAGGTCACCAACCACGACGACGAACCTCTGACCTACACCATCACCTTCACCCTGGTGAACGGCTTCGGCGAGGCCATGGACAGCGTCACCCGCACCGTCGAGGCGGTGAAGCCCGGCCAGACCGTGCGCCGCCCCCTCGACACGGCCGGCGGACCCGGCTCCGCGCGCGGCTACCGGGCCCGCGTCACCAAGGTCCGGTCCGTCCCGGCGAAGGGGACGTCCGGCGGGGCGTCCGGCTGCCCGTCCTCCGGGGTCCGCATCACCAACGACCGGGGCGACGCCGCGATGGGCCTGCGCGTCGTCGGCATCCACCTGGTCAACTGCTCCGGCGCCGACTACCGCCTCGACGGCTACCCCGCGCTGCGGCTCCTCGACGCGGACCGGGAACCGGTGACCGGCGTCGACATCCTGCACGGCACCGCCGCCATCTCCACCGGCATCGGCGGCGACCCCACGCCGCGCCCCGTCACCCTGCGCCCCGGCGAGAGCGCGTACGCCAACCTCGCCTGGCGCAACACCACCACCGACGGCACCCCGGTCAACGCCCCCTACGTCGAGGTCACCGCCCGGCCCGGCGACGAGCCGGTCACCGTCACCCCGGAACTCGACCTCGGCACCACGGGCCGGCTCGGCGTCAGCCCGTGGACGAGGACCCCGGACGACCGGCAGCCGCGACCGGACCAGCGGCCGGGCGCCTCTCAGGAGTAGAAGTCGCGCTGCCAGCGGTGCTTCGCCAGCACCGCCAACTGCTCGGCGGTGAGCGGGCGTCCGTCGCCGACGGCGGTGTTGCGCTCCACGTTGCGCACGCTGCGCATGCCCGGGATGACGGTGGAGACGGCCGGGTGGCTCAAGACGAACCGCAGCGCGTGCTCTGCGATCTCGTCCTGCCCGATGCCCAGGTCGGCGACGATCGCCGCGACGCGCCGCTCGACCTCGGCCCGGCGGTCGCCGCGGAAGTAGCGGTTGCGCCAGTCGCCCTCGGGGAACGTCGTGTCCGCGGTGATCCGGCCGGTCAGCCCGCCCTCGTCCAGCGCGACCCGCACGATGACCCCGACCCCGTGCTCCCGACAGGCCGGCAGCAGGACGTCGGCGGGGGACTGGTCGAACACGTTGTAGATGACCTGCACGCTGTCCACCGCGCCGCTGCGCACCAGCGCCACGGCGCTCCCGGGCGCGTGGTCGTTGACGGAGACCCCGAACAGCCGGATCTTGCCCTCCCGCTTCAGTTCGGTGACCGTCTCCAGCCAGTCCCCGCGCCCCAGCCACTCGTCGTTCCAGACGTGGAACTGGAGCACGTCGAAGTGGTCGAGCCCGGACGCGGCCAGGCTGGTCTCCAGGCTGGCGCGGATGTGCTCACCGGGGAACGCGTCCGCCGGGTCCGTGCCGTCGGCGGCCGGCCACACCCCGTTCTTCGGCGGCACCTTGGTCGCGACGAGCACGCCATCACCGGCCCGCGCGCGCACGACCTCTCCGACCAGGCGCTCGCTCTCGCCGTAGCCGCGTGCCGTGTCGATGAGGTTCACCCCGAGGTCGACGGCCCGGTTCAGGGCGCGCAGCGACTCCTCGCGCGTCGCCCCCACCCAGTTGGCCTCGCCGATGCCCCAGGCCCCGTAGCCGATCTCCGACACCGAAAGTCCGCTGCGTCCCAGTTCGCGGTAGTGCACAGTCATCCTCCACGTCGTCGTCCCGTCGCGGGCACACCGGCACGACCCTAGGGAACCGGGCCGCGCCCGGCAGCCGGATTTACCCGGGGGTGCGCTCCGCCACCGCGCTGTGCACGGAGACCGGGTCGCCGACGCGCACCACGCCCTCGCGGACCACCGCGTTCTTGACGCCGAAGCTGAGCTTGTTCCCGAACTCCGGCTCCCTGCGGTACGTGGCCAGCGTGCGCACCGGCTCCGGGCCCGCGCGCCGGCCGGTGCGCTGGTCCACGAGCGGGACGTTGCAGCGGATCGCCCGCGTGGAGAAGGCGAGCCGGACACCGCCGGCGCTCATCCCGGCGACGTGGTCCTCGAAGTGCGGTTCGCCGTCGCCGGCCAGCACGATGTTGGGCCGGAAGCGGTCCATGGGGACGGGCGCCGCGTCGCCCCGCTCCGCGATGCGGGCGTTGAGCCCGGCCAGCGAGGCCGTCGAGGTGACCAGGACCGCGTGCGCGTCGGCGAAGTTCACCTTGCCGGGGGTCTCGCCCCAGCCGTCCCGGTCGAAGCCGGGAACCACCCGCACCAGCCGGGACGCGGTCCCCAGCGCCTCGGAGAACCACTCGGCCGCCTCGTCGCCCTGGTCCACGGCGGGGCCGAGGGCCCTGCCGAACATGCTGACCTCGCGGCGCGGCCCGTCCGGGTCCACCGTCACGCGCAGCGGGCCGGGGCCCTGCGCGGACAGGGCGAGGACCGCCCCGGAGTCGTCGACGCGGGCGCCGATCGCCGCCATCGCGGGGTGGGTGCGCTGGCTGCGGAACACGCCGTCGGCCGCGGCGACCACCATGAAGGTCCGGTCGTGCGCGAGGCCTGTGACGGTGACGCGGGCCGAGTCCACCGACGTCCCGGCGCAGCCCTTGACGGGGTAGTACACCAGCGAGTGGACGGTGATCGTCATGAAGTGCTCCTCATGGCGGACATCATGGCAGCCGCGCGGGCAACAGGGAGGCCCCCGCCCGTCACGTCCGGGCGGGGGCCTCCCCTCCATCCGCCTGCCCGGTGAAGGGTGAGAAGACGATCACGAGGCAGGACGTTCGGGGTGCCCGCTCAGGGGGCGAGCAGCAGGACGTCCGCGCGCTCCTTGGCGGCGGCGTAACGCCTGGCCACGTCCTGCCAGTTGACGACGGCCCACATCGCGTCGATGAAGTCGACCTTCTGGTTCTTGTACTGGAGGTAGAAGGCGTGCTCCCAGGCGTCGAAGACCAGGATCGGGGTGGAGCCCTGGCCGACGTTGCCCTGGTGGTCGTAGACCTGCTCGACGATCAGCCTGCCGCTGAGCGGCTCGTACGCGAGGACGCCCCAGCCGGAGCCCTGCGTGGTGGCCGCCGCCTTCGTCAGCTGGGACTTGAAGCCGGCGAAGGAGCCGAAGGACTCGGCGATCGCGTCCGCGAGGTCGCCGACGCCGTCCGCCGCGAGCGGCTCACCGCCGCCGTCGCCGGTCATGTTGTGCCAGTAGATGGAGTGCAGGATGTGGCCGGACAGGTGGAAGGCGAGGTTCTTCTGGAGGCCGTTGACGGCTCCCCACGCCCCCTTGTCGCGCGCCTCCTCGAGCTGCTCCAGGGTGTCGTTGGCGCCCTTCACATAGGCGGCGTGGTGCTTGTCGTGGTGCAGCTCGATGATCTGCGGATTGATGACCGGTTCGAGCGCGGCGTAGTCGTACGGGAGTTCCGGGAGCGTGTACGTGGCCATTGGTTTCGAACCCTCCAACTGCTGACAAGTTGTTATTGCAACCTCTATGCAGGAGCAGGCTAACAGCAGCAACGGTGAACCCCGCCTCGTTCCTTGGACTTAGGGCCTCGGACCCGGCGTGTCGCGCTTTTGGAGGGAGTGCACAGTCATGGCCCCGCGCCGATGCCCGGGCCGGGCGGGTGGAATCCACGCCCACCTCCGTGACCAGCATCACCCCCCGGGATGATTGCGCCGGTCTTCTTGTATGAAACCCACCAACGCCCCAACCGCCGCTTTGTGGGCCGCTGATGGTGATCGAGCACGGCTCAGTCGGCTAACGTCACGATCAGTCCGTCCCCATCTGCCCCACCCTCACCCCGCGGAGTCCCCGATGAGCACTGCTGCCGCCCCCGCCCGCACCGGAGCGGTCCTCGCCGACCTGCTCCCCGCCGCCCGGCACCGCTACGCCGTGGACACCGCGCTGGTGCTCGGCGGCGCCGCGCTCACCGGCATAGCCGCCCAGATCGCCGTGCCCGTCCCCGGCTCCCCGGTCCCCGTCACCGGCCAGACCTTCGCGGCCCTCCTCGTCGGCACCGCGCTCGGCGCCCGCCGGGGCTTCCTCTCCCTCGCCGTGTACACGCTCGTCGGCATGGCGGGCATGCCGTGGTTCTCGGCCGGCAGCTCCGGCGCCGGCGGCGCCTCCTTCGGCTACGTCCTCGGCATGCTGCTCGCCGCCACCGTCGTCGGCGGCCTCGCCCGGCGCGGCGGCGACCGCTCGGTCCTGCGCACCGCCGGCACGATGGTCCTCGGCTCCGCGCTCATCTACGCGGTCGGCGTGCCCTACCTCGCCCTGTCCACCGGCATGTCGGCGAGCGCGGCGATCGCCGCGGGCCTCACGCCGTTCCTGCTCGGCGACGCGCTGAAGGCCGCCCTCGCGATGGGCGCGCTGCCGGCCGCCTGGAAGCTCCTGGGCCGCCGGGGCTGACCCGTACGCCCTGCCGGGACGACCCGCACACACTTCCGAAGAGGCCCGCCGGACCCCCGGCGGGCCTCTTCGCGTCCCACCGGAGCCCTGCCCGGCTCCGGGCACACCGCCCCCCGTCGTCGTCGGCCCGGCGCCCCACGTGCCACACTCCTCCCATGCGCGTGTACCTCGGATCGGACCATGCCGGTTACGAACTCAAGAACCACCTCGTCGAGTGGCTCACGGCTCAGGGCCACGAAGCCGTCGACTGCGGCCCCCACGTCTACGACGCCCAGGACGACTACCCGCCGTTCTGCCTCCGGGCCGCCGAGAAGACGGCCGCCGACCCGGACAGCCTCGGCATCGTGATCGGCGGCTCCGGCAACGGCGAGCAGATCGCGGCCAACAAGGTCAAGGGCGTCCGCGCCGCGCTCGCCTGGAGCGAGCAGACCGCCGCGCTCGGCCGCGAGCACAACGACGCCAACGTCCTCTCCATCGGCGGCCGGATGCACACCGTCGAGGAGTCCACCAAGTTCGTGGAGATCTTCCTCGCCACCCCGTACTCCGGCGAGGAGCGGCACACCCGCCGCATCGACATGCTCACCGCCTACGAGAACACCGGCGAGCTGCCCCCGATCCCCGCCCACCACCCGCAGCAGGGCTGACCGACCCCCTGTGCCGCCGGACCCCCCGGCGGCACAGCCATGTCCGGACCCCGCACCAGCCAGGAGACCCCGCCACCGTGCCCGAGGGACACACGATCCACCGCCTCGCCGCGGACCACCGCGAACGCTTCGCCGGCCGGCCGGTACGGGCGAGCAGCCCGCAGGGCAAGTTCACCGACAGCGCCGCCCTGATCGACGGACAGGTCCTCGACACGGCCGACGCCCACGGCAAACACCTCTTCCTCGGCTTCGGGGACACCGGCTGGGTCCACATCCACCTCGGCCTGTTCGGCAAGCTGGGCTTCGGTACGGTGCCGGCCCCGCCGCCCACCGACACCGTCCGGCTGCGCCTGCTCAACGACGCCCACCACGCGGACCTGCGCGGCCCCACCACCTGCGCCCTGATCACCGACGCCGAGAAGGCCGCGATACACGACCGGCTCGGCCCCGACCCGCTGCGCGACGGCGAGGACGGCGAACGGGCCTGGCAGCGGATCTCCCGCAGCCGGATCACCGTCGCCGCCCTGCTGATGGACCAGAAGGTCATCGCGGGCGTCGGCAACGTCTACCGCGCCGAGGTGCTGTTCCGGCACGGCATCGACCCGTACCGGGCGGGCCGCGACCTCACCCGCCGCGAGTGGGACGCCGTCTGGGCGGACCTGTGCGCACTGATGCGCGAGGGCGTACGCCACAACCGCATCGACACCGTCCGCCCCGAGCACCTCCCCGAGGCCATGGGCCGCCCGCCGCGCGTCGACGACCACGGCGGCGAGGTGTACGTCTACCGGCGCGCCCGCCAGGGCTGCCACATCTGCGGCAGCGAGATCCGCACCGCCGACCTCGCCGCCCGCAACCTCTTCTGGTGCCCCGGCTGCCAGAGCGCATGACGCACCCGGTCCACCCGCCGCTACGACATCCGGCGGGCCGTTTTCGCACACATGGTCACGGGGTCCCCCTGCACCAAAGGCCGCCGGGTGGATAAGGTCCCCGCAATGGCCCGACGCGCAGGAGCAGACTCGTACCCGGCCCGATTGCGGAAATCGGCGCGCCGGGTCTACGCCACGCTGCGCCGGTCCGGGGTCGACTACTTCCGCGGCGACGGCTCCGACTGGGTCGCCCTGGCCGGCCTGATGCTCGTCATCCCGGTCATCACCGCCTGCACCCTGCTCGACCCGGTCTGGTGCGCGCCCACCATGCTCGTCCTGCCGATCGTCGCGGGCGGCCTGCTGCTGCGCCCCGCCAGCCTCCTCGGCCTCTACGCGGCGTCCGCCGCCGCCCTCATCGTCGAGTCCGTCCGGCTCGGCCCCTACGAGGACGGCCCGGCCGGCGTCACCCCCGGCACCGTGCTCACCGTGGCCGCCTGCGGGTTCTTCGGGCTGATCCTCGCGCAGTTCCGCGCCCGCGTCGGCGTGCCCTGGCGGCGCGGCGGCACCATGCTCTTCGACCTGCGCGAACGCATCCGGGTCCAGAGTTCGCTGCCCCGCCTCCCGCACGGCTGGCACCGCGAGATGGCGCTGCGCCCGGCCGGCGGGCAGTCCTTCTCCGGTGACTTCGTCGTCGCGGCCCGCACCCACGGCGGCCGCACCCTGGAAGCCGTCCTGACCGACGTCTCCGGCAAGGGCATGGACGCGGGCTCCCGCGCGCTGCTGCTGTCCGGCGCCTTCGGCGGGCTCCTCGGCTCGCTGCCGCCGCACGGCTTCCTGCCCGCCGCCAACGGCTACCTGCTCCGCCAGGACTGGGACGAGGGCTTCGCCACCTCCATCCACCTGGTCCTGGACCTGGAGACCGGCGACTACGAACTCCTCTCGGCGGGCCACCCGCCGGCCCTCCAGCTCCACGCCGGCAGCGGCCAGTGGGAGGAGAAGGCGGCGGAGGGCCCGCTGCTCGGGGTGTACGACGGCGCCGAGTTCGACGCGGTCAAGGGCCATCTCGCCCCCGGCGACGTGCTGATGCTGTTCACCGACGGGCTGGTGGAGGCCGCCGACCGGGACATCGCGGAGGGCATCGACCGGCTGACCGGCGAGGCCGACCGCTATGTGAGCACCGGCTTCGAGGGCGCCGCCTGGCACCTCATCGAAGCCTGCGCCAAGGACGTCAACGACGACCGGGCGCTGCTCCTCCTGTCACGCAAGTCCTGAACCCGCCCGGACGGGCTCGGGCTCGGGGGTCGCCGGTTCGCGCCGGCCCGGCAGGAAGCGGGCCAGCCAGTGCGAGCGCCCGGCCGCCAGCGGGGACAGGACCGCGAGGACCAGGACGTAGCCCGCGATGAACGGCGAGAGCCGCTCGTCGAGCCCGGCCCCGGCCGCCATCGTGGCGAGGATCAGCGCGAACTCGCCGCGCGCCACCAGGGTGGTGGCGATCTTCGCGGCGGCCTGCGGGCCGAACGCGTAGACCCGGGCCGTGGCGATGCCGGACAGGATGTTCATCGCGAGGGTGATCGCGGCCGCGGCCAGCACCGGCCACACCACGCTCGGCAGGTCGCCGGGGTCGATGGAGAGGCCGAAGGCGAAGAAGAAGATCGCGCCGAACGCGTCCCGCAGGGGGTGCACCAGCGTGCGGATGCGGTCGCCCGACGACGTGTTGCCGAGCATCAGCCCCACCATGAAGGCACCGATCGCGTCCGCGACGCCGAACCAGTCCGAGACGCCGGCCACCAGGACGGCGGCCCCCAGGAACGAGATGACCAGGAGTTCGTCGTCCCGGGTGTTGATCAGCTTGCCGATCAGCCGGGTGCCGTACCGCGCGGCCAGGGCGAGCAGGAGCAGGAAGCCGAACGCCTTGCTCCCGTCGGTCACCGCGTCGCCCAGGCTGTCCGCGCCGGACAGGACGGGCTGGAGGGCGGCCAGGTACAGGGCGAGGAAGATGTCGTCGACCACGATGATGCCGAGGATCGGCCGGGTCTCGGGATCGCCGAGCCGGCCCAGGTCGACCAGCACCTTGGTGACGATGGCCGACGAGGAGATGCCGATCACGCCGGCCAGCACCAGCGCCTCGGACGTGCCCCAGCCCACCGCGAAGCCGAAGCCGAGCCCGGCGCCGACGTTCAGGAGGAGATAGACGGTCCCGGCGACTACCATCTTGCGGCCGCCGGTCTTGAGGTCGTCCAGATGGAACTCGAGGCCCAGGTAGAAGAGGAGCAGCACCAGGCCGAGCGCGGAGAGCATCTCCAGCTCGTGCGGATCGGCGACGAGGACGATGCCGGGGGTGTGCGGGCCGAGGAGTATCCCGGCCAGGATGAACAGGGGGATCGTCGGCAGCCCTATCCGGCGGCCGAGTCGGGCGAGGACGGCGGCGGCGAGGAAGGCGCCGCCCATGGCGATGAGCGTGTCTGCGTGTCCGATGGGCCTGGCCTTTCATGAGGTCAAGAAAAGGTCAAGGAAGAGTCATCGATTAGTTTACCGAACAATTGACGTTGCAACTGTTCGCCCGGGCATACGGGCCTGATCCCGGCCCGTTCGAGGGCCTAGAGTCCTCGCCATGACGCCACCCCAGCTGACCCTCGCCGAGATCGAGGCCCTGGCCCGCGCGGCCCACGCCGACCAGCGGGACAAGGCCGGCCGCCCCTACGCCGAGCACCTCGCGGCCGTCGCGGAGGGCGTCCGGGCCAGGGGCGGCAGCGAGGCGCAGATCGCCGCGGCCTGGCTGCACGACGCCGTGGAGGACGACGCGCTGTCCGCCGGCTGGCTGGCCGGGGCCGCCCTGCCGCAGGAGGTCAAGGACATGGTCCTCGCGGTCACCAAGCGGGCGGGGGAGGAGCCGGAGGCGTACGCCCGGCGCGTCCTCGCGACCCCGGGCGCCCTGCTCGTCAAGGAGGCGGATCTCGCCCACAACGCCGACCCGGCCCGCCTCGCGGTGCTGGAGCCGGCCGTGCGTTCCCGGCTGACCGCGAAGTACGCGCGGATGAGGGGGCTGTTGGGGCTCCCCGTACCGGAGGGGCCCCGCGAACGACGGGATTGAGCCAACACCGGGACCGCACGACGAAGCCCGGCCCCCGCGCGGGGGCCGGGCTTCGCGCTACGCGTACGGAGGGCTCAGATCCGGGCGGCGTCCCGGCGGAACGCCCAGTCCATGTCGGGTTCGGTGACGCAGCGCAGGGCCCGCCGCACCGGCGGGGTGCACATCAGGGTGACGGCCGCCGCCGCGACCGCGGTCACCACGACCAGGCCGACCGGCGAGACCAGCCACGCGTGGTCGTCGAAGACGCCGGCGTAGTCGGTGCCCTTCACCAGGAAGCCGTGCAGCAGGTAGCCGCAGATCGTGCCCGCGCCGAGCACCGTGAACCACATGTGGCGGCGCGGCACCAGGGCCAGGAACCCGGCCGTCAGCAGCGTCGCGCAGCAGAACATCGCGAGCGTCATCACCGCGCCCGACCACCACGGCGCCCCCAGCTCCTGGGCGCTGGAGTCGCGCAGGAACCAGCCGAGCTGCATCCGGGGCGCCGCCCAGTACGCGAACAGCAGGGCGCAGGCGAACAGGGGGAGGGCCAGCAGCCGGGCCTCGCGGCGGCGCACCAGCGCGAAGTGCTCCGGCTTCAGCTGGAGCCCCAGCACGAAGAACGGCAGGAACTGCAGGACGCGCGGCAGGTCGAGGTCGCTGCCGATGCTGGGGGAGACCGAGGCGAGCACGGCGATCACGAGCGAAACGGCCAGCGGATGACGGAGGTTGCGCCACACCGGGGTGGTGAGCCGCCAGATGAACAGGGCGGCCAGGAACCAGGTCAGGTACCAGGGGTCCAGCAGGCTGATCGGGGTGTCCGGCGCGTCGTTGGCGTACCGGCGGAAGAGCGAGTAGGCCGTCTCGAACACCACATAGGGCACCGCGACCCCGGTGACCAGCCGCTTCACCTTGGCGGGGCTCAGGTCGAACGACCGGGAGAAATAGCCCGAGATGAGGATGAAGGCGGGCATGTGGAACGTGTACACGACCATGTACAGCGCCCGGGCGGTCCGGCTCCCGTCCATGACGGGCACCCATGAATGCGCCACCGCGACGAGCACGATGGCGAGGTACTTGGCGTTGTCGAAGTGGGCGTCGCGCCTTCTGCCCGCACCCTCCCGCGCAGGGGGTCTGACCTCCGCTCCCTCGGTCACCGGGGGGAGTACGGCCCTCTGCAATGCGTTCGGAGCGTGGAACATCTCAGGCACCCTAGACGTCTCGATTGCCATCCGTAAAACCGCGGTCGAATAGCGCGTCTTCCCTGCGTATCAAATGCTAAACGCACGGCTGCTGACCGGTTTGACACGTTTTGAACAGCTCAAAAGGGGTGAATCGTCCGCCAGTTGATGGAAGTGAATTACCTCGCTTTCGGCGGCGAATTCCCCTGTGAATAAACTGTGTGGATATAGAAACGATCATCGTCGCCAACCCTTCCGAAGTGCGGTTCCGCCGGTCGGGGCGGCTCCGGGCCGGGGCGGCGGCCGGCCGCCCGACCGGGCCGCGCGACCGGACGAGACCCTTCCGGGCCGGGTGGGGGCACGGGGGGGCGCAAGGGGGCGCAGAATGGCGCGATATCGACAGGTCGATACGTCACCCGGCAGCAAGGCGGGGGGAGTTGGTGGCACGATGGATGCGACGGAGGGTGCACGGCCGCACATCTCCGGGCCGGCAAGGGCGGACCGACCGAGGGTGTGAGCAGACGTGGCCATTTCGCTGTCAGTGGTGCTTCTGTTGGGGGTCATCCTCGTGGTCATGATCCGCAGCGGGTCCATCAAGCCGGGCCCCGCGGTGGTCGCGGCGCTCTTCGGCTTCTTCCTGGCGCCGACGGGCATGGGCCCGTCGATCAACCGCTTCGCCAACTCGATCATCGAGTCCATCGGCCAGATCAACTTCTGAGCCCGCGCCGGCACCGGCCGCCGCGATCCCGCGGAAAGTCCCGGTGAGCACGCGGAAGGGCCCGGTCCAGAGGACCGGGCCCTTCGCGGTGGAGCGGGCGACGGGAATCGAACCCGCGTAGCTAGTTTGGAAGACTAGGGCTCTACCATTGAGCTACGCCCGCACTGCACGCACCGCACGCCATGGCGACCGCGGCACGAGAAGCATCGTAGCGGGTCACGGGCGTTGCCCGCACACCCCGTGCGCGACCGCCCGGCCCCTCCCGGGGAAGCCCGGCGCGAGCCGCGCCCCGGCGGGCCCGTGGAAAGCGGCCGGCCCGGTGCTCCGCTCCATGTACCCTACGTGTCGCACCGACGGGGTGTGGCGCAGCTTGGTAGCGCGTCCGCTTTGGGAGCGGAAGGTCGTCGGTTCGAATCCGGCCACCCCGACCACCGGCAAGATCGCGTTGCGGGAGTTCTCCCCCTTGCCGTTACTATGCAAAATGCGTGCCCGTGTGTCTGATGTACCGGGCTCGGTCCGCGAAGCCGCCCCCCGTGCGGCGGAGCAGAACCCCAAGAAGTCAGCCACCAAGGAGACCGAACCGTGAAGAGCGCCGTGGAGACCCTGAACCCGACCCGGGTTCGGCTCAGCATCGAGGTGCCCTTCGAGGAGCTCAAGGACAGCCTCGACGCGGCGTACAAGAAGATCAACCAGCAGGTCACGGTGAAGGGGTTCCGCAAGGGCAAGATCCCCAGCCGGGTCATCGACCAGCGGTTCGGCCGCGGTGCCGTGCTGGAGGAGGCCGTCAACGACGCGCTCCCGAAGTTCTACACCGAGGCCGTCAACGAGGGTGAGCTGAACGTCCTCGGCCAGCCCGAGGTGGACATCACCGAGCTGAAGGACGGCGAGCTGCTGGCCTTCACCGCCGAGGTGGACGTGCGCCCCGAGATCGAGATCCCGGACTACTCCGGCATCGAGGTCACCGTCGACGCCATCGAGGTCACCGACGAGGACGTCGACAAGGCCGTCGAGCAGCTGCGCAACCGCTTCGCCTCCACCAACCCGGTCGAGCGCGCCGCCGCCGAGGGAGACGTCGTCACGATCGACCTGCAGGCCAAGGTGGACGGCGAGGTCCTGGAGGACGGCGTGGCCGAGGGTGTCTCGTACACCATCGGTTCCGGTGAGCTCCTGGAGGGCATCGACGAGGCCGTGACCGGTCTGGAGGCCGGTGGCGAGGCCACCTTCACCTCGCAGCTCAAGGGCGGCTCCGCCGAGGGCAAGGACGCCGAGGTCACCGTCAAGGTCACCGCCGTCGCCGCCCGCGAGCTCCCCGAGCTGGACGACGACTTCGCCCAGATGGCCAGCGAGTTCGACACGCTGGAGGAGCTGAAGGCCGACAGCCGCAGCCGCCTGGAGAACACCAAGCAGTACGACCAGGCCACCCAGGCCCAGGAGCGCGTCCTGGAGGAGCTGCTCAAGCTCGCCGAGGTCCCGATCCCGGAGAAGCTGCTCGCGGACGAGATCCAGACCCGCAAGCACAACCTGGAGCACCACCAGCTCGGTCAGATGGGGCTCACCCTCGAGAAGTACCTGGAGATCCAGGGCAAGACCCTCGAGGAGTTCGAGGCCGAGACGTCCGAGCAGGCCGTCAAGGGCATCAAGACCCAGTTCATCCTGGACGAGCTCGTCAACAAGGAGAAGCTGAACGTCAACCAGGAGGAGCTCACCGAGCACCTCATGCGGCGTGCGGCCTCCTCCGGCATGAGCCCCGACCAGTTCGCGCAGGCCGTCGTCGAGGGCGGCCAGGTGCCGATGCTCGTCGGCGAGGTCGCCCGCGGCAAGGCGCTCGCCGTCGTGGTCGAGGCCGCGAAGGTCGTCGACACCAACGGTGAGGTCGTCGAGCTGGAGGACGACGAGGACGCGGCGGAGGAGGCCACCGAGACGGTCGAGGCCGCCGAGGGCGCCACCGAGGCCGCCGCCGAGGAGAAGACCGAGGCCTGAGCCTCGCGCTGACCCCGTACGACGGGCTCCGGACGCCTCCGCGTCCGGAGCCCGTCGTCGTACCGGCGGACGTTTCGCCACAACCCGCGTACCGGCTGCGGACCTTGCGCTCCCAGCGAACAGTCGCGGAAGCGGGATGGCGTTGTTCCACCTGCGCGTTAGGGTC
Source organism: Streptomyces sp. OfavH-34-F (assembly GCF_022347745.1). GTDB lineage: Bacteria > Actinomycetota > Actinomycetes > Streptomycetales > Streptomycetaceae > Streptomyces. Next base: position 32,388 of record NZ_JAKRGC010000017.1, read on the forward strand.
CATGAAGAGGAAGGGTCGGGTAGTCCCGGCCCACCCGGTACGAAGACGCTGAGACGGCCGGAGCCGTCAGAGACGAGCAGGTGGATACGTGACGAATCTGATGCCCTACGCCGCCGGAGAGCCGTCCCTCGGTGGTGGCCTCGGCGACCAGGTCTACAGCCGGCTGCTCGGCGAACGCATCATCTTCCTCGGCCAGCAGGTGGACGATGAGATCGCCAACAAGATCACCGCGCAGCTGCTCCTCCTCGCGGCCGAGCCCGAGAAGGACATCTACCTCTACATCAACAGCCCCGGCGGCTCGGTGACGGCCGGCATGGCGGTCTACGACACCATGCAGTACATCCCGAACGACGTGGTCACCATCGGCATGGGCATGGCGGCCTCGATGGGCCAGTTCCTGCTCACCGGCGGCACCGCCGGCAAGCGCTTCGCGCTCCCGAACACCGACATCCTCATGCACCAGGGCTCGGCCGGCATCGGCGGTACGGCCTCGGACATCAAGATCCAGGCCCAGTACCTGCTGCGCACCAAGCAGCGCATGGCGGAGATCACCGCCCGCCACTCCGGCCAGACCGTGGAGACGATCATCCGCGACGGCGACCGCGACCGCTGGTACACCGCGGAGGAGGCCAAGGAGTACGGCCTCATCGACGAGATCATCTCGATCGCATCGGGCGTTCCGGGCGGCGGCGGCACCGGCGCCTGATCCGGGCCTCCCGGACGGCGCCGCACCGCACCGCGCATCTCTCGTACGCCGAGACACCCAGCCACAGAACGCCACCAGGATGGTGAACACCCACATGAACAACTTCCCCGGCGCCTCCGCGAGCGGCCTCTACACGGGCCCGCAGGTGGACAACCGCTACATCGTGCCGCGCTTCGTGGAGCGCACCTCGCAGGGCGTGCGCGAGTACGACCCGTACGCGAAGCTCTTCGAGGAGCGCGTGATCTTCCTCGGCGTGCAGATCGACGACGCCTCCGCCAACGACGTCATGGCGCAGCTGCTGTGCCTGGAGTCGATGGACCCGGACCGGGACATCTCCATCTACATCAACAGCCCCGGCGGCTCGTTCACGGCGCTCACCGCGATCTACGACACGATGCAGTTCGTGAAGCCGGACATCCAGACGGTCTGCATGGGCCAGGCCGCCTCCGCCGCCGCCGTGCTGCTCGCCGCGGGCACGCCCGGCAAGCGCATGGCGCTGCCGAACGCCCGCGTCCTGATCCACCAGCCGTCCTCGCAGACCGGCCGCGAGCAGCTCTCCGACCTGGAGATCGCCGCCAACGAGATCCTGCGCATGCGGACCCAGCTGGAGGAGCTGCTCGCCAAGCACTCCACCACGCCGCTCGAGAAGATCCGCGACGACATCGAGCGCGACAAGATCCTGACCGCCGAGGACGCCCTCGCCTACGGTCTCGTCGACCAGATCGTGTCGACCCGCAAGAGCGCGTCCGGAGCGCTCGCCTGACCTGCGCCCCGGGGCGCGCTGCGCATCACGCCCCGACCCCTTGGCACGGCGGCGGCACCCGGCTCCGGCCGTGTGAACCGTGCCAAGGGGGGCCCGCATGGGGGGCCGGGCAAGGTACCGTCGGATAGAGGCACAGGAGCCGCTGAACCAGGCGTCTCCCAGGCGAAGGGGAAGCACCTCGTGGCACGCATCGGTGATGGCGGCGACCTGCTCAAGTGCTCGTTCTGCGGAAAGAGCCAGAAGCAGGTGAAGAAGCTCATCGCGGGTCCCGGTGTGTACATCTGCGACGAGTGCATCGATCTCTGCAACGAGATCATCGAGGAGGAGCTCGCCGAGACGAGCGAGGTCCGCTGGGAAGAGCTTCCCAAACCGCGCGAGATCTACGAGTTCCTCGAGGGGTACGTCGTCGGGCAGGAGCCCGCGAAGAAGGCCCTCTCGGTCGCTGTGTACAACCACTACAAGCGGGTCCAGGCCGGCGAGAACGGCGGCGGGAACAACCGCGAGGACGCGATCGAGCTGGCCAAGTCCAACATTCTGCTGCTGGGCCCCACCGGCTCCGGCAAGACGCTCCTCGCGCAGACGCTGGCCCGCATGCTCAACGTCCCGTTCGCCATCGCGGACGCGACCGCGCTGACGGAGGCCGGCTATGTCGGCGAGGACGTCGAGAACATCCTGCTGAAGCTGATCCAGGCCGCCGACTACGACGTCAAGAAGGCCGAGACCGGGATCATCTACATCGACGAGATCGACAAGGTCGCCCGCAAGAGCGAGAACCCGTCGATCACGCGCGACGTCTCCGGCGAGGGTGTCCAGCAGGCCCTGCTCAAGATCCTGGAGGGCACCACCGCCTCCGTGCCGCCCCAGGGCGGCCGCAAGCACCCCCACCAGGAGTTCATCCAGATCGACACGACGAACGTCCTGTTCATCGTGGGCGGCGCCTTCTCCGGCCTGGAGAAGATCATCGAGTCGCGGGCCGGCGCCAAGGGCATCGGCTTCGGCGCCACGATCCGCTCCAAGCGGGAGATCCAGGCGAGCGACCAGTTCCAGGAGGTCATGCCGGAGGACCTGGTGAAGTTCGGGATGATCCCGGAGTTCATCGGCCGGCTCCCCGTCCTGACCTCGGTCCACAACCTGGACCGCGAGGCGCTGCTCCAGATCCTCATCGAGCCGCGCAACGCCCTGGTCAAGCAGTACCAGCGGCTGTTCGAACTCGACGGCGTGGAGCTGGACTTCGAGCGCGGCGCGCTGGAGGCCATCGCCGACCAGGCCATCCTGCGCCAGACCGGCGCGCGCGGCCTGCGCGCGATCATGGAGGAGGTCCTCCAGTCGGTGATGTACGAGGTCCCGTCCCGCAAGGACGTCGCCCGCGTGGTCATCACCGCCGACGTGGTCCGCAACAACGTCAACCCCACCCTGGTCCCGCGCGAGCCGCGCACGATCGGCAAGGGCGACGACGGCCGCCACGAGAAGTCCGCGTAGCGCCGGGGCGACACGTGCGAAGGGGCGCCCGGCCGGTTCTTCCGGCCGGGCGCCCCTGCATGCCGCCGCGGGTCAGATCTTGGTGCGGGAGCTGTTGTAGAGCTTGGCGGCGAGGTCGGCGACGTCCTCGGTCGGCATGCTCTTGCCGGTGGTCATGGCCGCGCCGATGTCGACGGCGAAGACGATGCCGACGGTGCTGTAGTCGGTCCAGATGCAGACGGGCGTGTTGAGCTCCTTGGGGCCCTTCTGCATCGATCCGTCGGCGTCCTTGTTGACCGTCTTGATCGACTGGCACTTCATCAGGGCGCCGTCGAAGCCCTCGGGCGTGTAGCTCTTGGGGGAGCCGACGAGCGAGACCTCGCTGTCGTCGTCGCCCTCGTCCTTCGCCATCTCCTCCTTCGCCCCGGCGAAGGCCGCGTCCAGGGTCTTCTCGGGGTCGTCGACCTTGCCCCACAGACCCTTGAGCATCAGCATCTTCGTGGTGAGCGGGTTCTTCTCCATGTCCCCGCTGGCGTAGGCACCGCTGGCCTCCACGGGCGACTTGATGCCCATGTCCTCGGCCTCGGTCTTGTCCTTGCCGGTCAGCGGCCCCGTCTTGTTGTCGGAGTCGGACTTGTCCTGCTTGTAGTCGCCCACCGACTCCGGCAGCGTCAGCTTGTACCCCTTGGTGGAGTCCGCGACGTCGCTGCTGCCGCCGCCCGCGGTGAAGTAGTACACCCCGCCCGCGACGACCGCCAGCGCCACGACCGCCGCCCCCACGATCAGGCCCGTCTTCTTCTTCGGGGCCGGCGGCGGGAAGCCCGGCTGCTGGCCGTAGGGCTGCTGGCCGTACGGCGGCGGCGTGGGCGGCTGCTGGCCGTACGGTCCGGGCTGCTGGGCCGGCGGGTAGCCGTAACCGGGCTGGGGCGGCTGCTGGGGCGGGACGCCCTGGGGGGCCTGCTGCGGGTAGCCGTAGCCGGGCTGGCCCTGCGGCGGCTGGCCGCCGTACGGGCCCGGCTGCTGGCCGTACGGTCCGGGCTGACCCTGCGGCGGCTGGCCGCCGTACGGGCCCGGCTGGTTGTTGCTCATCTGCGGTGTCCCCTGTTCGTGAAACTTACGCGTTGCGAACATCCTGGCCCAAGCTCCGCGCGCGCGGACCACCGGGAGGCACACCGTTACGGAACAAACCGGTTTCGGGGCACTCCTGTGACGGCTCTAAACTGTCCGCGTGACCGAGAATCCAACGCAGCAGCCAGCCAGCAACCCCGAACTGCCGACCCAGTACACGCCGGCCGAGGTAGAGGGGAAGCTGTACGAGCGCTGGGTAGAGCGCGGTTACTTCCAAGCGGACGCGAAGAGTGAGAAGCCGCCGTTCACCATCGTGATCCCGCCGCCCAACGTCACCGGGGCGCTGCACCTGGGGCACGCTTTCCAGGTGACGCTCATGGACGCCCTCACGCGCCGCAAGCGCATGCAGGGCTACGAGACGCTGTGGCTGCCGGGCATGGACCACGCGGGCATCGCCACGCAGAACAAGGTCGAACAACAACTCGCCGAGGAAGGCAAGTCCCGGCACGACATCGGCCGTGAGGCCTTCGTCGCCAAGACCTGGCAGTGGAAGGAAGAGTACGGCGGCCGTATTCTCGGCCAGCTGCGCCGTCTCGGAGCCGGCCTGGACTGGTCGCGTGAGCGGTTCACCATGGACGAGGGTCTCTCCGAGGCCGTCCAGACGATCTTCAAGAACCTGTACGACGACGGACTGATCTACCGCGCCGAGCGCATCATCAACTGGTGTCCGCGCTGTCTGACCGCGATCTCCGACATCGAGGTCGACTACCAGGACGACGACGGTGAGCTGGTCTCGCTGAAGTACGGCGAGGGTGACGAGACCGTCGTCGTCGCGACCACCCGTGTCGAGACGATGCTGGGTGACACCGCCGTCGCGGTCCACCCCGACGACGAACGGTACGCACATCTCATCGGCAAGCGCATCAAGCTGCCGCTGACCGACCGCACCATCCCGGTCGTCGCCGACACCCACGTCGACCCCGAGTTCGGGACCGGCGCCGTCAAGGTGACTCCGGCCCACGACCCGAACGACTTCGCCATCGGGCAGCGGCACGGGCTCGAGATGCTGACCATCATGGACGAGCGGGCCATCATCACGGTCCCTGGCCCGTTCGAGGGGCTCGACCGTTTCGAGGCCCGTTCCGCCATCGTCGAGGCCATGCGCGACCAGGGCCGTGTGGTCGCCGAGAAGCGCCCGTACACCCATGCCGTCGGACACTGCTCCCGCTGCAAGACGACCGTGGAGCCGCGACTGTCCCTCCAGTGGTGGGTCAAGGTCGAAACCCTTGCCGCGGCCGCCGGAGACGCGGTCCGCGACGGCCGGGTCGCCCTCCATCCCAAGGAGATGGAGAAGCGGTACTTCGATTGGGTGGACAACCTCAACGACTGGTGCATCTCGCGTCAGCTGTGGTGGGGCCACCGCATTCCGGTCTGGTACGGCCCCGAGGGCGAGGTCGTCTGCGTCGGACCCGGCGAGCAGCCCCCGAGCGGCGAGGGCTGGATCCAGGACGAGGACGTCCTCGACACCTGGTTCTCCTCCGGCCTGTGGCCCTTCTCCACCCTGGGCTGGCCCGAGAAGACGCCGGACCTGGCGAAGTTCTACCCGACCGACGTCCTGCTCACCGGCCACGACATCATCTTCTTCTGGGTCGTCCGGATGATGATGTTCGGTTTGTACGCGATGGACGGGGAGGTCCCGTTCAAGACGGTCGCGCTGACCGGTCTCGTGCGTGACGAGTTCGGCAAGAAGATGTCGAAGTCCAACCCCAACGCCGTGGACCCGATCGACTGGATGGACGCGTACGGTTCCGACGCCGTCCGATTCACCCTGGCCAACGGCGCCAATCCGGGCGCGGACGTGCCGATCGGCGAGGACTGGGTCAAGGCGTCCCGCAACTTCGCGAACAAGATCTGGAACGCGACCCGCTTCGCGCTGATGAACGGTGCCACCGTTGAGGGCGCCCTGCCGTCCGCCGAGGAGATGTCGGCGGCCGACCGGTGGATTCTCTCGCGCCTCAACAAGGTCGTCGCCCAGGCCGACGCGTACTACGACGACTTCCAGTTCGCCAAGCTGGCCGATGTCCTCTACCACTTCGCGTGGGACGAGGTCTTCGACTGGTACGTCGAGCTCTCGAAGACCACGTTCTTCGCGGGCGGCGACGCGGCCAGGGTCTCGGCGCGCGTGCTCGGCGAGGTCCTCGACAAGCTGCTGCGCCTGCTGCACCCCGTCGTCCCCTTCGTCACCGAGACCCTCTGGACCGCGCTCACCGGCGGCGAGTCCCTCGTCATCGCCGACTGGCCGCAGGACTCGGGCTTCCGCGACGACGCCGCCGAGCAGGAGATCGAGCTCGTCCAGCAGGTCGTCACCGAGGTCCGCCGCTTCCGCTCCGACCAGGGGCTCCAGCCCGGCCAGAAGGTTCCGGCCGAGCTGACCCTGACCGGTACCCCGCTCGCCCCGCACGAGACGGCCATGCGGCAGCTGCTCCGGCTCCAGCCCGCCGGGGACGGCTTCCAGGCCACCGCGTCGCTGCCCGTCGCCGGGGCCACCGTCGCGCTCGACCTGTCGGGCACGATCGACGTGGCCGCCGAGCGCAAGCGGCTGACGAAGGACCTGGCCGCCGCCGAGAAGGAGGTCGCCCAGGCGACGGCCAAGCTCGGCAACCAGGCGTTCCTGGCCAAGGCCCCGGACAACGTGGTCGACAAGATCCGCGGCCGGCTCGCCAAGGCCGAGGCCGACGTCGAGCGGATCACCGGCCAGCTGGCGGGCCTGCCGCAGGCCTGACCTCGTACCAGCACGCCGGGAGGCCCCCGAACCAGTCGGTTCGGGGGCCTCCCGGCCACTGGCCGCGGGCGGCTGCGTGCGATGTCCGGGGCCATCCGTAGACTGGGGCCCGTGAGTGAGCCCCGCCCCGACCGGCCCGACGCGTCCGACTCCGACGACACCTTCGCGGAGATCGTCGACGAAGCGACCCAGCGCGACCCCGACCTGGCGGTGATCGAGGCCGGCAGCCGTACGCTGCGTGCCGCCTCGGGGCCGCCGCCCGGTGACGAGGTCCCCACCCGCCCCGCCGACCCGGAGGTCGACAAGGCGCTGCGCGGCGTGGAGCAGGAGCTGGCCGGGCGCTGGGGCGAGACCAAGCTGGAGCCCTCCGTCACCCGCATCGCCGCCCTGATGGACGTCCTGGGCGACCCGCAGCGCGCGTACCCCTCGATCCACATCACCGGCACCAACGGCAAGACGAGCACCGCCCGCATGGTCGAGGCCCTGCTCGGCGCCTTCGACCTGCGCACCGGCCGCTACACCTCGCCGCACGTCCAGTCGATCACCGAGCGGATCAGCCTGGACGGCGCCCCCATCGACGCCGAGCGGTTCGTCTCCACGTACGAGGACGTCAAGCCGTACGTCGAGATGGTGGACGCCCAGCAGCCCTACCGGCTGTCCTTCTTCGAGGTGCTGACGGGCATGGCGTACGCGGCCTTCGCCGACGCGCCGGTCGACGTCGCCGTCGTCGAGGTCGGCATGGGCGGCACCTGGGACGCGACCAACGTCATCGACGCCCAGGTCGCCGTCGTCACCCCGATCTCGCTCGACCACACCGACCGCCTGGGCTCCACGCCGGGCGAGATCGCGACGGAGAAGTCCGGGATCATCAAGCAGGGCGCCACGGTCATCCTCGCCCAGCAGCCGGTGGACGCCGCCCAGGTCATGCTCAAGAAGGCCGTCGAGGTGGACGCCACCGTGGCCCGCGAGGGCATGGAGTTCGGCGTGGTCTCCCGCGAGATCGCGGTCGGCGGCCAGCTGCTGACGCTGCGCGGCCTCGGCGGCGAGTACACCGACGTCTTCCTCCCGCTGTACGGCGCCCACCAGGCGCACAACGCGGTGGTCGCGCTCTGCGCCGTCGAGGCGTTCTTCGGCGTCGGCGCCGAGCAGGCCGGCTCGCTCGACCCGGACATCGTGCGCGCGGCGTTCGCCACGGTGCGCTCGCCCGGCCGGCTGGAGGTCGTGCGCTCCAGCCCGACCGTCGTCCTGGACGCCGCGCACAACCCGGCCGGCGCCCGCGCCACCGCCGAGGGGATCTCCGAGGCGTTCGGCTTCTCCCGGCTGATCGGCGTCGTCGGCGTCAGCGGCGACAAGGACGTGCGGGGCCTGCTGGAGGCGTTCGAGCCGATCTTCGCCGAGATCGTCGTCACCCAGAACTCCACCGAGCGCGCCATGGACGCCGACGCCCTCGCCGCCCTCGCCGTCGAGGTCTTCGGCCACGACCGCGTGCAGGTCGAACCCCGGCTCGACGACGCCCTGGAGGCGGCGATCACCCTGGCCGAGGAAGAGGACGAGTACGCGGGCGCCGGAGTCCTGGTGACCGGCTCGGTGATCACGGCCGGCGAGGCCCGGCTGCTCCTGGGAAGGCGCTGACCCATGCGCACGCTCTGTGCTTCCACGCTGATCGGCGAGTTCTTCGTGATCGGGTTCGCCGGTCTCGTCGCGATGAAGTCGGACGACCTGACGAGCGCCACGGTCTGGACGGTGTGCGGCATCGGGATGCTGTTCTCCGTGCTGCTCTGCGGCATGATCACCCGTCCTGGCGGGGTGCAGCTCGGCTGGGTGCTCCAGGTCGCGCTGCTCGCGAGCGGCCTGGTGATCCCGACGATGTACATCCTGGGCCTCGCCTTCGGGGCGCTGTGGTGGGCCTCGGTGCACTACGGCCGCCGGATCGACGAGGTGAAGGCCCGGTGGGCGGCGGCCCAGGCCGAGGCGGGGACGTCCGCCGGCGGCTGAATCCCGCCCCCCACCACGGCAAACCCGGCCGCGGCGCCGCCGCCCGGCCCCTGTAGGGTCGCCTCACCGCACCCCGATGCCTCCAAGGAGCCGCAGATGACCCAGCGCACCCTCGTTCTTCTCAAGCCCGACGCCGTCCGTCGCGGTCTGGTCGGCGAGATCGTCGGCCGCATCGAGCGCAAGGCCGGCTGGAAGATCACGGCGCTGGAGCTGCGTACCCTGGACCGCGCCACGCTGGAGCAGCACTACGCGGAGCATGTGGGCCGCCCGTTCTACGAGCCCCTCATGGAGTTCATGCAGTCCGGCCCGGCCGTCGCGCTGGTGGTCGAGGGCGAGCGGGTCATCGAGGGCGTCCGCGCCCTGGCCGGCCCCACCGACCCGATCGCCGCCGCACCGGGCTCCATCCGCGGCGACTTCGGCACGATCACCCGGGAGAACCTCATCCACGCATCGGACTCCGAGGAGTCCGCGGAGCGGGAAATGAAGCTGTTCTTTCCGGGTCTTTCCTGAATCGCAGTCAGCCGAACAGCGCTCATGACCTGGGGCGACCGAATTAATTCGGTCGCCCTTCGGCATAGGGTGTCCGATCGCGGGAACGCATCCCCCCGACGTAACGTCACCATGAGTGGAACGGCCACCCGTTCTGCCCAGCAGGGCGGCGTACCCTCGCGCCGTGGCGCTGCAACCGGCACTACGATGGAACCTTCCACGCCCGCAGCGCCCATCCCGCCCACCGAAAACAAGCCACCCGAGCTTTCCCTCGGGAAGGCCCGACGCATCCTCATGGGGAACAAGGGGAACTCAATGTCGTTCATCGGCCGTGACATGGCTATCGACCTCGGGACTGCCAACACGCTGGTGTACGTCAGGGGGCGCGGCATCGTCCTGAACGAGCCGTCCGTCGTGGCCATCAACACCAACACCGGCGGAATTCTGGCGGTCGGTGCCGAGGCAAAGAAGATGATCGGCCGTACTCCCGGCAACATCGTCGCCGTACGGCCGCTCAAGGACGGTGTGATCGCCGACTTCGAGATCACCGAGCGGATGCTCCGCTACTTCATCCTGAAGATCCACAAGCGCCGCTACCTGGCCCGCCCGCGGGTCGTGGTGTGTGTGCCCTCCGGCATCACCGGGGTCGAGCGCCGCGCCGTGATCGAGGCGTCCACGCAGGCCGGCGCCCGCCAGGTGCACATCATCGAGGAGCCCATGGCGGCGGCCATCGGGTCCGGACTGCCGGTCCACGAGGCCACCGGCAACATGGTCGTGGACATCGGCGGCGGCACCACCGAGGTCGCCGTCATCTCGCTGGGCGGAATCGTCACCGCGCAGTCGATCCGGGTGGCCGGCGACGAGCTGGACAACGCGATCATCCAGCACATCAAGAAGGAGTACTCGCTCCTCCTGGGCGAGCGCAGCGCCGAACAGATCAAGATCACCATCGGCTCGGCCTACGACCTGGAGAAGGACGAGCACACCGAGATCCGCGGCCGCGACCTCGTCTCGGGCCTGCCCAAGACCGTCGTCATCTCGGCCGCCGAGGTCCGCAAGGCCATCGAGGAACCGGTCAACGCGATCGTGGACGCGGTCAAGACGACGCTCGACAAGTGCCCGCCGGAGCTGTCCGGCGACGTCATGGACCGCGGCATCGTCCTCACCGGCGGCGGCGCGCTGCTGCGCGGACTCGACGAGCGGCTGCGCAACGAGACCGGCATGCCGATCCACATCGCCGAGGACCCGCTGGACTCGGTGGCGCTCGGCTCCGGCAAGTGCGTCGAGGAGTTCGAGGCGCTCCAGCAGGTGCTGGACGCCCAGCCCCGACGGTAGTAAGCCCACGGCCCTCCGCGCGGACGCTGCCGCCCCGCGCGGAGGAACGTTGATATACAGGCACGAACATTCCTACGAGGAAGGCACGGCCGCCGCACGTGAGGGACACACGAGAGAGCCGGCTGCTCCTGGTGCTGCTGATCGTCATCGCGTTCGCACTGATCACGGTGGACATCCGGGGCGGTGAGGGCTCACCGGTGGACGGCGCCCGGCAGGCCGCCGCCACGGTGTTCGGACCCGTGGAGAACGGCGTGGCGTCGGCGGTCGACCCGGTGGGCAACGCCATAGGGGCGGTCCGCGCCTCCGGCTCCCGGCACGACAAGATCGCCGCCCTGGAGAAGGAGAACGCCGAGCTGAAGGCCAGTCTCGGCAGCGACGACCGCAACCGCAGCCGGGTCCGCCAGCTCGACGCGATGCTCAAGAAGTCGGCCACCGGCCAGTACGGCATCAAGGCGGCCGAGGTCATCGCCATAGGAGCGGCCCAGGGCTTCTCCTGGACGGTCACCATCGACGCCGGCTCCAAGGACGGCGTCAAGCGCGACATGACCGTCCTCAACGGGGACGGGCTCGTCGGCCGCGTCACCACGGTCGGCCCGGACACCGCCACGGTGCTCCTCGCCAACGACCCCGACTTCACCGTGGGCACCCGGATGGAGGCGACCGACGAACTCGGCTTCGCGACCGGACAGGGCACCCGCCCGCTGGCGGTGCAGTTCCTGAACGGCAAGGCCCGGGTCAAGAAGGGCGACCGGCTCGTCACCTTCGGCTCCAGCAAGGACAAGCCGTTCGTGCCCGGCGTCCCGGTCGGCGAGGTCGTCCGGGTGGACCCCTCCGGCGGCGACCTCACCCGCACCGTCTACGTCCGCCCCTACGTCTCCTTCACCAAGCTCGACATCGTCGGCATCGTCGTCCAGGCCCCGCGCGCGGACCCCCGCGACATGGTCCTGCCGAAGAAGCCGAAGGCGCCCGCCAAGCCGAAGCCCACCCCGACCGTCACCGTCACCATCTCGCCCAACGGCGACATCGTGGACACCGAGGGCAACGTGGTCGGCAACGTCCACGAGAGCCCCGACCCCAGCGGCAACGCCACCCCGGACGCCGGCGACGCGGCCAACGAACAGAGGTAGAGCTGATTCCCATGCACCTCAACCGGACCCTGCTCTCCCTCGTTCTGGTCGTCTTCGCCCTGGTCGTCCAGGTGTCCGTGCTGGCCCGGCTCCAGCTCCCCGGCGCCGTGCCCGACCTGCTGCTCATGGTCGTCCTCGGCCTGGCCTTCGTGTACGGACACGTCGCCGGCGCCCTCATCGGCTTCGGCGCCGGACTGCTCGCCGACCTGGCGCCCCCGGCCGACCACGCCGCCGGCCGCTACGCCCTGGTGCTGTGCGTCATCGGCTACCTCGCGGGCCTGGCCCGGCCGGAGAACGGGCAGCTCAAGTCCGCGTTCCTGCCGATGGCGGTGGTCGTCGCGGCGGCGATCGGCACCACCCTGCTGTACGCGGGCGTCGGTGCGCTCGTCGGCGACACGGCGGCCCGCCACGTCGGCCTGGGCAGCCTGCTGTTCACGGCCGCCGTGTACGACCTGCTGCTCGCGCCGTTCACCGTGCCGCTGATCATGGCGCTCGCCAGACGTACGGTGAACGACCCCGTCGCCGAGTCCTCGGCCGGCCACGGCGACGTGGCGGCCGGCTGGCTGGCCTCGGGCACCGGGCTGCGGATCGGCAGCCAGCGCGGCGGACTGCGCGTGAAGGCGGCCCGCAACCGGGCGGCCCGCGCCGGACGGATCAAGGGAGTCAAGCGACTGTGAGGCTGCGACACTCCGGGCCGCACGCGCCCGCGCCCCGCACCACCACCGGGGGTGCCCCGTGAGCAACATCCCCGAGACCGGCCGGACCCAGCGCGTCCGCATCCGGCTCGTCGTCATCCAGGTCCTCGTCTTCTCGCTGCTCCTCACCCTGGGCGGGCGCCTCTGGTACCTCCAGATCCGCAACGGCCAGGAGTACTCCGACGAGGCGAAGAACAACCACGTCCAGCAGGTCGTCCAGCCCGCCGCCCGCGGCTCCATCCTCGACGCGCGCGGCGTGCCCCTCGCCGACAACGAGACCCGGCTCGTGGTCTCCGCCAGCCGCACCGAGCTGATGAAGATGGACGACGACGGCAAGGCCGTGCTGACCCGGCTCGCCGACGTGCTCGACATGAAGCCGAAGGACGTCTTCGACAAGGTCCGGCTCTGCGACGCCAAGACCCCGCAGCCCTGCTGGAACGGTTCCCCCTACCAGCCGATCCCGGTCACCGACGAGGCCACCACCCAGCAGGCCCTGACGATCCGCGAGCGCGCCGAGGACTTCCCCGGCATCACCGCCGAGCCCACCGCCGTCCGCCGCTACCCGGCCCCCGGCAAGGCCAACACCGCCCAGGTCCTCGGCTACCTCTCGCCCGTCACCGACGAGGAGATCACCAAGGCCCAGGACAGCGACTCGCCCTACCTGCGCTCCGACATGGTCGGCCGCTCCGGCCTGGAGCGCACGTACGACAAGGAGCTGCGCGGCAAGGCCGGCGTCACCCGCTACGAGGTCGACAACCTGGGCCGGGTCATCGGCCAGGCCAAGAACGACGAGGCGGAGGCCGGCTCCAGCGTCGTCACCTCCATCGACGCCCGCGTCCAGGCCGTCGCCGAGTACGAACTCAACGACGCGATGAAGAAGGCGCGCCTGGAGTTCGACCGCAACACCGGCGAGAACTACAAGGCGGACTCCGGCGCGGTCGTCGTCATGGAGGCCAAGACGGGCCGGGTCGTTGCCATGGCGTCCCTGCCCAACTACGACCCCAACGCCTGGGTCGGCGGCATCTCCGCCAAGGACTACGCCAAGCTCACCGGCAAGAAGTCCAACTTCCCGCTGCTGAACCGGGCCATCCAGGGCCAGGCCGCGCCCGGCTCCATCTTCAAGGTCATCTCGTCGACCGCGGCCGTCAACGCCGGCTACCCCTTCGACGGCCACTACCCCTGCCCCAGCTCCTACTCCATCGGCGGGCAGACCTTCACCAACTTCGAGTCCCAGGGCTACGGCGACATCACCATCGGCCGCGCCCTGGAGGTCTCCTGCGACACCGTGTACTACGGCATCGCGCACAAGGAGTGGCTCAAGGACGGCGGGAACAACCCCAAGAAGCACCCCAAGGACTGGTTCTACAAGACCGCCCACCAGTTCGGCCTCGGCAAGACGACCGGCATCGACCTCCCCAACGAGGTCAGCGGCCGCGTCCCGGACCGCGAGTGGAAGAAGAACTTCGCCAAGGCCAACCACGACGCCTGGTGCAAGCAGGGCAAGAAGGGCGGCACCTACGTCGAGCAGATCGCCTACGAGAACTGCCTCGAAGGCGACCGCATGCGCGCCGGTGACTCCGTCAACTACTCGATCGGCCAGGGCGACACCCTCGTCACCCCGATCCAGATGGCGACCATCTACGCGGCCATCTCCAACGGCGGCACGCTGTACGACCCCACCGTCGGCAAGGCGATCGTCAGCCCCGACGGCAAGGACGTGCGGATGATCGAGCCCACGTCGCACGGCAAGCTGCCGTTCGACAAGAAGACGCGCAACCAGATAGACGAAGCCCTCGCGGGAGTCGCGACCCGCGGTTCGGCCGCCTGGCGATTCGGCGGCTGGCCGCAGGACAAGATCCCGATGCACGCCAAGACGGGCACCGCCGAGGTCTACGGCAAGCAGACGACCTCCTGGTTCGCCACGTACACCAAGGACTACTCGATCGTCATGACGATCTCCCAGGGCGGTACGGGTTCCGGCGCGTCCGGGCCCGCCGTCCGCAACATCTACAACGCGCTGTACGGCCTCGACGCCACCGGCAAGCAGGACCTCAAGAAGGCCCTCCTGCCCGCGCCCCAGAAGGGCCTGCCCGACATCCGGACGGACGGCACCATCGAGTCCCCGACCATCAGGCCCTACAACCCGGCGTCCCAGAAGCCGGCCGCCGAGCAGACGCTCGCCGCGCTCGTGGGGAGGCGCGACTGATGGCCGGCTTCTCCGTCCAGCGCTACGCCCCCGAGCAGTCCGCGTGGGGCAGGCTCACGGCACGGGACTCCATGGTGCGCCGGCTCGACTGGCCGCTCCTCGGCTCCGCGGTCGCGCTCTCCTTCATCGGCTCGCTGCTGGTCTGGTCGGCGACCAGGGGACGCGACTCGCTGACCCACGGCGACCCGTACTACTTCCTGCTCCGGCACGCCCTCAACACCGGCATCGGCATCGCGCTGATGATCGGCACCATCTGGCTCGGCCACCGCACCCTGCGCGGCGCGGTCCCGGTCCTGTACGGCCTGTCCGTGGTGCTGGTGCTGGTCGTCCTCACCCCGCTGGGCGCCACGGTCAACGGCGCCCACGCCTGGATCCTGCTGCCCGGCGGGTTCTCCCTCCAGCCCTCCGAGTTCACCAAGATCACCATCATCCTGGGCATGGCGATGCTCCTGGCCGCCCGGGTGGACGCGGGCGACCAGCTCCACCCCGACCACCGCACCGTGGCCAAGGCGCTCGGGCTCGCCGCGCTCCCGATGGCGATCGTCATGGGGATGCCGGACCTCGGCTCCGTCATGGTCATGGTCGTCATCGTGCTCGGCGTGCTCCTGGCCTCCGGCGCGTCCAACCGCTGGATCTTCGGGCTCCTGGGCGCGGGCGTCGCCGGGGCGGTCGCCGTCTGGCAGCTCGGGCTCCTGGACGACTACCAGATCGCCCGGTTCGCCGCCTTCGCCAACCCGGCGCTCGACCCGGTCGGCGTCGGCTACAACACCAACCAGGCGCGCATCGCGATCGGCTCCGGCGGCCTGTACGGCACCGGCCTCTTCCAGGGCACCCAGACCACCGGGCAGTTCGTCCCCGAACAGCAGACCGACTTCGTCTTCACGGTCGCCGGCGAGGAACTGGGCTTCCTCGGCGCCGGCCTCATCCTCGTCCTGCTCGGCGTCGTCCTGTGGCGCGCCTGCCGCATCGCCCGCGAGACCACCGAGCTGTACGGCACGGTCGTCGCCGCCGGCATCATCGCCTGGTTCGCCTTCCAGTCCTTCGAGAACATCGGCATGACGCTCGGCATCATGCCGGTCGCCGGACTCCCGCTCCCGTTCGTCTCCTACGGCGGCTCCTCGATGTTCGCCGTCTGGGTGGCCATCGGCCTGCTCCAGTCGATCCGGGTGCAACGGCCGATAACGGCCTGACCCCCGGCGCCCGCTCCCGCGTTAGATTCGGTACATGGCCGACTCCAAGCGCGAGATCGAGCGGAAGTACGACGCCACGGACGCCACCCGGCTCCCGGACCTGGACCGGGTGGCCGGGGTCGGGTCCGTCGCCCACGAGGGCGTCACCGAGCTGGACGCCGTCTACTACGACACCGAGGACCTGCGCCTGGCCGCCGCCGGGGTCACCCTGCGCCGCCGCACCGGCGGGGCCGACGCCGGCTGGCACCTCAAACTCCCCGTCGCCGCGCACGTCCGCGACGAGGTCCGCGCCCCGCTCTCCGACGCCCCGCCGGACCACCTCACCGCCCTGATCCGCTCCCGCACCCTGGACGCCCCCGTCGTCCCCGTGGTCCGCCTGGTCTCCGCCCGCGACGTGCACGTCCTCACCGCCCCGGACGGCACCGCGCTGGCCGAGCTGAGCGTGGACGAGGTCGTCGCGGAGCGCCTGCACGGCGGCGACCGGACCGCCGCCTGGACCGAGATCGAGGTCGAACTGGCCGACGACGGCGACCCCGCGTTCCTCGACACCGTCGGCCGCGTGCTGGAGGAGCACGGCATCCGGCCCTCCGCCGCCCCCTCCAAGCTCGCCCGCGCGCTGGGGGAGACGGCGCCCGCCGGCACCCCGCCCCGAACGCCCGCACCGGCGGAGCCGCGCACCGCGGGCGACCACGTCCTCGGCTACGTACGCCGCCAGGCCGAGGCGATCGCCGCGCTCGACCCGGCCGTGCGCCGGGAGCTGCCC
>NZ_JAKRGC010000180.1 GCF_022347745.1 Streptomyces sp. OfavH-34-F
TTCATAGTGTTTCGGTGGTCATTGCGTTAGGGAAACGCCCGGTTACATTCCGAACCCGGAAGCTAAGCCTTTCAGCGCCGATGGTACTGCAGGGGGGACCCTGTGGGAGAGTAGGACGCCGCCGAACTCCTTTTGGAAGAGCCCCGTGCCCTTGTGGCACGGGGCTCTTTCGCGTTTCCGGGACCTTCACGGCCGGCTTGGCCCTCGTCAGATCCCCGCACCGCGGGCCATCCGGTACAGCACGTGCGGACGCAGAGGCCCTGCAGGCGCGGCAGGGTCGTCGAAATCGTCGTCCGGGTTCCGGGTCATGCCGATCCGGCGCATCACCGCCTGGGAACGATGGTTGGTAGCTGTGGTGACAGCCAGGATTTCCGGGAGCGCCAAGACGTCGAAGCCGTGGGCCAGCACCTTCAGCGCGGCCTCGGTCGCGTAGCCCTTGCCCCACGCCGGGCGGGCGAGTCGCCAGCCGATCTCCACCCCTGTGAACGGCATGCCCTCGTCCACCCGGTCCAGGCCCGCGAAGCCGATGAACTTGCCCGTGGCCCGCACCTCGACGGCCCACCACCCGAATCCCCGCTGAGCGAACTCCGTACGGAACAGGGCAACGGAAGCATCACTCTCCTCGCGGGTGAGCAGCTCGCCCAAGTGTTCCCGCACCTCGGGATCGGCGTTCATCGCCGCCCACGGTTGGAGATCGGAGGCGCGCCAGCCCCGGAGCGCAAGGCGTTCGGTATGCAGTTCGGTCATGCAGCCCAGACAACGCGACCCGCTACCCCGAAGGAATTCATTTCGGACGCTTTCCGACGCGTCAGAGACGCCCAGCCGCCTTGAGCGCCAAGTACGTATCGGCCAGGGCCGGAGCGAGGCCGTCCGGCGTCGCATCGACGACGACCACACCATGCCGCTTGAGCAGCTCCGCCGTACGACGTCGCTGAGCCTGGGCCTCGACCCCGGCGGCAGCCTCGTACACCGCGTCCACTGTGCCCCGTGCCTCGGCCATTTCATTCACGCGCGGGTCGCTCACCGCAGCCAACACCACCGTGTGCCGCCGCGTGAGCTGGGGCAGTACGGGCAGCAGCCCCTCCTCCATGGGCGCCGCGTCGAGCCCCGTAAGAAGGACGACGAGCGAACGCCGGGGTGCCTGCGCGAGCACCGCGGCGACAAGTCCGCGAGCGTCCGTCTCCGTGAGTGCGGGCTCCAGCGGGGCCAGGGCGTCCACCACGGCCGGAAGGGCATCGCCGGCCGTCCGTCCCTGGACCCTGGCCCTGACGCGGCGGTCGTAGGCGAGCACATCGAGACGGTCCCCCGCGCGGGTCGCCAGCGCCGTCAGGAGCAGCGTCGCGTCCATCGCCGCGTCCAGCCGGGGAAAGCCGCCGACCCGGCCCGCCGCGGTCCGGCCGGTGTCGAGGACGACCAGGACGTGCCGGTCGCGTTCCGGGCGCCACGTCCGTACAGCCACCGCCGACTGGCGCGCCGTCGCCCGCCAGTCGATCGAGCGGACGTCGTCGCCGGGGGCGTAGGCGCGCAGGCTGTCGAACTCGGTGCCCTCGCCACGCGTGAGAACGCTGGTGCGGCCGTCGAGTTCACGCAACCGCGCGAGCCGCGAGGGGAGGTGCTTGCGGCTGGTGAACGGCGGCAGGACGCGAACCGTCCAGGGCACCCGGTGGCTGCCCTGGCGCGCGGCCAGCCCCAGCGGGCCGTACGAGCGGACGGTGATCCGCTCGGCTGTACGGTCGCCCCGCCGGGTGGGCCGGAGGAAGGTGCTCAGACGCCGCCGCTCACCCGCCGGCACGGTCAGTGCGTGACGGGAGGCGGCCTGTTCGTCCCCCGGCTGCCAACTGCTCGGAGGCCAGGCATCCCGAAGGTCGGCACGCAGCCGCCGACGAGACCCATTGACTACGGAGAGTTCCACTTCGGCCTGATCGCCGAGTCGAACGGTTGTATCACCGGATCGGGTGAACCGAAGCGTTCGCACTGGCGCGGCCAGGGCATAGTCGCACAGAATTGCCAGTGAGAGCGGGGCATTGACCGCGAGCATTCCCGTCCAGCTCGGGGCCAGGATGCCTACGGGGAGTGATCCCAGGGCGGCCAGCAAGGCGGTTCGTCCGGTGAGGGCCACGATTCAACGCCTCACCTGGGTACGGGGACATGGGCGAGCACAGCGGAGATGACGGAGTCGGGGGTGACCCCGTCCATCGGGGCCTCGGGGCGCAGATGGATGCGGTGCCGGAGCGTCGGAAGGGCCAGCGCCTTCACATCGTCCGGGGTCACGTAGTCGCGGCCGGTGAGCCAGGCCCAGGCTCGGGCGGTCGACAACAGGGCGGTGGCTCCACGGGGGGAGACACCGAGTGAGACCGAGGGGGAATCACGCGTGGCACGACAGATATCGACCACATAGCCGGCGATCTCCGGGGAGACGGTTGTCGCGGCCACCGCGGCGCGGGCGGATTCGAGAGCGGCGGCACCGGCCACCGGCCGGATGCCTGCGGCCTGGAGGTCGCGCGGGTCGAAACCGGCGGCATGGCGGGTCAGGACATGGATCTCGTCGTCGCGCGTCGGCAGCGGAACGGTCAGCTTCAGCAGGAACCGGTCCAGTTGGGCTTCGGGGAGGGGGTACGTGCCCTCGTACTCGACCGGGTTCTGCGTCGCGGCCACGAGGAACGGCTCCGGCAGCGGACGCGGGATGCCATCGACGGTGACCTGGCGCTCCTCCATCGCCTCCAGGAGGGACGACTGCGTCTTCGGAGGGGTGCGGTTGATCTCGTCGGCGAGGAGGAGGTTGGTGAAGACCGGGCCCGGCTGGAAGGAGAACTCGGCGGTGCGGGCGTCGTAGACGAGTGATCCGGTGACATCGCCCGGCATCAGGTCCGGGGTGAACTGGACGCGTTTGGTGTCCAGTTCGAGCGAGGCGGCCAGGGCGCGCACCAACAGGGTCTTGGCCACACCGGGGACGCCTTCGAGAAGGACGTGTCCGCGGCAGAGCAGCGCCACGACGAGCCCGGTGACGGTCGAGTCCTGGCCGACCACCGCCTTGGCGATCTCGGAGCGCAGTGCTTCCAGGGAGGCGCGGGCCGCGTCGGCGCCGGCGGTCCCGGATGAGCCTGCGGTCCCGGTGGGCACGGGGGACGGGGCGCTCATGAGGTGCGGACCTCTCTTTCGAGGGAGTCGAGTTGGTCTGCCAGCAGGACGAGTGCCCTGTCGTCGGAGGGGGCCGGGCCGAAGAGCAGGCTCTGACGGCTGTTGGGGGCAGGTCCCAGCCGGGCGGACAGGGCGGGAAGAAGGACGGAGGAGGAGTGGGCTTCGTGGGGGGAGACCCCGACGCGTGACGCCAGCCGGATGCGGGCGGCGTGACGGAGCGAGGCGGCGGCCCGGTCGCGGGCGTTGGCCTTGCGGCTGAGGCGGGCCCGCCCCTCGGTGGACTCGGAGGCGCGGATGGCTACCGGCAGAGATTCGACGACCAGGGGGCCCAGGCGCCGGGCGCGCCAGATCGCCGCGAGTCCGGCGGCGACGGCGAGTTGGAGCGTGCCCCACAACCAACCGGACGGGATCAGTTCCAGGAAGCTGCTCCCCTCGTCCGAGGCGTCGCCGGGGGAGGTGCTTTCGTCGTCGGCTCCGCCGCCGGCAGCGGACGGATCAGTGAGCGAGGGGAGGTACCAGACCAGATGGGAACGAGAGCTGAGGAGTTGCAGGGCCAGGGACGCGTTCCCCTGGTGGGCGAGGCGTTCGTTGTACAGGAAGTCGGGGGAGCCGAGCAGAACGGTCTCGGCTGCTGCCGGCTGCCGCAGCAGGAGGACGGAGGGGAGGCCTGCCGTGGGGTAGCAGGCGTCGGCGTCGAGGCCGTTCGCGTCGTAGCGCACACCGCCGGTCTCGACGGAGCGGGCCCGGCGGGCCTCGGGCAGGGCGCAGGCCGCAGGCCGGGCAACCACGGGAACGGAAGACCTGGCGTCCACACCGGGGGCGAGCCTGCGGAGGGAGGCGGAGGCCGGGCCGAGGAGGACGGTGCGGCCGGTCGTCCCGGCGGTCGCCGCGTGCAGGGATTCCTGCTGGTGAGACGTCAGCAGGTTGGGGGCGGTGACGAGGAGCGTCGTGTCGGGTCCGGTCGCGGCCGTGGCGTCCCGGAGCGTGGTGACGACGCGGACGGATATGCCCTCGTCCTTGAGGAGTTCGGCGACGGCCCGGCTGCCGTAGCGGTCCGCCGAGCGGGGGTCGAGGCGGCCGTGCTGCTCTCCCGAGCGGGTGGCGGCCAGGGCTATCGCGGTGACGACGAGCAGCAGGACGGCGAGCAGGACGCCACGGGTACGGAGCCAGACCTGTCGGGCGGTGACGGAGGTCGACGTGGAGGGAGCCGCGGGCTCGGCGGAGGGGGAGGAGGGTTTGGTGGGGGCGGTGTCCGCGGTCATGAGCCGGCCTCCCCGGTGGCGCCGGCCAGTTGCGGCCGGGCGGATTCGACGGCGAGGTCGAGTTCGAGCAGGTTCCGGTACGCCGTCCGGTCGGCGGAGCGGCCCCCGTACGTGACGTCGTCGAAGATCCGGGCCGCCGTGCGGAGGCGTGAGGCGTACGGGGGGAGGGCGCGGGCCGCCTCGGCCGCGGCCTCGTCGGCGGTCCTGCCGGGGCGGGGCTCCAGCAGCGTGCGTTCCTCCAGGGCGCGGACGAGCGCGCGCATCCGCTCCTGGACGGCCTGGTTCCAGCGGCCGGCCGCCGCATGGGCCTCGGCGGCGGCACGGTGCTCGGCGGTGCTGCGGGGACCGTGGGCGAAGAGCGGGTCGCCGCCCGCCCTCCTGGAGCGGGGCTGTGGGGCGCCGAGGCGCCACCAGAGGGCGGCCGCCAGGGCGACGACGATCAGCAGCAGCACGACCAGGCCGACCGTGCCGCCCGGTGCGGCGACGGCGGCAGCCGAGACGATGTCGCTGAACCAGGTCCACAGATGGTCCAGTGCACGTTGCAGCGGGTTCGGGTCGTTCTCGTGGTACATGCCCTTGGAGAGCTCGCGCTCGGCGGCCTCCCTGGCGGGGATGCGCCCGGTGTCGACCGGGGTGCCGCCGCTCGCCCGTATCAGCAGTTGTGCCGTCGTGCCGCCCGCCCCCGACACGGGTTCAGCCCCTGTCGTCGAAGCCCGGCAGGCCCGCTGCCCTGGCCAGGTCGAGGTCGAGCGCCTCGCGGCGGATGCGCTGGTCCACGTAGAGCAGGGCCATGACGCCGGCGGAGAGCGGATAGGTGACCGTCGCGACGACCACGTCCCCGAGGGCGGAGACGATCAGGAACGACCAGCCGACATCGGCGGCCCCCTCGGTGAGGAAGGAGCCGAGGCTGCCGCCGTCCAGGGCCACGGCCAGGACGCCGAAGGGGACGCCGACCACCATCGCCACGAAGAACGTCAGCACCCAGGTCAGCGCGAGGACGCCGCAGGTCCGCCACCAGGCGTTGCGGACCAGCTTGGCGGAGCGCTTCAGCGAGGCGGTGATCGACTGCCGCTCCAGCATGAGCGCGGGGGCGGCGAGGCTGAAGCGGACCATCAGCCAGACGAAGACGACCAACGCCGCGAGCAGCCCGAGGAAGGCGAGGCCGACGCCCGCCGTGTCGCCGAGCAGGAAGCCGGGGAGGATGCCGACGGTCATGATCGCCGCGGCCAGGACGGCCATCAGGAGCGTCAGACCCAGCAGGGGCAGCAGCCTGGGCCGGGCCTCGGCCCAGGCGTCGGACAGGGTGACAGGACGGCCCAGCACCGAGCGGCTGACCACGACGGTGAGCACCGCGGTGGTGAAGATCGTCGCCAGCATCGTGATGAGCAGGGGCGGGGCGCCGTCGAGAAGGCTGTAGCGGAGCGACTCCGTGACCTGGCGCATGGCTTCCGCGCCGGTGGCGTCGGCGTCGAGCACCGGCGGCTCGGGCAGCAGATAGCGCTGGATGAACAGGACGCAGGTCTGGGCCACCACGGAGACCGCGAGGGTGACCCCGAGGACCGTGCGCCAGTGGGCGCGCATGGTGGTGACGGCGCCGTCGAGGATCTCGCCGATGCCGAGCGGACGGAGCGGGATGACACCGGGCTTGGCGGCGGCGGGCGGCGGCGTGCCCCAGCCGGACCCTCGCCCGGGGCCCTGTGCCGGGCCGCCCCAGCGGGGGCCCTGCGACGGCGACGGGGAGCCCCAGCCCTGGGAAGGGGGTGCGGCGGGGCCGGTTCCGGTGGGACCGGGTGGGGACCACTGTCCGGCGGGCGGCTGGGTGGCGGCCCAGGTCCCCGAGGGGGCGGTGTCGTCGGCCGGTTCGGAGGGCCGGGGGACGCCCGGCTCCTGGTCCTGGCCGTCGGAGGGGGCGTGTCCGGGCGAGGCCCAGCCCGGATTGTCGTTCATTCTCGCTCCTTCACGGTCCTGACCGCGGTTCGGGGCGTCAGGTTGGCAGCCATCGTGCCATGCGCCGCAGACGTACGGTCCGGGCCTCGCGTCCCGCCGTTGCCTTCATCTCCCGGCGGGGCAGCAGGCAGACTGGGTGAATGGCTGATCAGGACGAGCAATCACCGGTGGGACGCGAGCCCGCCGCGCTATCCGTACTGCGCTGGGACGAACCTCCGGAAGGCCCCGTGGTGGTGCTCCTCGACCAGCGGCGGCTGCCGGCCGAGGAGACGGAGCTGGTGTGCACGGACGTGCCGGCCCTGGTGGAGGCGATCCGGACGCTCGCGGTGCGGGGAGCGCCGCTGCTGGGGATCGCCGGTGCCTACGGGGTGGCCCTGGCCGCGGTGCGGGGCTACGACGTGGCGGAGGCGACGGGGCTGCTGGAGCAGGCGCGGCCCACCGCGGTGAACCTCGGGTACGGCGTGCGGCGGGCCGCCGCGGCGTACTGGGCGGCGTTCGACAAGAGCGCCGGTCAGGAGGGGGCGGGGGCGGCCGCGCTGGCGGAGGCCAGGGCGCTGCACCGCGAGGACGCCGAGGCCAGCGGGCGGATGGCGCGGTACGGGCTGGGGCTGCTGGACGAGCTGGTCCCGGGCGGGGGACACCGGCTGCTGACCCACTGCAACACCGGGGCGCTGGTCTCGGGCGGTGAGGGCACCGCGTTCGCCGTGGCGCTCGGCGCGCACCGGGAGGGCCGGCTGAGGCGGCTGTGGGTGGACGAGACCCGTCCGCTGCTCCAGGGGGCCCGGCTGACCGCGTACGAGGCGGCGCGCAACGGCATGCCGTACAGCCTGCTGACGGACAACGCGGCGGGTTCGCTGTTCGCGGCCGGGGAGGTGGACGCCGTGCTGATCGGGGCGGACCGCATCGCCGCGGACGGGTCGGTGGCCAACAAGGTGGGGAGCTATCCGCTGGCGGTGCTCGCCAAGTACCACCACGTACCGTTCATCGTCGTGGCGCCGACGACGACGGTGGATCTGCTCACCGCGGACGGGGCGTCGATCACGGTGGAGCAGCGCTCCGGGCAGGAGGTGACCGAGCTCACAGCGGTGCCGCGCGGGGCGGGCGCGGAGGAGGCGGGCCGGGTGCCGGTGGCACCCGTGGGGGCCAGTGCGTACAACCCCGCCTTCGATATCACGCCGCCGGAGCTGGTCACGGCGATCGTCACGGAAGAAGGCGTAATCTCGCCGGTCACGGGGGCCGGGCTGGCAGAGCTGTGTGCCAGATCATCGCAGGTAACGATTAGCTAATGGGATGATGTCGTTTATGAAGGGACGCGTCCTTGTCGTCGACGACGACACCGCACTGGCCGAGATGCTCGGGATTGTGCTGCGTGGTGAGGGTTTCGAGCCGTCGTTCGTAGCGGACGGCGACAAGGCACTTGCCGCTTTTCGAGAGGCGAAGCCGGACCTGGTCCTGCTCGACCTGATGCTGCCCGGACGGGACGGCATCGAGGTCTGCAGGCTGATCAGGGCCGAGTCGGGTGTGCCGATCGTCATGCTCACTGCCAAGAGCGACACGGTTGACGTCGTCGTGGGCCTGGAGTCCGGGGCCGACGACTACATCGTCAAGCCGTTCAAACCTAAGGAGTTGGTGGCCCGGATCAGGGCACGCCTGCGCAGGTCCGAAGAGCCGGCCCCGGAGCAGCTGACCATCGGGGACCTGGTCATAGACGTCGCCGGACACTCGGTGAAGCGGGACGGGCAGTCCATCGCCCTGACCCCGCTGGAGTTCGACCTGCTGGTCGCGCTCGCCCGCAAGCCGTGGCAGGTCTTCACCCGTGAGGTCCTCCTGGAGCAGGTGTGGGGCTACCGGCACGCGGCGGACACCCGCCTGGTCAACGTGCATGTGCAGCGGCTCCGCTCCAAGGTGGAGAAGGACCCGGAGCGTCCGGAGATCGTGGTGACCGTCCGCGGTGTCGGTTACAAGGCCGGACCGAGCTGACATGCCGCCGGGAAGCACTGCTCCGCAGCCCGGAACGCCGGGGGCCCGTGCGGAGCGGGCTCCCGGCGCAGGGCACACGTCGTCCACCGTCGAGCGCTTTCTGCAGGGCGGCCGGTTGTTCCAGGACCGGGCGCCCGGCGGGCCGGTGCCGCGGCTGCTGATGCGCTGGGTGCGGCGTCCGCTGCTGCCCGCCGTACGGCTGTGGCGGCGCAATCTTCAGCTGCGGGTCGTCGCCGGCACGCTGCTGATGTCGCTGGGAGTGGTGCTGCTGCTCGGCCTCGTCGTGATCGGGCAGGTGCGCAACGGCCTGCTGGAGGCGAAGGGGAAGGCCGCCCAGACCCAGGCCGCCGGTGGATTCGCCGCCGCTCAGGAGAAGGCGAACGCGCCGCTCACCCCCGCTCCCGGCCAGGGTGACGACGACGCCGACGGCGTGACCGCCAACAACTCCTGGCGCACCGAACTCGTCGACCAGCTCGCCAGTGGCGGCAAGAACGCCTTCAACGTGGTGGCGCTCAGCGCCGACGAGGGCACCCGTGCGCCACGCGGCTCCGGCAGCGTCGAGGCCGCGAGCATCCCGCAGAGTCTGCGCGACGCGGTGAACAAGGGCCCCGGAGCCTTCCAGACCTATGTGCTGATCCAGTACGCGAACGGGCAGGAGTCCCAGCCCGGCCTCGTCGTCGGCAAGCGCCTCTACGACATCGACCGCAACCCGTACCAGCTGTACTACGTCTTCCCGCTGACGCAGGAGGAGAAGTCCCTGACCCTGGTCAGGGGCACGCTGGCGACCGCGGGACTCTTCGTCGTCGTGCTACTCGGCGCCATCGCCTGGTTCGTGGTGCGCCAGGTCGTCACGCCCGTGCGGATGGCGGCGGGCATCGCCGAACGGCTCTCCGCCGGACGGCTGCAGGAACGCATGAAGGTCACCGGCGAGGACGACATCGCCCGGCTCGGTGAAGCCTTCAACAAGATGGCGCAGAACCTCCAGCACAAGATCCAGCAGCTGGAGGAGCTGTCCCGGATGCAGCGGCGGTTCGTCTCGGACGTCTCGCACGAGCTGCGCACCCCCCTGACGACGGTGCGGATGGCCGCAGACGTCATCCACGAGGCGCGCGCCGACTTCGACCCCGTCACGGCCAGGTCCGCGGAGCTGCTGGGCGACCAGCTCGACCGCTTCGAATCGCTGCTCTCCGATCTGCTGGAGATCAGCCGCTTCGACGCGGGCGCGGCCGCCCTGGAGGCGGAGCCGATAGACCTGCGGCAGGTCGTCCGCCGGGTGATCGGCGGCGCCGAGCCGCTGGCCGAACGCAAGGGCACCACGATCCGCGTGATCGGCGACGAGCAGCCGGTGATCGCCGAGGCGGACGCCCGGCGCGTCGAGCGCGTCCTGCGCAACCTCGTCGTCAACGCGGTGGAGCACGGCGAGGGCCGCGACGTCGTGGTGCGCCTCGGCGCGGCCGGCGGAGCGGTCGCCGTGGCCGTACGGGACTACGGCGTCGGGCTGAAGCCCGGCGAGGCGACCCGGGTCTTCAACCGCTTCTGGCGCGCCGACCCGGCCCGCGCCCGGACCACCGGCGGCACCGGCCTCGGCCTGTCCATCGCGGTGGAGGACGCGCGGCTGCACGGTGGCTGGCTCCAGGCATGGGGCGAGCCCGGCGGCGGTTCGCAGTTCCGGCTGACGCTGCCGCGTACGGCGGACGAGCCGCTGCGGGGCTCGCCGATACCGCTGGAACCCGAGGACTCCCGGCGCAACCGGGAGAACAGGGAGCGGGCGGCGGACACCTCCGCCGCCGCCCCCGACACCGACGGCGGGCACCGGCTGCTGGCCGTGCCCTCGCAGCACGCCGGTACGGGCCGCGCGCCCCTGACGGTGCCGGGCAGGGACCCGGTGTCGGCCAGGACCGCACCCGCGTCGGTGCACCCCGCGGCCCTGCCGGGCAACGGGGCGCGGGTGGTGCCGCGCCCCGCCGAGGAGCGGCAGGCCGGCCACAACGACTCCCCGGCGCACGCACCGGGGCGGGAGGACACGACTCGTGAGCGCTGACCGTCGTGAGGGCGGCCGTGGGCGTGCGGTGAAGGTGGGCGTGCTGACCGGGTGCGGTGCGCTCGTGCTGTCCGCATGCGGCTCGATGCCCGTCTCCGGGGACATCAAGGCGGTGGACGCCTCGCAGCCGGGGGACTCCCAGGTGCAGGTGTACGCGGTCGCCCCGCGCGACGGCGCCACCCCCAATGAGGTGGTCGACGGCTTCCTGGAGTCGATGACCAGCGACGACTCCGACTTCCGGACGACGCGCAAGTACCTCACCAAGGAGGCGTCGCGCCGCTGGAAGCCGAGCGCGCAGACGACCGTGCTGGCCAAGGCCCCCAACCGCAGCGACCGGCCGGCCCGCGACGGCGACCACAGCACCACCGAGGTCACCTACACGCTGACCGGCGAGATGGTGGCGACGGTCGACGAGCAGAACGCCTACCAGCCGCAGGTGCCCACCGACTACTCCCGCACGCTGCACCTGGTGCGGGAGAAGACGGCGGACGGCAAGGAATGGCGCATCGACGGGGTGTCGGACGGGCTGGTGCTCGGGCAGTCCGACTTCAAGCGCCTGTACCGCTCGGTCAACAAGTTCTACTTCGCCGCCGGCCGCTCCGACGCCCGGGCCACGCTCGTCGCCGACCCCGTCTACCTCCGCAACCGGACCGACCCCGCGACCGGCATGGACACCGTGACGCAGGCCGTCCGCAGCCTGCTGCGCGGGCCCACCGACTGGCTGCGCCCCGCTGTGACCTCGCGCTTCCCCAAGGGGACCGATCTGCGCAAGGGCGTCGCCTCGCTGACGCCCGACGACCGCAACGTGCTCAGGGTGCCGCTCAACAAGAAGGCGGACGGTGCCGGGCAGCGCTCCTGCCGGATGATGGCCTCGCAGGTGCTGTTCACCCTCCGGGACCTGACCCCCGCACGCGTCGAGCAGGTCGAGCTCCAGCGCTCGGACGGCTCGCAGCTGTGCCTGCTCGACGCGGACCAGGCCGGGGAGTACGCCCCCGACGGCTCGTCCGGCGGACCCGACAGCCAGTACTTCGTCGACGCCAAGGGCCGGGTCGAGCGCATTCCGGGCTCCACCCGGGGCAGCGGCGAGCCGGAGCCGGTCACCGGCCCGTTCGGCAACGGCGCGCTCAAGGTCAGCGCGGTCGGCGTCGCCCGGGACGAGCAGTCGGCGGCGGCGCTCTCGCAGCACAACGACGCGCTCTACGTGGCGTCGATCGCGGTGGACGGCGAGCTTCCACTGCCGGCTGTGACGAGCAAGGCGGCCGACCCCGAGGACCGGCTGACGGCCCCCAGCTGGGACGGTCTGGGCGACCTCTGGGTGGCCGACCGCGACCCGAAGAACTCCAGGCTGCTGCGTGTGCCCCACGGCACGGACAAGCCGCGGGAGGTCACCGTGCCCAGCCTGAACGGCAGCCGCATCGAAGGGCTGCGGCTGTCCTCGGACGGGGTGCGCATCGCGCTGCTCCTGACGCAGGACGACCACACGACGCTGCGGATCGGGCGCATCGAGCGTGACCCGCTGGACGAGTCCGACGTGTCCGTGGTGGACCTGCGGCAGGCCGCCCCGCAGCTCGCGGACGTGACCGCGATGTCCTGGTCCGGCCGCAGCCGCCTCGTCGTCGTCGGCAAGGAACAGGGAGGCGTCCAGCAGGTCCGCTACGTGCAGGCGGACGGCTCGACACCCTCGTCGGGCGTGCTGCCCGGGGTGAACCAGGTGCTCGCCATCGCCGCCGCCGACGACGAACAGCTGCCGCTGATGGCGGACACCTACGGGGACGGGATAGTGAAGCTCCTGCCCGGGGACAACTGGCAGACGGTCCTCAAGGAGGGCTCCGCGCTGGTCTACCCCGGCTGACGAGGCCGCCACCGCCGGGCCCGCGGGGCGCCCGGCCGGCGGTTGTCCACAGGGGTGGCCCGCCCGGCCCGCACCCGGCACAGTGGAGGTGTGCGCGGGTGGTGGCGGGAGTTCAGCGGGCTCGTTCTGCCGGTGTCCTGCGGCGGCTGCGGCAGGGCCGGGACGGAGCTGTGCGAGGCGTGTGCCGCGCAGGTGTACGGCGGCGCCCCGCGCCGGGTGCGGCCCGAGAGCGAGCCGCCCGGCCTCCCCGTGGTGCACGCCGCCACCGGCTACGAGGGCGCGGCCCGCGCGGTGCTGCTGGCGCACAAGGAGCGCGGCACCCTCGGCATGGCCCGCCCCCT
>NZ_JAKRGC010000181.1 GCF_022347745.1 Streptomyces sp. OfavH-34-F
CGCCGCCACGACGCCCGCCTGGTGCATGGAGCCGCCGAGCGCCGTCCTCAGTTCGCGGGCGCGGGCGATGTAGGCGGGGCTGCCGCACAGCAGACCGCCCACCGGCGCGCCCAGGCCCTTGGAGACCGAGAAGGTGACGCTGTCCGCGGGCGCCGCCAGTTTCGCGGGGCCGACGCCGAGCGCCACGGCCGCGTTGGCGAGCCGGGCGCCGTCGAGGTGGACGTGGGCGCCGTGGCGGTGGGCCGGGCCGGCCAGGGCGCGGGTGGCCCCGGCGTCCAGGGCGTTGCCCGCGCGCATCATGCTCGTGTTCTCCAGGCAGACCACGGTGGGCCGGCCGTCGCCGCCGGCGAGGAGCGCTTCGACGGCGGCGGGGTCGGGCAGGCCGTCGGGGCGCTGGGCCACCGTCAGCAGCTCGGCCCCGGTGAAGCGGCGCAGCCCGTCCGCTTCGAGGAAGGCCATGTGGCTGTCCTCGCCGACGACGAGGCGCGGGGCGCCCGTCCCCGGCGGGCCGGCCGCGGCGAGGGGGGCGAGCAGGTTCGCCATGGTGCTGGTGGGGGTGAGCAGCGCGGCCCCGGTGCCGAGCAGTTCGGCCACCCGCGCTTCGAGGAGCGCGACCGTGGGGTCGTCCCCGTAGACGTCGTCCCCGACCTCGGCGGCGGCGGTCGCCGCGCGCATCCGGGCGTCCGGCAGGGTGCGGGTGTCGCTGCGGAAGTCGAGGCGGGGCGGGCCGGCGGTCCGGGCCATGGGCCGCTACCCCCGCACCCGGTGGGCCACCCAGACGGCGCGGGGCCTGGTGTAGCCCTCCACCGCGTGGAGGCCGAGTTCGCGGCCGTAGCCGGACTGGCCCATGCCCGAGACGCTGACCGACTCCTCGGTGTCGCCCCAGGTGTTGACCCAGACCATGCCGGCGCGCAGGGCGCGGGCGAAGCGCTCGGCGCGGTGGGCGTCCGAGGTCCACACGGACGCCGACAGGCCGTATGCCGTGTCGTGGGCGAGGGCCAGTGCCTCGTCGTCGGTGTCGAACGCCGCCACGGACAGGACCGGGGCGAAGAGTTCCTCGCGCCAGGCGCGGCAGCCGGGCGGTGTTCCGTCCAGGACGACCGGGTCGGCGAAGAAGCCGCCGCCGAGGTCGTGGCGGAGGCCGGTGCGTCCGGGCGGCACGATGACCTTCGCCCCGTGGGTCTCCGCCTCGTCGACCGCGGCGGCGGCCCGGTCGACGGCCGCCCGGCTGATCAGGGGGCCGAGGTCGGTGGCGGGGTCCTGCGGCGGGCCGACGCGCAGGGCGGCGGCCAGGTCGGCGACGCGGCCGACGAACTCGGCGTGCACGGCACGGTCCACGATCAGGCGGGTGGCGGCCACGCACACCTGGCCGGTGTTGCCGGTGAAGCCCGTGACGACCGCGCGGGCGGCTTCGTCGAGGTCGGCGTCGCGGAAGACGACGACGGGGTTCTTGCCGCCGAGTTCCAGGGAGACGGGCTTGAGGCCGTCGGCGCAGCGCCGCGCCACCTCGCGCCCGGCGGCCGTCGAGCCGGTGAAGGAGACCATGGCGACGGCCGGGTGGTCGCACAGCAGCCGTCCGGTGGCGGCTCCGCCGTGGACGGCGGTGAGCACGCCTTCGGGCAGCACCTCGGCGGCGCGCTCGACGAGACGCCGGGTGGACAGGGGGGTCTCGGGCGCCGGTTTGACGACGACGGTGTTGCCGTAGGCGAGCGCGGCGGCGATCTTCCAGACGGCCAGCAGGAGCGGGTAGTTGTTCGGGGTGATGGCCGCGCACACGCCGACCGGCACGCGGTCGGTGTAGGTGCGCATGCCGGGTCCGGCGGGGTGGGTCTCGCCCATCGGGTAGCGGGCGGCCGCCGCGAACCAGTCGACAACCTGGGCGGCGAAGGCGACTTCTCCGGCGGCCCGTGCCACGGGTTTGCCGGCGTTGCGGCGTTCGAGGCCGGCGAGCGCGTCGCGGTCCTCGCGCAGCAGGTCGGCGAGTGCGCGCAGCCGGCCGGAGCGGTGGGCGGGGGAGGTGTCGGCCCAGCCGTCGTGGAACGCCGCCGCCGCCCGCTCCACGGCGTCGGCGACGCCGGGTCCGGTCGTGTCCGGTACGTGGGCGAGGGCCTGTCCGGTGGCGGGGTCGAGGATCGCGCGTCCCGCCGCGGTCATCCCAGCGTCCCGGCGCGGCCGCGCAGCCGCAGCCGGGTGTCGAGTTCGGTGACCAGGGCGACGAAGGCGTCCCGTCCCAGGTCCGTGCCGGAGCTGCCGAGGAGCCTGAGGTCGTAGCCGTCGGGGTGCTGCCACCAGGCGTCGCAGGCGCCGGCCGCGGCGTCCCGGTAGGCGAGGTACAGCGGGCGGCCGCCGAGGTCGAGGAGTTCCTCGGTGGCGGGGTGCTTGTCGCGCTGCGGCGGGAACTCCAGGCGCCCGCCTCCGGTGCGCTGGGCCGTCAGGCGCAGTTCGCCGCCGGACGGTGAGGTGTACACGACGTCCAGTTCGCGTACGGCGGTGCCGTCGCCGAACGTGGCGGCGCTGTCGGCGCGGTGGCCGCCGACCGACACCGGCAGGCCCTGTCCGGTGAGGAACGCGGTGAGTTCCCCCGGCGCGACCCAGTCGCCCTCGTGTCCGGGGCCGCGCCGGTGGAAGGAGTAGGCCCCGGTGGGCACGGACACCGTCTCGGCGGGCCGCCGGGCCCAGTAGCTCAGTTCGGAGAACGGGGTGGCGAGGACCCGGGCCACCGCCTCGGGGACGGCCGGCCGCAGCGCGGCGTACAGGGCGACGAGTTCGTCGTCGGTGAACTCGCCTTCCAGCACCGAGAGTTCGACGGTGGTGCGGGCCATGCGGGCGCTGGCGGCCCGGTGGCTCAGGTAGTCGGTGCCGAGCCAGACGACCCGGCCGCCGCCGATCTCGTGGGCCCGGGCCTCGCTGCCCCACAGGCAGGGGTGGTCCGCGGCGGGGAAGGCCCAGTCGTACAGGAACTGCTTCAGCCGCAGCCGGCGTCCGCCGCCGGAGATCTCGGTGCGGTAGCCGGCCGGGTTGGCGTCGCTCCACGGGCTGCGGCCCTCGGCCTCGACGCGTCCGGGCGGGGCCTCGCGCCGGATCGTTCCGGTGCTGGTGTCGCAGCCGTCGGGCAGCTCCGACGGCCGCCACACCACGAAGTTGCACCAGTCCTGGGCGGCTTCCTCCGTGATGACGGGCGGTACCGGGTCAAGCGCGGCCGCGCTGTCCAGGACGTGCCAGCTCCAGTGCGGGACGGGGTTGCTCACCGTGACTCCTCGGGTGGGTTCGGATCTCCGCGAGGTGGTCCAGCCAGGCGGAGGACGAGGCAAGGAACATCCATTCGCCGACGCCCAGCTCGGCGCGGAGCGCGGCCGGCGGCCGGGGCAGCCCGAAGGGGGTGCCGAGCCCGTCGGCGAGATCGGCGACCTGGCGGACGTAGCCGGGGTCGGTGGGGGTGGGGAAACCCTGCTTGCTGCGGGCCCGGACCGATGCGGGCAGCAGATCGGTGAGGGCGGCCTTGAGCAGTCCCTTGTGGGTGCCGGGCCGATTGGAGTCCTTCAGGTGCTCGGGGCAGCGGAAGGCAAGTTCGGCGAGGGTGACGTCCTGGAAGACGGGCCGGTCCTCCAGGGTGAAGGTGGACGAGGTGGCGTCGACCATGTCGTTGACGTAGACGAGGAAGCGCCGCATCAGGTGGTGCCTGCCGCGCTTGAGCGGCGACGCCGTCTTGAGGGCCCGGTACTCGGCCATGGTGCGTTCCCACACCCGGTCGGTGACCGTCGTCATGTCGACGTCGAGTTCGTGCGCCATCCACTCCACGAGTCGGGACCAGACCGGGCGTTCGTCGGCGTGCAGACGGTGGGTCAGGTAGTGGCGTCCGTGGATGAACGTGGGGGCGTAGGGGTCGACGATGGGGAAGTACTTGCCGGCCTGGTAGCCCCAGAGCTCGTCGGCCCCGTGGCCGGAGTAGACGACGACCTTGCCGTCGGCGGCGATGGCCCGGTAGAGCTGGTGCATCGCCAGTTCGGCGCCGTGCAGCAGCGGTCGCATCAGCCGGGTGGGCAGGACCGGCAGCAGGCCGACGGCGTCCTCGCGGCCGAGGTCGCAGACGGTCAGCGGCACGCCCAGCCGGCCGGCGGCCTCCGTGGCGTGCGCGACGTCGTCGCCGGAGCCGCCGATGCCGTCCTGGTAGCGCAGTACGTACGCGTCGACGGGCAGGCCGAGGCCGGTCAGGCCCGCGACGACGGCGGTGCTGTCGACGCCGCCGCTGAGCACGGCGGCCCGCGGCACGTCGGACACGGACCGCTGGGTGATCGCCCGGTCGAAGGCGGCCCTGATCTCCTCGGGCTCGACGGTGCCGTCCACCGCGCCGGGGTGCCAGTAGCGGTGCCTGCTCGTCCGGGGCCGGTCGATGACGAGGTACTCGGCGGGGGGCAGGGCCTCGACGCCGCGCAGCCAGGTGTGGTCGTCCGCGGCGTCCATCCTGATCCAGGAGCGCAGCAGGAACTCCTCGCGGTCCACCTCGGGGGTGACGAGGCCGGTGCTGAGGAGCACCCCCTGTTCCGAGGCGAACAGCAGTCCGGCGTCGGTGAAGGCGTAGTACAGCGGCTTCACGCCGAAGTGGTCGCGGGCCAGCACCACGCGCCCGGTCCAGGTGTCGTGCCAGGCGAGTGCGAACATGCCGTCCAGCGGGCGCAGCGCGGCGGCCGGGTCGGGTTCGCGGCAGACCTCCTGGAGCACGAATTCGGTGTCGCAGGTGGTGCGGCGCGGCCACAGCGGCGGCGCGGGCGAGCGGGAGCCGTAGACCTCGCCGTTGTGCACCAGCACGACGCGGCCCGTGGGGTCGGTCATCGGCTGGTCGCCGGCGTGGCTGCGGTCGCGCACGGCCAGACGGGTCGCGCACAGCATGACGGTGCCGCAGGGCGAGACGTACGGCGCGCAGGCCGCCTCACCGCGGTGGGCCATGGCCTCGGTCATGGTGCGGCCCAGCGCCGCGAGCCAGTCGGGGTCGCGCCGTCCTTCGAAGCTGATGAAGCCCGCTATGCCGCACATACGTCATCCTCCGGTTCCCGCCACAGCTTCCACAGCGCCGCCAGAGCCTCGGTGTAGATGTGCTCGATGCCCTGGTGGCCGCCGTCGTGCTCCAGGTAGACGTGCGGGACCCGGTGGCCGTCGAGGGCCGCGTGCAGCGCGCGGACGCCCCAGTGCATGCCGTACTCGTCGCGCCGGCCGACGCTCAGGTGCAGCAGGCCGAGTCCGGCGAGCCGGCCGGCGTGGGCGGGGAGCATCCGTACCGGGTCGTGGGCGAGCCAGCGCTGCCACACCTCGTCGCGGAACAGTCCCGTCACCGGGTCGCAGGGCAGGGCGTCCGGCACGGTGGTGCGGGGGTCGTCGGCGTAGCACATGCCCATCGCGACGAGGCTCATGGCGACCATGAACGGCACGTCGTGCGGGCCGCTGTCGCGGCGGGCGAGCAGCGCGTCGACGCCGCCGGCCGCGCCGACGGTGTCCAGGGTCCGGGGCAGCAGCGGCAGATAGCTGTGCTCGAACCCGGCGTCGGGTGAGCAGGCGACGACCGCCCCGAACAGCGGGGAGGTCATGCCCGCGACGAGCGCGCCGTAGCCGCCGCTGGACTTCCCGCCGACGGCGCGCCACGCCGCCTGCGGCCGGGTCGCGAACCGCCGGTCGATCTCGGCGACGACCTCGGCCAGGTAGCCGGCGTACGGGCCGCAGGCCGCGGAGTCGATGTACTGGGAGCCGCCGTAGGCGGTCGTGCAGTCGGGCACGACGAGCAGCGCGGGCGGTACGCGGCCGTCGGTCATCGCCAGGCGGAGCCGGTCGGCGACGGACGAGCCGAAGGCGAGCGCCTTCCCGGCGAGGCCGGGGTGGGCGCCGAAGCCGGGCAGCCAGTACACGACCGGGAAGCGCCGCACGCCGTCGTACCCGGGCGGCAGGTGTACCTCGATGCGGCGGCGGCAGGGGTCGCCGAGCGGGTTGCCGCGCAGGACGGTGCTCTCGTGGTCGAGGAGGAGCGGGTCGCTCATGCCCCGTTCGCCTCCCGCAGCGCGCGCTCCACGTGGCGCGTGTAGAAGGACGGGTGGTGGAAGACCGCGGAGAGCAGCACGCCGTTGCTGGCCCACAGGGCGAAGGAGCTGCCGAACAGGAGGTCGGCGCCGAGCATGGCCTCCAGGGTGCTCGCCGCCATCTCGGTCCAGCCCTCCGCGCCGGTGACGTGGCTGCGGGCGAGGCCCGGGCCGAGCCGGGTCACGCGGTCCGCGACCGGGTCCAGCAGGAAGGAGGTCTCGGTGCCGTCGTCCTCGTACAGCGAGACGACGTGGCGTCCGGCGCCGTCGTCCAGCGCCCGGTACCAGTAGTCGGTCGCCACGAGCCGCTCCAGCAGTTCGCGGAGCATGTCCCCGGCGTCGCGGGTCTGGTGGCCGTACCGGTCGCGGGAGGCGTCGAACGGCGGTACGGGGGTGGCCGGGTCGAGGGTGATCTCGGCGTAGACCTCGTCGAAGTCGTAGGCGCCGGGCGCCACCGGTCCGTCGGCCGGGACGGCCTTGCCGTGCGCCACCTCCAGCACCTGTCCGGGGCCCCACAGCAGGCCGTCGCGGTCGAGTTCCCCGAGGCGGCGCAGGGCCTGGGCCGGGGTGAAGGGGAACATCGTCTTGTTGCACCAGGCGTAGTCGTGCCCGTCCTCGCCGCTGATGCGCCAGC
The DNA here is from genome assembly GCF_022347745.1 of Streptomyces sp. OfavH-34-F. Taxonomy (GTDB): domain Bacteria; phylum Actinomycetota; class Actinomycetes; order Streptomycetales; family Streptomycetaceae; genus Streptomyces. The sequence goes on from NZ_JAKRGC010000181.1 coordinate 6,697, forward strand.
CGAACGAGGAGGGGACGGTCACGGTCGCGGGGATCGAGGCGAGGTACCGGTCGAAGTTCGCGACGGCGTGGGCCCGGATCGTGTCGGCGTCGGTCAGCGGGCGGCGCTCGGTGAGCACGCCGGGCGGCGAGATGCTGTGCGCGGGGACGAACAGGGCGTCGATCCGGGGCGCGTCGGCGCGCTGGAAGGCGGCGACGGTGTCCTCGTGGAGGAGCGCGTCGCCGCAGAGCATCACGGAGGCGTCGGCGGTCTGCACCAGCACGCTCATCTCGGGGAACGACACGGCCGAGGGGAACGTGCGCAGGGTGGTGCCGCCCGGGGTGGTGAGCGTGTCGCCGGGCGTGACGGGGCGCAGGCGCTCGAAGCCGAAGCGGCGCAGTGTCCAGGAGATCGCCTGGTGGCCGAGGCCCGAGGCGGTCAGGGTCGGCGGCACCGGCCCCGCGGGGTAGACGCAGGTGACCTCGGAGCTCTGGCGCGGGCTGTCGTCGAAGTCGACGTCGGCGCCGTCGACCAGGCCGAGGAGGGAGGGGAAGTGGTGGTGGTCGTAGTGGTGGTGACTGAGGACCACGTAGTCGACGCCCTCGTCGAGCACCTCGCGCACCAGGTCGCCCGGCAGCGGCGGGTGGTGTTCCCAGAAGCGGTCCAGGCGCTGGGTGAGCCACGGGTCGAAGAGGATGCGCTCCGTGCCGGTCTCGATGAGGACGCAGGCGTGGCCGAGGGAGGTCAGGCGCATCAGCTCTGCTCCTCGTACACGCAGCGGAAGCCGACTTCCATGTGGCGGTCGGTGATCAGGTCCTTGCCGCGGTAGAACGTGGTCAGGCAGGCGGGCGGCGAGGTGAAGGTGCCGCCGCGCAGCACGTGGAAGGCGTCCTTGCGGTTCATGAAGTCCAGCGGGTGGCGTCCCCGGAAGAAGGGGTCCATGTCCTCGCCGGTGTAGAAGTTGGTCCGGGTCAGCTCCCAGACGTTGCCCGACATCTGCAGGACGCCGTACGGGCTGGCGCCTTCCGGCAGGGCGTCCGCGGCCAGCACCGGGACGGCGGGGTTCTCCCCCTGCTCGATGGTGACCAGGAGCGCTTCGAGGGAGTCGAGGTCGGCCACGGCCCGGCCGAAGGACCGCTCGACGTAGTTGACCCGGGCGGCATCCCAGTCGTCGCCCCACGGGAAGCGGCGGCCGTCCACGCCGCGCGCCGCCTTCTCCCACTGGACCTCGCTGGGCAAGGCGCCGCCTGCCCACTTCGCGAAGGCGTAGGCGTCGTACCAGTCGACGCCGACGACGGGGAGGCCGGGCGCGTTGAAGCGCGGGTCGTGCCAGTGCGCGGGGCGGTGCGAGCCGCCGAGCGGCTGGTCGGGGTGGTCGAACGCGCCGGAGTCGCCGGCGTCTTCGAGGAACTCGCGGTAGCGGGCGTTGGTCACCGTGGTGCGGTCGATGAGGAAGCCGGGTACGTCCACCGCGCGCAGCGTGGTGTCGTCCTGGGCCATGCGGAACGCGTCGGGCTGCTCGTCGGCGCCGATGATGGCCGGGCCGCCCGGCACCCGGACGACGTCGTCGTTGCGCCGGGGGCGGTTGCGGACGGCGTCGACGCGGGCCCGCATCTCCGTGAAGTACTCGTCCTCCAGGCGGCGCAGTTCGGCGGGGTCGCGGGTGCCGAAGATGGCGATCAGGGCCCGCTTGGTCAGCGCCGCGCCGCAGCCGACGGGCTTGCGCGCCCAGTCGGGGCGGGTGAAGTTGCTGGGCCAGCCGGAGATGCGGATGAGGTCGGGGACCGCGGCGGAGATCCGGTGCTCGGTGATGACCTTGAGCGCGGTGAACGCGACCCAGTCGACGGTGTCGTGCGTCGCGGAGGCCACGGCGGTGTCGGCGGCGGGGTCGCCCGCGTGGTGCGCGGCCAGCAGGCGGACCGCGCCGGCGCGCACCGGCCACTCGGGGTGGGCGGCCAGGAGGCTCACCAGCAGCGGTATCCCGTCGGGGCCGCTCCCCTTCTCCCCGGCGAGGTCGATGACGCGCTGCACCGAGGCCCAGTAGCGGGCGTCGGTGGAATCGTCGATCACCAGCAGGTCGGCGGGAATGTCGATGACGTCTGAAACCTGATTTCCTACCATCTCTCCCTCTCTCGTACGACGAGCCGCCCGTACGGAATCCTTCCCGTACGGGCGGCTGACTCGCGGCTCAGTGGATTACCACTTGGAGCACTCCTGCTTGGCGTCACGGGTCTCGATGAAGTCGCGGTCGCTCATTTTTTCCCTCCCTTCTCCATAGGGGGAACGAGGAGGGTCTTTGCCGACCTCTCGTCCTCACGTCACAAACACTAACGCAGCCCCTGGGACGGGCCGCAAGAGTGAACTCGGAAAAGGCGCTTTTCGATAACCTACGGGGAGTTCATTTCGATCTTGGCGTTCAACGAAAAGGGAGGAACAAATGGTTGACACCGCTTCCCGGGATATACGGGAGAACGGTTTCACGCGGCTTCCGGGGCTCGCTGCGGGCGAGGCGCTCGGCCGGCTCCGGCGCGCGGTCGGCCGGATCGAGGAGCTGGCCGCCGACCGCACGGCCTCCGGCGGGGAGTTCGTCCTGGAGGCGGCCGGCGCGGGCGGGTGGGCGGCCTGGCAGGAGGGAGCCGGGGCCCTCAAGGGGGTGCTGCGGTCGGTCGACCGCATCCACGCGCACGTCCCCGAGTTCGACGCCGTGCAGCGCTCGCTGGGCCTGGCGGCGGGGCCGGTCGCCCGGTGCGCCGGCGCACCGGGCGAGCTGGTCAACGCGTTCCTGTGGGCCAAGCCGCCCGTCGTCGGCTCGGCCAAGCCCTGGCACCAGGACATGGCCTTCGCGCCGCCCGGTTTCGACACCCGGGCGTACGGCGTCGTCACGATCTGGATCGCGCTCGAACCGGCGACCACGCGCAACGGCTGCCTGGAGTTCGTGCCCGGCTCCCACACGCTCGGGCTGTTCCCGCACCACGGGGACCGTGAGCGGCTGCCGGGCGAGGCGCCGCTGGCGAAGGCGGTCGAGCCGCAGATCGCGGACGCGCACCTGGCGGGGGCGGCCCGGCCGGTCGCCGTACCGCTGGACCCCGGTTCGGCGGTCATGTTCGACGGCATGGTGGTGCACCGCTCGGCGCCGAACACGACGGCGGCGGAGCCCCGTACCGCCGTCAGCTTCGTCTACCGGGTGCCGCGCCCGTCCTGGACGCGGTGGGAGCCGGCCGTGCCCGCCGGGGCGGCGTTCGACTGCGGAGAATCCCCGGTCGAACAGCGGGGTCAGGCGCTCGCCCCGGGGTCGAGTGCGTAGAACCCGGCGCCGTCGAGGTGGCGGATGGTGTTCAGGTCGCGCTGCACGACTTCCTCGAGGTCGTGCAGCAGCGTCACGACGACCGGGTAGGTGAGGTCGTCGACCGTCCGCCGGATCTCCTGGCCGGGCCGCACCGGGGTCACCAGGGCGTGGAAGCTCTCCAGCAGCTCGATGTCCTTGATCCCGCGGTACTCGCCGAGCACGCCCTCCACCGGTGACACCATGCCGGCGATCGCGCAGTACCTGCGCACCTCGTACGGGGTTCCGGCGCGGGCGTGGAACCGTTCGGGGCGCAGGTAGGCGTCGACCGTCCACTCCAGCTGGGACGCGCCGATGCCGAGGGTGGCCCCGGCCGGGATGCCGCCGCCGGCTATCCGGGCGCCGACCTCCACCAGGCACGGTCCGCCGGGGGTCATCCTGACCTCCACGTGGGCCGGGCCGTACCGGATGTCGAGGGCGTCCAGGACCTGGAAGGCGTACTCCCTGAGCGGCTCCACGACCCGCTCGCGCGCGTCGGTCAGCAGGAGGGCGTCGCACAGGTCGACCACGCCGTTGGCGCTGACGCGGGCGGTGCGCCAGACGTCGCACAGGTGGTGCCGGCCGTCGTGGCTGACGGTGTTGACCATGTACTCGGTGCCCGGGAGGTACTCCTGTGCCACGGCCCCGTTGTTGGGCTGGGAGAACACGTCGTCGGCGGTGGCGAGGGCGAGGAACGCCGCGACGGACTCCTCCGGGGTGTCGCAGAAGGAGACCCCCTGGCTGCCGGCGCTCCGCGGCGGCTTGAGGACGACGCGGCCGCCCAGCTCCCGGTGCCAGGCGGCGAGTTCGTCCGCGTCGGTGGCCCGCAACTGCCGGGCCGCGCGGAGCCCGGCGGCGCGCACGGTCTCGACCATGAGGTGCTTGTCACGGCGCGCGGCGCTGAGGGCGGTGCCGTTGCCCGGCAGGCCGAGCCGTTCCGCGAGCAGGTCGGCGAGTTCCACCCCGACCTCGCCGCCCGCGATCACCGCGACCGGCGCATAGGCCGCGACGGCCTCCGCGGTGGCCGCGACATCTCCGTCGTGAACAAGGGAGGCGATGAAGTCGTCCGGGACGTGCGGGGCCGTACGGTAGACGTAGGGAACCTCGCGCGTGCTCTGCACGCGTACGACGGAACACCCCTGCTTCAGAAATTCCAGGACGAGCGAACGGGCCGCCGCATAGGCGTCGACGATCACTATGCACGGGCTGTTCTGATTGTCTGCTGTCATACGGCTCAACATAAACAGAGACTTCGCTCGACGGCATTCGTTCAGCTCTGCCATCCTCCCCTCCAGGAAGGATGGAACGATGACATCTTATTTCGCGGGCATTCGCTCGCCACATTTCACGCCCGTGCTGCTGTTCGTCAATACCTGTGGCAGTTTCATGGTGCTCGTTGCCCTGTCCACGCGGGTGGGTTCGGCCACCGGTTCGGGACTTCTCGCGGGGGCCGTGCTCAGCGCGCCGTGGTTACCGGCGCTGCTGCTGGCGGCCCCGCTCAACCGGCTGCTCAGCAGGTACGCCCCGGAGGGCCTCGTCCGGCTGGCCGAGGCGGCGAGCTTGCTGGTGACCGCGGCGGCGCTGGTGGCGCCCGGGCGGGGGCTCCTGGTGGCGGCCGTCTGTCTGGTGGTCGTCCGCGGGTTCTTCGAGGCGGTCACCCGCTCGGCCACCTCGGTCGTCCTGCGCAACACCGTCCCGGCGGACCGGCTCGACCAGGCCAACACCGTCGCGGAGATCTGCAAGCTGACCGGTCTCAGCATAGGGGCGGCGCTGGCGGGACCGGCCGCTTCGGTCCTGTCGCTGCGGGGCCTGTTCCTGGTGAACGCCGCTCTGCTCGCGCTCTCGGCGCTCCTGGCCTGGGCGCTGCCGTCGGCGCCCGGAGGCACGGCCGGTGCCGGGAAGGACGCGGACTCGCCGGCCGGCGCGGACGCGGGGGCCCGCCCGCGGCTGCGCATCGAGGACCCGGCGGTGCGCAGGCTCTTCGCCCGCTTCCTCCTCGTCGCGTTCTGGCAGGGCTTCCACACGGTGGCCGTCACCGTGATCCCGCTGCATCTGCTGGGCGGCGGAACGCGGCTGGTGGGGGTGTTCGTCGCGGTGTCGGCGGTCGCCATCTTCGCCGGTTCGCTCGCCGCGCTGCCGGTCCAGCGCTATCTGGCGGGGGTGCCCTCGACGACCTGGACGCTGCTGCCGATGGCGCCCCTGCTGCTGGCGGTGGCGGTCGGCCGGACGGTGCCGACGATCGTGCTGTACGCGCTGTTCCTGGTGCTCTTCGAGGTGGCGTTCGTCCACTACAACAACCGGCTGCTGGCGTCGGCGTCCGACGAGGAGCTTCCGTCGGTGGTGACGCTGCGGGCCACCCTGCTGCCCTCCGGGGTGGCGGTGTCCATCCTCGTCATGGGCGCGCTGTCCGACCTCGCCGGCCCGCTGCCCGCCGCCCTGGTGGTCGTGGGGGTCACCGTCCTGGTCACCGCGGTGACCGCGACCGGCCGGCCGGAGCGGTGGCGGGCGCCCTCGCCGCGTACGCGTGAGCCCCAGGAGGCCGGGGGCTCACGCACG
>NZ_JAKRGC010000182.1 GCF_022347745.1 Streptomyces sp. OfavH-34-F
CCCCGCCGCCGCCCGACCGGCCGCGACCACCGCCGCGCCCGAGCAGACCGCCCTTGCCCGCACCCCCACCGGCCCGGCCGGAGCCGCCTCCGGAGCGGTTCGCGGCGGCGGCCTTGCGGGCGGCGGAGACCTTCGAGCGCTTCTTGCGACCGGCCAGCGCGGCAGCGGCGACAGCCACTCCGGCCGCGCCCGCGGCGACGAGTCCGGGCACTCCGGCGACGCCGTAGGCGATGCCCGTGGCGATTCCGGTTGCGTTCGTGCCGTGGACGATGAGCGGCAGCGCCTGGGGGCGTCCGCGGCTGGTCTTCTTCTGCTCCGGAGCCGAGTCCGTGGTCTCCGAAGGCTCGGTGACGACGGTGTATTCGGCGGTGTCGGTGTCCTCGGTGGTGGTGCCGCCGGCGGTGGTGTCCGGGGGCGCGGTCGCGGTGTCTGCCACGACGAATCTCCTTACAGTGCGTAGCGGAGAGGCGAGGCGAGGCGACGCGAGGTGAGGGCAGAGACCCCCCGTCACCCCCGGTTGGAGGGCTCAGCAGGGGGCTGGGAGGGGGTTTTCCCCTCGCCTCGCCTCGCTTCGCCTCGCCTCGCCGCTACTTTCCGTAAACGGCGGGGCCGGGGGTGCAAAAGGTGCTTTCCGGGCCGCTGGTCGGCCCGGATCGTGCTGGGTGGAGCGGGTGAAGCGGTCGGCCTGGCGGCCGCGGCCGACCCCCGCAGCCACCCCGTCCGGCGGGTGCCGGAGGGGCGCTGCGAGGGGCGACCGTGTGGGCCAGGAGGACCCTCAGATCAGGTTCCGTTTCAGGCTGCGGCCTGCTCCGGAGCCTCGTTGCCGCCGCCGTTGAGGAGGTCGACGGCGCGGGTCTTGCGGTCCTGCGCGGAGCCGGTGGAGATGCCCAGTTCGTCGGCGATGACGCGGACGGTGACTGCGCTCTCGCCCCGGGTCTGGATCATCGCGACGACCCTCTGCACGTCCCAGTCGACCTGGTTCATGCGGGCCAGGGCGGCGGCTTCGACCGCGCGGGCCTCGTGTTCAGCGGCGCGCGCCCGACGCTCTGCGGCCTCTTCGACCGCAGCCTCCTCGCGGGCCTTCGAGAGGGCGATTTCCTCGTTGGCGCGCTGCTCCTCCTTGGCCGCGTTCACCGTCGCGGCACGGTGTTCAGCCTCCTTCCGCTCGTGTTCAGCGGCCTCTTCGAGGGCCTTCTTGGCCGCGGCTTCGGCCTCCGCCCGGCGCCGCTCCTGCTCCGCGATGCCGGCCTTGCGGGCGGCCTCGTCGCGCTGGGCGCGGGCGGCGGCGTCGGCCTGGATCCGGCGCTCCGCCTCGGTGGCCTCCGTGGCCATCTGCTGCTTCTCCAGACCCCAACTGGCCTGCACCTTCTCCCGCTCGATCTGGGCGAGGGTGCGGCGCTTCTCGGTCTCGTCGGCGAGCTCCTGCGCCTCGGCTGCTGCCTTGTCCTCCGCGAGCTTGAGCGCGTGCTGACGCTTGGCCTCACGGAGTTGAGCATCGGCTTCGGCGCGCTGAATCTCCGCCTGAGCCTCCCGTTCCGCTTCGGCTTTGGCGATCTTCAGCTGACCCTCGGCGCGGATCTTGTCGACCTCCGCCTGAATGCGAGCGGCTCCGAGTTGAACATCGGTCTTCACTCGCTGAATCTCGGCCTCGGCACGCTGAACGGCGGCCTGCGCCTCCCTCTCGATCCGCTTGGTCTCCTCCTCCAGCGGCACCGCGAGGGCACGCTCCACGCTGAACCCGAAGGGCGCCAGCTTGAACGGCAGCATCTCGTTCGCCGTCGCCGCCTTCCGCCAGCCCCGCTCATCGGCGTCGTACTTCTGGCGCAGGCCCTCGCGGTAGATCCGCAGCTGCTGGAACTGAGCGGCGACCTCCTTGTAGGGGAGGTTGTAGAGCCGCATCCGGCGGGCCAGGCGGGGCGTGGTCAGCGGGGAGAGGATCCACCGGGTCAGCGGGACCGACCCGAGCGGGGCTTCGCCGGCCAGCAGGTCGGCCATCCGGCCGATGTAGTGGCGGGCGGCCTCCACCGCGATGATGAACAGCACCGGGATGACGCCGTGCATGGAGGCCGCGAGCGGATCGGCTGTCCACGGCCCCTTGGGGGCGGCGGCGTTGAACGCCACCGTGGCGGCGGTCAGCCCGTGCGCGGCCCAGCGCAGGATCGGCAGCGGCATCCGCTTGCGCATCATGTAGAGGTCGAGCGCCAGGAGCACGAGGATGCCCGCGTCGATCCCGATGGGGAACGCGTAGGAGAAGAGGCCGAAGCCCTTGCTCTCCGCGAGGTTGCGCAGGGTGTCGTACGAGCCGGTGAAGCCGATCCCGGCGAGCACCAGGCCGCCGACTCCGGCGATGACGGCGAGCAGCCGCATGGCGCGCGGGTCGCCGTCGTCCGGCTCGGTGCCGGCCTCCGGGGTGTCGTCCTGCTCCAGCTGCTCCTGGTCGTCGTTGTGGTCGGGGTAGTCGGTGTGGTCGGCCGGGGCGGAGACGTCCCAGGAGTGCGGGTCGTCGTCGCCGTCCGGGCGGATCACGTCGGGCTTGCGGAAGTCGACGGCGGTCATGTGGTGCTCTCCGGGTCGTCGGTCGGGATGAACGGTTCCAGGGCCATGCCCACGCACAGCCGGACCGCGCCGAAGACGGCGAGGCCGACGGCCAGGTGCAGGCAGGTGGGCCACAGGCCGTTCGCGAACAGGTCGAACAGGGCCAGGACGGTGGCGACCACGGCGATGACCGTGGCCAGCAGCGCCGCGAGCGGGCTGTGTGCCACGTACGTGTCGTCCGTCGTCTTGTCGGGGGCCGGGGCTGCGGTTGTACTCACCGGGCACCCCCGCTGGTAGCGTTGGCCATGCGAATCGCTCCTTGTCAGCGGATCGCGAGAACAAAGGAGAGGCCCCCTCGCACGGGGCCTCTTTGCTTTGCCGAGCCGTTCCGGCTCTCCGACTCCGCCACGGCCTGGTCGGTCGTGGCGGAGCGGGAGAACCGCCGGCCCCGGCGCGGAGGTCGACTCCGGCCGGGGCCGCGGCGGTCAGTCGCGGTGCTCCTTGAGGTACTGGGCGAGCTGGATCTTCACGCTCGCCATGCCGGTGTAGGCGTTCATCGCCGCCCACACACCGTGGTTCTTCTCGGCTTCCTTGAGCAGCCAGTACGCCTCGCTGACCAGCTCGTCGGGGTCGGCGTCGATGCGGCGCAGCGGGCTGGTCATGCGGGCGAAGATCCCGGCCATGAAGGACTCCTTCGAGGTCTGGCTCCTGGACTGTCACCAGGAGCAGGGGGCGGATCAATGGGGCAGCCCGGGGTGCGGGCGCCCTATGTGCGGCGGTGCTGCGGGGCGGGCGGCGAGTTGGCCGGCGCTCCCGCCGGACGGGAAGCGGTCAGGCGGCGCGGGCGACCAGACGCCGCATGGCCCGGCGGTCACGCTCGTCCGTGCCGCCCCACACGCCGAACTCCTCTCCGCGCTCGAAGGCGCCCTCGAGGCAGGAGTCCTGGAGCGGGCAGCGACGGCAGATGGCCTTGGCCGTGGCCGCCTGGAAGAGGGCGCGCGGGCCGTCACCGACCGGGAAGAACAGGTCGGGGTCCTCGCCCTCGCAGGCCGGGCGGGGCCGCTGCGGCCCGGCTGCCGTGGAGACCGAGTTGTAGTTCGCCGTGCGTACGATGGATCCGCGATTCATCAGGGCCTCCCAGAAGGTCCGAAGCGAAGAAGCAGCCCCGGGGTAGCCGCCCCGGGGCTGTTGCGTGTTGTGGCGGCCGGATGGCCGGAGCGAGCGGGAGCTCCCGGCGCTCTCCGCCGGCCCCGCCCGGGAAGGCGCGGGGACGACGGGCAGGGCCGGGTTCAGCACTGCTGGGATTGCGGGCAGTCAGCGCCGGTTGTTCTCCGAGCGCTTGTTCTGTTCGGCGTTCTTCCGCGACAGCTCGTCGCGTTCGGCGTCGGTCAGGCTGGTGATCGCGTTCATCACTTGCCTCCCCTCGCCCGGCGCAGCGCCTCGTCCATGTCCGGGTCGGAGTCGGTGTTGCCGAGCGGGCGTGCGATGCTGAGCTGCATCAGGTCCTCCAGTCAGGTCCTGGACAGCCCCGGGGCCCTAATCCCTGGGGCTGTCGTCGTTCTGGCTGCCGTACGAGCAGCCACGGCCCCGGCCTCCCCGCGGTGTGCGGGATGGCCGGGGCCGTGGACGTTCGTGCGCTGGCCTTACCTGCTGAGCTGCTCCACCTTCGTTGCGAGCAGCGTGATCGCGCTCATGAGGTCGGCGCGCTCCCAGTCGTTCAGCTGCGGGCCGCCGGCCTTCTTCGGCGTGAGCGACTGGAGCATCGCGACCAGTGCGTCGTGGGCCCGCTGGATGTCGGCCCGGCGGACCGAGCTGGCGGTCGACGCCCACTGGAGTTCGCGCAGCAGCCACAGGCCCTGCTCGCGCTGTTCGGCCAGTCCTTCGCGGACCGTGAGGGCCGCGCGGCGGGCGGGCTCGGTGCGGCGCTTGTGCGCCACCAGGTAGGCGAGCTTGCCGCCGTCGGCGCAGCGGGCGCGGCCGGACGGGGCGCAGGTCGCGCAGTTCCTGGTGTGGGCCTCGTACATCTTGAGCGCGGCCTTCGCGTCCAGGAGCGGCGACAGGATCTGCATGACGGCCGGGGCGACCGCGGTCTTCGGCTTCCGCGTGACGCGGTTCGAGCGGCGCCCGTTGGTCTCCGCACCGCCTTCCTGCAGCCGCCGCTCCCACACCTCGAACTTCACGTTGACGATGACCTGCCGGTTGCTGCCCGAGCACCGGATCGGCGCGTCCTGGTGGGCGGTGCCGGCGTGGTGCGGGACCAGCTTGTGGACCTTGGCCTGGATGCCGGTGATGGGCACCCAGGTGTTGCAGTCGGGGCAGATCAGCGACGCGCAGTGGGGGCGGAGGTCGTACTGGTGGGGGCGGAGGGTGGAGATGGTGAGCGCCTCACGGAAGCTGACCTTCTTGGTGCGGGTCCGGCACTTCCGGAGACGGGCGGTGGGTTCCATGGTCGAAACGGACATGCGGCGCTCCTTGTGTACGGAGGGGCAGGGGATGCGTCGCGGTGCTCTCTCCGCCCATCAGGCCGCTCGGGAAACCCGGCGTCCTGACGCACGGACAGCGCATCTGCGCTGCGACGTACATGCAGGTCAGTCGAGAAACCCGGGGGATTTGGTGGTGCTATCGACCCCGGCCGCCCCGTGAGGAGCAGACGACTTACTGCGGTGGTGCGAGTGCGTAGCCCCTGCTCACCAGAGCGTTAGGGCTATCGCTATCGCCTAGTAGAGACCATGCTGCGGCACGGAGTCAATAGCGATAGCTCTATTCGTGTCGATCGCTTGTGCTCGCCCATCGCCGCCTGATAGAGCTAGCCCTAGAATCAAGACCGAGCAGCACTTCGAAAGGGGGCTCCGATGCCCGTCTCGTACCGCGACATCGCCGCTGACCTGCGGCAGCAGATCAGCGAAGGGCGGTACATGCCGGGCGACAAGCTCCCGATGCTCACCGAACTTCAGACGACGTACGGCGCCGGCTACCAAACGGTGCGCAGCGCCATCGCCCTTCTGGAGCAGGAGGGCCTCGTGATCGCGGTCCGCCGCAGAGGCACGATCGTCCGCGAGCGCCCGGAGAAGAAGCGCATCACCCGGTCGCGACAGGTGTTCCGGGACGAGATCGGCTACTTCTTCGACCCGACGGCCCAGCCCTGGGTGGCACTGGAGCCCCCCACCGTGCGCTGGGGCATCATCCCGGTCGACCTCGCCGCGCTGATGGGACTCAGCACCGGAGCCGAAGTCCTTGTCCGCGACCGCGTGATGGGCGATCCGGAGACACGGAAGCCGAAGCAGCTGGCGACCAGCTACCTTCCGGCCGACCTCGCCCGAGGCACTCAGCTCGCCGAAGCGGACACCGGCCCCGGCGGAATCTACGACCGCCTGGAGGAGATGGGCCACCGTCCCCTGCGCTGGAGCGAAGGTGTTTCGGCTCGCATGCCTTCCCCCGAGGAGGCTGAGGCGCTGGCCCTGCCCGCCGATGTCGGCGTTCCCCTGCTGCGTGTCGTACGCCTGACGATGTCCCCCAGCGGCGAGGTCCTGGAGCTCAACGACACCCGAATGAGCGCCGAAGAGTTCGAGATCGGCTACAGCATCCGCCGGCACTCCAGCGCGCGCCTCTCGGATGTGGACGACGACGAAGAAGAGCACTGAGCACCACCTCCCTGACCGAACTCGACTGCGTGCAGTTCGGTTCTAGGCCCGGGGAGCTGCAAGTTCCAGATCTGACATGTGGCCGGGCTAACTGGCCACATCGGCCACAGGATTGGGGCGGGATGGCACAGAAACCAAGGGAGCTGACGCCTTGGGTGTCGCCTCTGCATAACTGGGGCTACGAGCTGCGTGAGCTGCGGAATCTGCGCCGTCTCAGCCTGCGCGCGCTGGCCAAGCGGGCGATGGTCGACCACTCTCACCTGGGACGATTCGAGCGTGCCGAGCGCATGGCCACCCGTGAGCAGGCCGCGCAGTTGGACAGTGCGTTGGGCGCGAACGGCATGCTGCTCCGGCTGTGGGAGCGCATCGGGGACGAGCCTGGCCATGTGGCCAATCAGCCGGTCCATGTGGCCAAGTCCTCGGTTGATCTGGCCCTGGCCATGCCGGACCAGGCAGCGTCGGACGATGAGGGGATCTCGGTCCCGTGTCGTCTACGTGATGGGTCGGTGGTCTGGGTGGCTATGAATCGGCGTGCGCTGCTGCGCACGGGGGTGGGGATCGGGGCGGCGGCCGCCGCCGGGATCGGTTCGCCGGCCTTTGCGGACTCGGGTGCCGTGCCGGGCCTGGTTCGCAAGGCGAGGGCCGCGTCGGCGTACGGCTCGACGCCGGTTGAGCACCTGCGCCGCACCCGCCGTCTGCTGATCGACAACGACAACCTGCTGGGGCCGTGGCACGCGGTCCGCGCGACACGCGACCACATCCAGGTGATCCAGGAACTGCGGCGTGAGGCGAAGGGCGTCGACCGGCGCGACCTGATGGAACTCCAGACGCAGTACGGCGAGTTCCTGTCCTGGCTCTACCAGGATCTGGGTGACCCGAAGGCCGCCTCGTACTGGCTGGACCGGGCGATGCAGTGGTCGCAAACGGTCGGTGACCAGGACCTGACCACGTACGTGATGGCCCGCAAGGCGCAGTTGGCCGGCGACGTCGCGGACCTGGTCGACGTCGTCGACCTCGCGGAAGCCGCCCAGAGCATGGCGCGGCCGCGCAGCCGCCTCGCCGCCGTCGCCCGCACCTACGAGGCGTACGGCCACGCGCTGCGCGGTGACGCTGACGAGAGCGAGCGGGCGATCGACGACGTACGCAACGCCCTTGATGGCGCCGCCGCCGACCCCACCCCGTGGGGCGTGTGGCTGAACGCCTCGTACGTGGAGATCCACCGCGCCCAAGGCCTGGAGGCCCTCGGCAAGCACGACCAGGCCGCGGACGCGTTCGGCGCCGCGATCCGGATGATGCCCGACGGCTACCACCGCGACCGCGGCGTCTACCTGGCACGTCAGGCCGTGGCGCTGGCCGGCGCGCGCGTCCCGGAGCAGGCCGCCGCCATCGGGATGCACGCGCTGACGGTGGCGGAGGACACGGGCTCCGGCCGGATCACCACCGAGCTCGCCCGGCTCGACAAGGCCCTGATCCCCTGGCAGCGCGAGCCGGTCGTGTCCGAGTTCCGCGCCGCCTTCGACTCCACCCTCTTCCACGAGACAGAAACGGAAGCCTGAGCAGATGACTGCCCGCCCGTACGTGCTGCTGTCGGCCGCCATGTCGGTCGACGGCTACCTGGACGACACCAGCCCCGAGCGGCTGCGCCTGTCCAACGCCGCCGACTTCGACCGCGTCGACCAGGTCCGCGCGGAGTCCGACGCCATCCTGATCGGCGCGAACACCATGCGCCGGGACAACCCCCGCCTGCTGGTCAACAGCGCCGAACGCCGTGCTCAGCGCGTCGCCGACGGCAAGCCGGCCTTTCCACTCAAGGTCACGGTCACCCGCACCGGCGCCCTCGCCGCCGACCTGAAGTTCTGGCACTACGGCGGCGACAAGTTGGTCGTCACCGTCGACAGCGCGGTGGAAAAGGTCCGCGCGACGCTCGGGGACCTCGCCGACGTCGTCAGCGTCGGGCCCGACCTCGACTGGGGCCTGGTCCTCGATGAGCTCGGGCGGCGCGGCGTCAAACAGCTGATGGTGGAGGGCGGCGGCACGATCCACACCCAGCTCATGGCCCAGGACCTCGCTGACGAAGTCCACCTCGCCATCGCGCCGCTGCTGGTCGGCCAGCCGGAGGCCGCCCGGTTCCTCGGGGCCGCCGACTACCCGGGCGGGTCGACCGCGCGGATGCAGGTCCTTGAGGTCCGCGCGATCGACGACGTCGTCCTCATCCGCTACGCCCCGAAGGGACGAGCCTGATGTACGCGCCCGACCGATGGCAGGACATGCAGTGGATGAGGCGTGCCATCTCCCTCGCCGCGATGTGCCCGCCGGCCGCGGGTGCCTACTCGGTCGGGGCGCTCATCGTCGACGAGGACGGCAACGAGATCGCGGCCGGCTACTCCCGGGAGTCCGATCCGCGTGAGCACGCAGAAGAGGCCGCGCTCGGGAAGGCGGACCACCGGCTCCTTGCCGGGGCGACGCTCTACAGCACGTTGGAGCCCTGCTCACAGCGGCACTCGCCGCGTACCCCGTGCGCGCAGCGCATCCTCGAGGCGGGCATTCCGCGGGTGGTCATCGCCTGGCGGGAGCCGTCGCTGTTCGTCGACGACTGCATCGGCTACGAGCAGCTGGTGGAGGCTGGGGTCGTGGTCGTGGAACTGCACGAGCTGGCTGCGCCCGCGAAGGAAGTCAACGCGCACCTGGGCGGGCTGGCCTGATGCGGACTCAGCGACTTACCCACTGGGCGACCCACCCCGGTAACGAGTTTTCCGTCAAACGCCGCAATTCTTCCGGCATTCGGGACTTCTCGGGCCTGTTGCGTTTTCGACCCGCCTGTGTGTCGTCACAGCGGGTTAGGGTGATCGCAGATGTGATCCTTAACGACGAGAACCCCGGGACCGGGCATGGTCCTCGGGGCCTCGTACGGGGCAATGCCTCGTTGGGCGACACCTGGAAAGGAGGTGATCGCGAGATGAAGACTACCCGCGTGTGCGGAACTCCACGCGCAGCTACGCCGTTCCCCCATCGCGATCACGCCATCGGGTGCGCGCCTGGACACACTGACGCCAGCCTCCGCAATCGGGGGGTTGGGATGACCTAGTGGCCATCGGCCGCGCGCGCCAAGAAGAGGCGGACTAGCCATCCCCTTCGGCCTCGCGCGGCCCGTCTACCGCCTGGCGGCAATCCCCCACCAGAGCGGTCCGCTCAGAGCCCGGTTCCAGCCGGTCCTGAGCCGCGGCTTATCAAGCCGCTTATCTCCCACTCGGCCCCTCATCAGGGCCATTTGCAACACCGGTCCCTAGCCAGGACCACAAGGGCCCCTTCTGGGTCCAGCAGCAACACCCGCAGTACCGGTCCCTAGCCAGGACCAACACCTCGGTCGTTCCGAGGCCCCGCCAAGGGCTTCGAAACACCAGCACCAAGACGCCACCAAACGAAAGGAGATCGCTTCTGGGCCTTCGCACTGCCACCCACCACACGAGCCATCGAGTCGAGCCCCCGCCAAGGGGCCCGTCCGCGTTGATCCATATGAAGGCTGGTATCGCCATAGTGCACGAGCACCGCAGGTCTTGTCAGGTCGACCACGACCAGGTCAGTACCCCCTCTGGGGTGATTACCGCAGGTTGTGGTGTCCCCCCTGGCGGGATTGTGACGTACATCACACCCCTCGACTGTCACACGGATGCCGCCGGGTCGGTGGCCCCGCTGACCTCGGGGATGTTCCTGTGAGCGCGGGAGCGGCGTCGGCCGCCGCGCTGGACCACTCCGCGTGGGACGTCGTCGACAACTCGGTCGGCGGTCCGTCGGGCGGGACGCGGCGTCGGCTGCGGTCCGTCCCGGCCGGGCCGGTCCCCGAGCGGTCGGCGGGTCATCCGCTGTCGCTCGGTCGGGACGCGCGCGCCCGTCTGGGTGGCGCGGTGCGCTCGCTGCTGGACCTGGCCGGCCTGGACGGTGCTTCGGACGCGGTGCGGCTGGCGGTGCTGGTGCTGGCGTCGCGGACGCCGTCGGAGACCGGCGAGGTGGAGATCCGCACCCCGGAGCTGGGCCGGTGGATCGGGATGTCCGCGTCGTACACGGCCTCCGAGGTGGTGTCGGGACTACGCCGCTCGGGGGTGGTGTCGGTGGAGACGGCCCCGGGCGAGTACGGCCAGGACATCGGCCTGAAGTGCCGGGTGCTGCCGCTGTGGGCGGCGCAGGACGTGGCCGGTCACCCGCTGAACCTGGCGAAGAAGGAGTACGCGACGCTGCTGCGCCTGGTGGAGGCCGTGATGGCTCCGGGCTGGTCGCACCGGGACGGCCGGGTCACTCCGGCCGGGCTGATCGGTACGCGTACCGGTCGGGGCGCGGCGACGGACCGCCTGGCGCTGCTGCTGCTGGTGCTGGAGGCGCGGGAGACCGGGCGGGTGCGCCAGTGCGGGGGCACGGTGGACACCAAGCGCGGCCGGGCGGCGGCGACGGTGGCCCGGCTGCTCGGGTGCACGGCGTCGGCGGGGGAGCGGGTGCTGGAGCGCCTGGAGGACCGGGAGCTGGTGCTGCGGGTCCGGCTCAAGACGGGCTCCGGGCTGGCGAACCGGTCGCGGCTGATGGTGCCGGCGGTCGCCGACGCGCACGGCCGTACGGTCGCCGACGACGTCCAGGTGGACCGTGCGGAGGCCCTGGAGCCCGAGTTTTCAGACCCCGACGTTGCGGCAGGGCCTGGTGAGGCGCCGGAGACGGCGACGGAAGCCCAGGTCAGCGGGGCGCCGGTGACGGATGTGACGGGAGTTGCAGAGCCCGACGTTGCGGCAGCCCTTCACACTGACCACCCTCACCTGGTTACTCCCGTCTCTTCCCCCGCTCTCTCTGGTGGCTTTTCCGGCGAAGGCCGTGGTGGGTCCGGTGATCTGCCGGACCGCGCGTGCGTGCGCGAGGACGGCGGCCCGCTGCGCGGGGAACAGCAGGAGAAGTCCCCGGTCGGCAAGGGCGAGAACGGCGGCCGCGGGCCGGTGGACGGTGCTCCGGTGCGGGTCCTGGACGGCGCGGGTCAGAGCAGGCAGCAGCGGGGGAGGGTGCCTCTGCCGCCGGAGGATCTGCGGGCCGTCCTGGCGCCGGTGGACCTGGTGTGGGCGCGGCTGGAGCGCCCGGCCGCCCGCCGCCTGGTGGAGGCCGCCGCCCGCAGCGAGCTGGGCAGGGTGGTCGGGTTCGCCGGCCGTACGGACGCGCCGCAGGTCCTCGCCGACCGGCTCGCCCGTCGTCTGGCCGACCAGATGCGGCTGGCCGGGCCGATCAAGGACCCGGTGGGCTGGCTGATCGGCGTCGGTCTGCCACAGCGGCAGCAGTGCGGTGAAGTGCGGTGCGACGACCGGGTGCTGCTCGACTCCGGGCAGGACTGCCCCCGGTGTGAGGAGAAGCAGGCCGACCGGCGGGACCAGCGTCGCGCGGTCGCGGCCGCCGTCGACGCCGCGATGCCCGGCGCCTCGGAGGCGGAGCGGCGGGCGGCCACCGCCAAGCAGCTGCACCAGGACGTGACGGCCAGGGCGTGGGCGAAGGTGCACGAGTGGGACCAGGTCCGCGCCCGGCAGGCCGCCGCAGCTCAGGCCCGTGCCGAAGCCGCGGCCGCGCAGTCCGAGCCGGAGGTCCCGGCCGCGCCGGTGGACCCGATCGTGCTGCCCGCGCCCCGCCTGGCCCCCGTCGCCCCGGCCCCGGAGGCCGTCGACGTCGACGGCGACCAGGAGCTCGTCCTCGAGGACCTGACCCGCGAGCAGGTACTCGACTGGCGCACCCGCGCCGCGCACGACCACCAGATCGTCCACGACCACATCGCCCGGTACGGCGAGCACTCCGCGCAGCGCCTGTTCACCAGGTCGTTCGTCGCGACCGTGCAGCGCCTTTCGGGCCTTGGTCACCTGGACCTTGGCTACACCCCGTGGGGGCAGGCATGACCGCCGACGAGGTGTCAGGCGTCGACCTGGCCCGGGTCGCGCTGCGGGCCGCGATGGAGGCGGCACGCGCCAACGGTGGCGGCCGGAAGGCGAAGACGAAGCCGCGGATCGTCCGTACGGTGCGCCGGGACGGGCGCGAGCCGATGGGCCTGGGGGCCGCGATCGGCGCGCTGGTCACCGAGCGCGCGTGGGAGCTCCCGGCCGCCGGCGCGACGCTGCGCGAGCGGTGGGCGGCCATCGCCCCCGAGCTTGCCGGGCACGTCGCCGCCGTGTCGTACGACGCCGACTCCGGGCAGCTCACGGTGTGTCCCGAGTCGTCGGCCTGGGCGACAAAGGCCCGGCTGGAGCAGACCCGCATCATCGCGGCCGCCAACCAGTCGGCAGGCCGCACGGTCGTTCGCACCCTGCGGATCCTGGCGCCCGGCACGGTGGCGGTGCCCGAGCCGGCCGACG
>NZ_JAKRGC010000183.1 GCF_022347745.1 Streptomyces sp. OfavH-34-F
ATAGGGCCCCCCGCTCCGGCGCGCCCCGCTCCGGCCCGGGGCGCGGCGCGCCCGTTCGGCTGCCGTCCGCCCGCGGTGCCGCCGGATTTCCTGCGAACGTCTCCATCGCGTCGACCCTTCGCTCGTACCGAGCCCGTACTCGTGCCTGTGGAATCCGTTCCACGCGGAGCCGGGACGAAGGCAGATCACCGGCACAAAAGGGCCACTCGGATGAAGCCTTCCGGACAGCAAGGCAAGCCGTACCTATCCGGTTACGCAGGGTGGTAAGTACGGCCTGCCTTGCTGGCGGGGGCGTTTTTTCGTGCGTATTTTCGAGGAGTCGAGCGGGGGCGGGCGGGCAGAAGGCCCGTCTCCGGAGAGGGGAGATACCACCGTGGCCATCATCGAGACCGACGCCGTCCTGCACGAGGCGCACCGGGACAACCACACCCACCGTGACGTCAACGGCGGCTGGCTGCGTCCCGCGGTCTTCGGCGCGATGGACGGGCTCGTCTCCAACCTCGCCCTGATGACCGGCGTGGCGGGCGGCGACGTCTCGCACCGCACCATCGTCATCACCGGGCTCGCCGGGCTGGCCGCGGGCGCCTTCTCGATGGCCGCCGGCGAGTACACCTCCGTCGCCTCCCAGCGCGAGCTGGTCGAGGCCGAGCTGGACGTCGAACGGCGCGAGCTGCGCAAGCACCCGGTGGACGAGGAGCGGGAGCTGGCCGCGCTCTACGAGTCGCGCGGGGTCGAACCGGCGCTCGCCCGCGAGGTGGCCCGCCAGCTCTCGCGCGACCCGGAGCAGGCCCTGGAGATACACGCCCGCGAGGAGCTGGGCATCGATCCGGGCGACCTGCCCTCGCCGCTGGTGGCCGCCGGTTCGTCGTTCGCCGCCTTCGCGCTGGGCGCCCTGCTGCCCGTGCTGCCCTTCCTGCTCGGCGCCGACGCGCTGTGGCCGGCCGTGCTGCTGGCCCTGGCGGGGCTGTTCGGCTGCGGCGCGGTGGTGGCCCGGGTGACCGCGCGCAGCTGGTGGTTCAGCGGACTGCGGCAGCTGGCCCTCGGCGGCGCGGCGGCCGCGATCACCTACGGGCTCGGCGCGCTGTTCGGCGTGGCGGTCGGCGGCTGACCACCGCCCTCCGAAGGTGCCGGGCGGCCCGGCTTCACACGATCGGCCCGAAATGTGCGGGCCGGTCGTGTGACGTACGTCCTGACCCGCACCCCTGGGCGGGACCGGCCCGGCCGTCATAAAATGAGGCTCTATACAAGGCTGCGCATAAGTAGTCATCGCTTGGTGGTTTGGGTTTCCCTGCCACCGGGCAAGAGCCGTAGGCACCGCAGGCAAAGATGCCTGCCCCCGCGGTCTCCCCGGGCGCCGATCATCCGACAGCGACCCCTTTCACCGTCTCCGGCGGTGTCCGCATGTTGGACCAGTTCATCCGCTTTGTGAGAAGCGCCCCATCATGTAACCTGCATCAACTTTCGCAGAGGGCCAACGTCGTCCCTCGGCACCGCATATGCCACGACGACGACGGGAGAGCCGATGCGCACCGACGCCTGGTCGCCCATGGACGGTCGCCCCGCCCCCCAGGGGATGTACGACCCCCGCAACGAGCACGACGCCTGCGGCGTGGGGTTCGTAGCCACGCTCACCGGTGTGCCGGGCCACGAGATGGTCGTGCAGGCGCTCACCGTGCTGACCAACCTCGAACACCGCGGCGCCACCGGCTCGGAGCCCGACTCCGGTGACGGTGCCGGAATCCTGCTCCAGGTCCCGGACGCCTTCCTGCGTGCCGAGGTCCCCTTCACCCTCCCCGACGCCGGTGCCTACGCGGTCGGCATCGCCTTCCTGCCCGCCGACGGCTCCGAGGACGCCGTCGCCGCCCTGGAGACCATCGCCGGCGAGGAGGGCCTCACCGTCCTCGGCTGGCGCGAGGTCCCGGTCACCCCCGGCATCCTCGGCAAGGGCGCCCGCGCCACCATGCCGGAGTTCCGCCAGCTCTTCGTGGCGGACGGCGAGAGCACCGGCATCGCCCTGGACCGCAAGGCATTCGTCCTGCGCAAGCGCGCCGAGCGCGAGGCCGGGGTCTACTTCCCCTCGCTCTCCGCCCGCACCCTCGTCTACAAGGGCATGCTCACCACCGGTCAGCTCGAACCCTTCTTCCCGGACCTCTCCGACCCCCGCTTCGCCACCGCGGTCGCCCTGGTCCACTCGCGCTTCTCCACCAACACCTTCCCGAGCTGGCCGCTCGCACACCCGTACCGCTTCGTCGCGCACAACGGCGAGATCAACACGGTCAAGGGCAACCGCAACTGGATGCGCGCCCGGGAGTCCCAGCTCGCCTCCGGCCTCTTCGGCGACGCGCCCCTCGACCGGATCTTCCCCGTCTGCACGCCGGACGCCTCCGACTCCGCGTCCTTCGACGAGGTCCTGGAGCTGCTCCACCTCGGCGGCCGCTCGCTGCCGCACTCGGTGCTGATGATGGTCCCCGAGGCGTGGGAGAACCACGACTCGATGGACCCGGCCCGCCGCGCCTTCTACCAGTACCACTCCGCGCTGATGGAGCCCTGGGACGGCCCGGCCTGCGTCACCTTCACCGACGGCGTCCAGGTCGGCGCGGTCCTCGACCGCAACGGACTGCGCCCCGGCCGCTACTGGGTCACCGACGACGGACTGGTCGTCCTCTCCTCCGAGGTCGGCGTCCTGGACATCGACCCCGCCAAGGTCGTCCGCAAGGGCCGCCTCCAGCCCGGCCGGATGTTCCTCGTGGACACCGCCGAGCACCGCATCATCGAGGACGACGAGATCAAGGCGTCCCTCGCCGCCGAGCACCCCTACCAGGAGTGGCTGGCCACCGGCGAGATCGAGCTGGGCGACCTCCCCGAGCGGGAGCACATCGTCCACACCCACGCCTCGGTCACCCGCCGCCAGCAGACCTTCGGCTACACCGAGGAAGAGCTGCGCGTCATCCTCGCCCCCATGGCCCGCACCGCCGGCGAACCGCTCGGCTCCATGGGCACCGACTCGCCGATCGCCGCGCTCTCCGCCCGGCCCCGGCTGCTGTTCGACTACTTCACCCAGCTGTTCGCGCAGGTCACCAACCCGCCGCTGGACGCCATCCGCGAGGAGCTCGTCACCTCGCTGCGCTCCGTCCTCGGCCCCTCGGGCAACCTCCTGGAGCCGAACGCCGCGTCCTGCCGCAGCGTCGCCCTGCCCTTCCCGGTGATCGACAACGACGAGCTGGCCAAGCTCATACACATCAACGCCGACGGCGACATGCCCGGCATGAAGGCCGCCACCCTCTCCGGCCTCTACCGGGTCGGCGGCGGCGGCGAGGCCCTGGCCGCCCGGCTCGACGAGATCTGCGCCGAGGCCGACGCCGCCATCGAGGACGGCGCCCGCCTGATCGTCCTGTCCGACCGGCACTCCGACGCCGAGCACGCGCCGATCCCCTCGCTGCTGCTCACCTCCGCCGTCCACCACCACCTCATCCGCACCAAGCAGCGCACCCAGGTGGGCCTGCTGGTCGAGGCCGGCGACGTCCGCGAGGTCCACCACATCGCGCTGCTGATCGGCTACGGCGCCGCCGCGGTCAACCCGTACCTGGCGATGGAGTCCGTCGAGGACCTGGTCCGGGCCGGCACCTTCATCGAGGGCGTCGAGGCCGAGCAGGCCATCCGCAACCTCATCCACGCCCTGGGCAAGGGCGTCCTGAAGGTCATGTCCAAGATGGGCATCTCCACGGTCGCCTCCTACCGCGGCGCCCAGGTCTTCGAGGCGGTCGGCCTCGACCAGGCCTTCGTCGACCGGTACTTCAACGGCACCGCCACCAAGATCGGCGGCGCCGGCCTCGACGTCATCGCGCAGGAGGTCGCCGCCCGGCACGCCAAGGGCTACCCCGCCACCGGCATCTCCGCCTCGCACCGCGCGCTGGAGATCGGCGGCGAGTACCAGTGGCGCCGCGAGGGCGAACCGCACCTGTTCGACCCGGAGACCGTCTTCCGCCTCCAGCACGCCACCCGCAACCGCCGGTACGACATCTTCAAGAAGTACACGGACCGGGTGAACGAGCAGTCCGAGCGCCTGATGACGCTCCGCGGCCTGTTCGGCTTCAAGTCGGACCGCCCCTCGATCGACATCGAGGAGGTCGAGTCCGTCGCGGACATCGTCAAGCGCTTCTCCACCGGCGCCATGTCCTACGGCTCCATCTCGCGCGAGGCGCACGAGACCCTCGCCATCGCCATGAACCAGCTGGGCGGCAAGTCCAACACCGGCGAGGGCGGCGAGGACGCCGAACGGCTCTACGACCCGGCCCGCCGCTCCTCCATCAAGCAGGTCGCCTCCGGCCGCTTCGGCGTCACCAGCGAGTACCTGGTCAACGCGGACGACATCCAGATCAAGATGGCCCAGGGCGCCAAGCCCGGCGAGGGCGGCCAGCTGCCCGGCCACAAGGTCTACCCGTGGGTCGCCAAGACCCGGCACTCCACGCCGGGCGTCGGCCTCATCTCGCCGCCGCCGCACCACGACATCTACTCCATCGAGGACCTGGCCCAGCTGATCCACGACCTCAAGAACGCCAACCCGGCGGCCCGCATTCACGTGAAGCTGGTCTCCGAGGTCGGCGTCGGCACGGTCGCCGCCGGTGTCTCCAAGGCCCACGCGGACGTCGTCCTGATCTCCGGCCACGACGGCGGCACGGGCGCCTCCCCGCTCACCTCGCTCAAGCACGCGGGCGGCCCCTGGGAGCTGGGCCTGGCCGAGACCCAGCAGACGCTGCTGCTCAACGGCCTGCGCGACCGCATCGTCGTGCAGACCGACGGCCAGCTCAAGACCGGCCGCGACGTCGTCATCGCCGCCCTGCTCGGCGCCGAGGAGTTCGGTTTCGCGACCGCGCCGCTCGTCGTCTCCGGCTGCGTCATGATGCGCGTCTGCCACCTGGACACCTGCCCGGTCGGCATCGCCACCCAGAACCCGGTCCTGCGCGACCGCTTCTCCGGCAAGGCCGAGTACGTCGTCAACTTCTTCGAGTTCATCGCCCAGGAGGTCCGCGAACTCCTCGCCGAACTCGGCTTCCGCAGCATCGAGGAGGCGGTCGGCCACGCCGAACTCCTCGACACCGACCGGGCCGTCACCCACTGGAAGGCCCAGGGCCTGGACCTGGCCCCGCTGTTCTACGTTCCCGAACTGCCCGAGGGTGCCGTCCGGTACCGGAACACCGAGCAGGACCACGGCCTGGACCGGGCGCTCGACAACCAGCTGATCGAGCTGGCCGCCGACGCCCTCGGCGCCGCGACCCCCGAGGCCGCCCAGCCGGTCCGCGCCCAGCTCCCGATCCGCAACATCAACCGCACGGTCGGCACCATGCTCGGCCACGAGGTCACGAAGAAGTTCGGCGGTGCGGGCCTGCCCCAGGACACCATCGACATCACCTTCACCGGCTCCGCGGGCCAGTCCTTCGGCGCCTTCCTGCCCAGCGGGGTCACCCTCCGCCTGGAGGGCGACGCCAACGACTACGTCGGCAAGGGCCTGTCCGGCGGCCGCGTCGTCGTCCGCCCCGACCGGGGCGCCGACCACCTCGCCGAGTACTCCACCATCGCCGGCAACACCATCGCCTACGGCGCCACCGGCGGTGAACTCTTCCTCCGCGGCCGCACCGGCGAACGCTTCTGCGTCCGCAACTCCGGCGCCACCGTCGTCTCCGAGGGCGTGGGCGACCACGGCTGCGAGTACATGACCGGCGGCCACGCCGTGGTCCTGGGCGAGACCGGACGCAACTTCGCGGCCGGCATGTCCGGCGGCGTCGCCTACGTCATCGACCTCGACCGCGACAACGTCAACGCCGGTAACCTCGGTGCCGTCGAGGAACTCACCGAGACCGACACGCAGTGGCTGCACGACGTCGTGCGCCGCCACCAGGAGGAGACCGGCTCCACCGTCGCCGGGAAGCTCCTCGCCGAGTGGGACACCGCCGTGACCCGCTTCAGCAAGATCATCCCGTCCACCTACAAGGCAGTGCTCGCCGCCAAGGACGCCGCTGAGCTCGCCGGTCTCTCCGAGCAGGAGACCACCGAGAAGATGATGGAGGCGGCGACCAATGGCTGACCCCAAGGGCTTCCTGACCACCGGCCGCGAGGTCGCGCAGACCCGCCCGGTGGGCGAGCGCGTCAAGGACTGGAACGAGGTCTACGTTCCGGGCTCGCTGCTCCCGATCATCAGCAAGCAGGCCGGCCGCTGCATGGACTGCGGCATCCCGTTCTGCCACAACGGCTGCCCGCTCGGAAACCTCATCCCCGAGTGGAACGACTACGCCTACCGCGAGGACTGGACCGCCGCCGCCGAACGGCTGCACGCCACGAACAACTTCCCGGAGTTCACCGGGCGGCTGTGCCCGGCGCCCTGCGAGTCCGCGTGCGTGCTCGGCATCAACCAGCCGGCCGTCACCATCAAGAACGTCGAGGTCTCGATCATCGACAAGGCGTGGGGCAACGGTGACGTCACCCCGCAGGCGCCGGAGCGGCTGTCCGGCAAGACCGTCGCCGTCATCGGCTCCGGGCCGGCCGGCCTCGCCGCCGCCCAGCAGCTGACCCGCGCCGGCCACACCGTCGCCGTCTACGAGCGCGCGGACCGCATCGGGGGCCTCCTCCGCTACGGCATCCCCGAGTTCAAGATGGAGAAGTCGCACATCAACCGCCGCATCGAGCAGATGCGCGCCGAGGGCACCAAGTTCCGCACCGAGATCGAGATCGGCCGGGACATCGACGCCGCGAAGCTGCGCCGCCGCTACGACGCCGTGGTCATCGCCGCCGGCGCCACCGTCTCGCGCGACCTGCCCGTGCCGGGCCGCGAGCTGAACGGCGTGCACTTCGCGATGGAGTACCTGCCGCTCGCCAACAAGGTGCAGGAGGGCGACCTGACGGTCTCCCCGATCACCGCCGAGGGCAAGCACGTCGTCGTCATCGGCGGCGGCGACACCGGCGCCGACTGCGTCGGCACCGCGCACCGCCAGGGCGCCCTGTCCGTCACCCAGCTGGAGATCATGCCCCGGCCCGGCGAGGAGCGGAACGCCAACCAGCCCTGGCCGACCTTCCCCATGCTCTACAAGGTCACCTCCGCGCACGAGGAGGGCGGCGAGCGGGTCTACTCCGTCTCCACCACCCACTTCGAGGGGGACGAGGACGGCAACGTCCAGGCCCTCCACCTCGTCGAGGTGGAGTTCAAGGACGGTAAGCTGGAGCAGAAGCCCGGCACCGAGCGGGTCATCCCCGCGCAGCTGGTCACGCTCGCGATGGGCTTCACCGGCACCGACCAGTCCAACGGCCTGGTCCAGCAGTTCGGTTTGGAACTCGACGCACGGGGCAACATCGCCCGTGACGCGGACTACGCGACCAACGTCGACGGCGTGTTCGTCGCCGGGGACGCGGGCCGCGGCCAGTCCCTCATCGTGTGGGCCATCGCCGAGGGCCGCTCCGCGGCACGCGGCGTGGACCGCTTCCTGACCGGAGCCAGCGCCCTGCCGGCCCCGATCCGCCCGACGGACCGTGCCCTCACGGTCTGACACGGCACACAGACGTCCCGCACAACGGCGTGCGGAACTGAACGCGGCGCCTGCCCGTCCCCGACCGGACCCGGCAGGCGCCGTGGCGCGTCCGGGGACGGACACGCGGGCCGTACGGCCACGGGCGGGGGGCTCCGGCGGCGCTCAGCCGGTCAGGGCCAGCGCACAGGTCGCCGCCCCCGTCGCCACCACCGCGAGCACCAGACCGGTCAGCGCGAAGCGCCGCACCCCGATCCGCGTCCCCTGCCACCGGCACCGCTCGAACCACAGCAGCGTCGCCAGCGACCCCCACGGCGTCACCAGCGGCCCCGCGTTCACCCCGATCAGCAGCGCGAGCAACTGCCGGTGGTGGTCCGCCGGCACGACCGCCTCACCCGCCACGTACGCCGGAAGGTTGTTCAGCACGTTGGCGAGCCCGGCACCCACCCCGGCCGTCCGCAGCAGCCCGGCCAGGCCCTCGTCCGAGCCGAGCGCCCGCACCAGCACCTCGTGCAGCCCGTGCGCGTCGACCGTCTCCACCACCAGGAACATCCCCGGCACCAGCACCAGCAGCCGCCACGGGATCAGCGAGAGCCGCAGCTCCCCGGGCCGCCGCACCGCGTACGCCGCCACCACGACCACCATCGCCACCAGCGACGCCGACCACAGCGGAACCTCCACCAGCAGGATCGCCAGCAGGAACCCGGCACACGCCGCCGAGCACACCCCCAGCAGCACCCGGTCCCCTGGGGAGGGCAGCGGCGGCGGGGTGTACGTGTCGGCGCCCCGCCGGCCCCGGCGCCAGTAGAACACCCACAGGCACAGCGCCGTCGCCCCGATCGCCGCCAGCTGCGGCAGCCACATCACCGCCGCCAGCCCGGCCGGGGACAGCGCCACCCGGTCCGCCGCCAGCAGATTGGTCAGGTTCGACACCGGCAGCAGCAGGCTCGCCGTGTTGGCCAGCCACACCGTCGTCATCGCCAGCGGCACCGCCGCGATCCCCACCCGCCCGGCGAGCGCCAGCATCACCGGAGTGAGCAGCACCGCCGTGGTGTCCAGGTTCAGCGTGATCGTCGTCAGCGAGGCGAACGCCACGCACAGGCCGAACAGCAGCGGATAGCGCCCCCGTCCCGCCCGCGCCACCCATGCCGCGACCACGTCGAAGACCTGCGCCCGGCCCGCCAGCTCCGCCAGCACGATCACCGTCGCCAGGAAGGCCAGCAGCGGACCGATGCGCCGCACCTGGTCCTGCGCGGCGGCGGACGGCAGCAGCCCGGTCGCCACCGCGACCACGCCCGCCAGCAGCAGCCCGCCGGCCAGCCAGTCCAGGGGGTGCAGCCGCCGCACCGGGGCGGGCAGGAGCGGCGGGAAGTGATCGTTCCGCATGCGCGTCATCGTGTCAGACCGGGGCCGGCCCCCGGCCCCCGCTCAGCCGGTCAGCGCCGCCGTCTTCAGGACCACCAGCAGCACCAGCGCCGCCCCCAGCACCACACAGCCGGCCGCCTGCACGTACGCCCGCCGCCCGGCGGGCGCGTACGCGTACACGACCGTCACCGCCGCCCCGGTCAGCAGACCGCCCAGATGCGCCTCCCACGAGGTGAAGGCCGCCGACAGCAGCATCCACACCAGGAACCCGGCCAGGAAGCCGTTGACCTCCCGCCGGTCCCGGCCCAGACGCCGCCCGATCACGTAGAACGCGGCGACGAGACCGAAGATCGCACCCGAGGCGCCCACCACCGCGTCCGTCGGCGAGACCAGGTACACCAGCACCGAACCGCCCAGCGCGGACAGCAGGTACAGGGCCAGGAAACGGACCCGGCCCAGCTGCTCCTCGACCCCCCGGCCGAGCGTCCACAGCGCGTACATGTTGAACACGATGTGCAGCACCCCGAACGGCAGCGACCCGAACGACGTGCCGTCCGGCGGCAGATGGAGGAAGGAGCCGGTCAGCAGCCGGTACCACTCGCCGCCCACCACCCCGACCACGTCGAACCCCGGATAGCCGCCGTCGACGTAGACGTACCGCGCGCCGTCCCCGTCGGTCAGCCAGGCCCCCGCCATCTCGAACCGGTCGACGAGCCCCGGCCGTATCAGCTCCGCCAGGTACGCCAGCACGTTCAGGCCGATCAGCGCGTACGTGACGACGGGCACCGCCGTCCGCGACACCGTGCCGCCGAACGCCGTCCGGGGCCGGCGCATCGAGCGCTGCCCCTCCTTCACGCACTCCACGCACTGGTGGCCCACCGCCGCCTCCCGCATGCAGGCGGGGCAGATGAACCGCTCGCAGCGCACACAGCTCACATACGTCTCGTACGACGGATGGCGGTAACACGTGGTGACGTCGGCCTCCATGGCCGGCTCCTTCGTCCGTACGGGTATGCGGCGGCCGGTGGGGGGATCGGCGGCGAACAAGATAGCGAACGCGGCACCGTGCGCCCGCGCCAGGGCGGCGCCCGGCGCCCGAACGGGTGGGCCCGGCGACTCCTGCGGAAACACGGACAGAGGATGTCGGGTATCCCGGCTTCGATGACGTCATGACCACCACGACCTGGGCCGACTTCCGCACCGCCGAACCCGCCTTCGCCGACACCGTCCGCCGCCGCTTCGCCCTCCACCGGCACCACGTCCTCGCGACCCTCCGGGCCGACGGCTCGCCCCGGCTCACCGGCCTGGAGGTCGACTTCTGGCGGGACGAGCCGCACCTCGGGATGATGCCGAACTCCCGCAAGGCCCTCGACCTGCGCCGCGACCCCCGCTTCTGCGTGCACGCCAACCCCGGCCCCGGCGCCGAGATGACCGACGGCGACGTCCGCATCTCCGGCCGCGCCGTCGAGATCACCGACCCCGAGGTGCTCGCCCGCTTCATCGAGGAGCGCACCCCGCCCGAGCCCTTCCACCTCTTCCGCGTCGAACCCACCGAGGTGGTGCGGGTCGGCCTGGAGGGCGGCGACACCATCGTCATCAGCACCTGGCACCCCGGCCGCCCCCTGCGCACGATCCGCCGGGGCAACGACGAGGGGACGCTCTCCGAGGGCGGCTGAGCGCCGCGCCGGGCCGCGACGAGGCCCACGTCACACCACACGACGGCAGATCGTGCTACCGTGGACCTCGTTGCAGTTTTGGTACCCATGACTTTATGTGCGCCTGACGGGAATGCTTCGTCAGGCGCATTATTGTTTTCCGGCTTTCTCCGGATGGGGCTCAATGCGGCGACTTGGAATTCGTAAAGTGCGAATTTCCGGCACTGCACCTCCTGAAGGAGAACAACATGGCTACGGGAACCGTCAAGTGGTTCAACTCTGAAAAGGGCTTCGGCTTCATCGAGCAGGACGGCGGCGGCGCCGACGTCTTCGCCCACTACTCGAACATCAACGCCCAGGGCTTCCGCGAGCTCGTCGAGGGCCAGAAGGTCAGCTTCGACGTCACGCAGGGCCAGAAGGGCCCGCAGGCGGAGAACATCGTCCCCGCCTGATCGTCGGCGACGCATCCTTCGCAGCCGGGGTCCGCACCTTCACGGTGCGGGCCCCGGCTCGTGCTGTCCCAGGAGGACAAACCCGTATGACCCGCTCCGAACGCCAGGACCGTCCCACCCGCAACCGCCCCTCCCGAGGGCGCGGCGCGGCCGGGCCGAAGGCAACCGCACAGGGTTCCGGCAAGGCGTCGCCCCGTCGCAGGGCCACCCCGCCGCAGGGCGAATTCGCGCTGCCCGAAACCATCACCCCCGCACTGCCCGCCGCCGAGGCGTTCGACGAGCTGGACATGCCCGCCGCCCTGCTGAAGACCCTCGCCGCGCAGGGCGTGACCGCGCCGTTCCCCATCCAGGGCGCCACCCTGCCCAACTCGCTGGCCGGCCGCGACATCCTCGGCCGGGGCCGCACCGGCTCCGGCAAGACCCTCGCCTTCGGCCTCGCGCTCCTCGCCCGCACCGCCGGCCGCCGCGCCGAACCGAAGGCCCCCCTGGTCCTGGTCCTCGTCCCCACCCGGGAACTGGCCCAGCAGGTCACCGACGCGCTGACCCCGTACGCCACCGCCGTCAACCTGCGGCTGGCCACCGTCGTCGGCGGCATGTCGATCACCCGCCAGTCCGCCACCCTGCGGCGCGGCGCCGAGGTGCTCGTCGCCACCCCCGGCCGGCTCAAGGACCTCATCGAACGCGGCGACTGCCGCCTGGACCAGGTCGCGATCACCGTCCTGGACGAGGCCGACCAGATGGCCGACATGGGCTTCATGCCCCAGGTCACCGCCCTGCTCAAGCAGGTCGAGCCCGACGGCCAGCGGATGCTGTTCTCGGCGACCCTGGACAAGAACATCGACCGCCTGGTCAGGATGTTCCTCACCGACCCCGTCGTGCACTCCGTCGACCCGTCGGCCGGCGCGGTCACCACCATGGAGCACCACGTCCTGCACGTCCTGGACGAGACCGACAAGAAGGCCGTCGCCACCCGGATCGCCGCCCGCGACGGCCGCGTGATCATGTTCGTCGACACCAAGCGCGGCGCCGACCGGTTCGCCAAGCGGCTGCTGGCCAGCGGGGTCCGCGCCGCCGCCCTGCACGGCGGACGCACCCAGCCGCAGCGCAACCGGACCCTCGACCAGTTCAAGAACGGCCAGGTCACCGCGCTCGTCGCGACCAACGTGGCGGCCCGGGGCATCCATGTCGACGACCTCGACCTCGTCGTCAACGTGGACCCGCCCACCGACCACAAGGACTACCTCCACCGCGGCGGACGCACCGCACGCGCGGGGGAGTCCGGCAGCGTCGTCACCCTGGTCCTCCCCGAGGAGAAGCGGGACATGACCCGCCTGATGCAGGACGCGGGCATCGCCCCCCGCACCACCCGCATCAAGTCCACCGACGAGGAACTGAGCCGCCTCACCGGCGCCCGCGAACCCTCCGGCGTCGCGGTCGTCATAGAGGTCCCGCAGCCGGCCCAGCCCCAGCGCAGGCCGGCCGCGACCGGCACCCGCTCGGCGGGCCGCAGCCGCAGCCGGGGCCGCCG